>JAEWEN010000093.1 GCA_023389275.1 Bacillota bacterium
CAGCCTATCATTTTGATAAATTGTATTTTTATAATAATACTCAATGTAAATAATGATACATTTATGAATATAATGAAGGGGATTATAGGTGATAATTGGAAGGGGATGTTTCAAGAGATATACAATAATTTGTATATGCTTTCAAAGGCTCTAATTGTAATATCAATTAGTAGCGAACTAGCTAAAATACGTGCATACGAGAAGCAAGATGTAAAGTATATGGGTAATAGTGTAAGCTCAAATGTAGTTGGATTTATAGGGCTGGCTTCATCTATTGCCTTTAGTAGTATTTTTACAATGAAAGGTGCCTTAGATACAGGAAGTAGCATAATTATAGCGGCAAACTGGACCTTGTTAGCTGTAGTGGTTAGTATAATATTTAGTGAATTATATATTAAAATATATTATTATATGCTAGATAGAAGAACCAATCTAATTAATAGTTATGAAAAGATTGTAAGACAGTCTATTTTAGCTATAATACCATCAGTTTTAACTATAGCTAGTGCAATTTGTATAGCTTTTTTAATTGATTCATTTTATTTAAATAATGTAAATGGCATTGAGAAAATAACCATACATGGAGCAAATAGTTTTTTAAATGATATAAAATATATATTCACAAAAAATATTCTATGGATAATAGGGGCGCATGGTGGAGATTTAATAGTACACGACCAATCCTTTAATAGGCTGTATGTTGATACGTTTAATAATATGGGAGGGGCTGGGAGCACTATATGTTTAATAATAGCTATACTCTTATATAGTAAAAATAAGTATAGTAAGAAAATATCTATTATTTCTACTATACCAAGTATATTTAATGTTAATGAAATTATTACATATGGGTTACCAATATTGTTTAATCCTATATATGTACTTCCATTAACAGTAGCCCCTATAGTTTTATATGCAATAGCACATGTAGCACTTGAACTTAGGTTAGTTGAAATTGTAAATACCGATATGAGTTGGATAGATCCGATTTTATTTAACGCATATAAATTAACTGGTGGATTTTCAGGTGTTATACTACAACTTATTAATATTATTGTGGGAGTTGCAATATATAAACCATTTGTTAAAATATCTGATAATATGAGTAAAAGAGAAAGACAAGGGGCTTATAATAATCTTAAAAATACAGTTTTCTCAGGAAATTTAGAAAAACTAGACTTATCTAGTGGAGCTGATAGCATGGGAGAGATAAGCATATTCTTAGGTGAAGAGATTAGAGAAATATTAACTGGTAGAAGAAAAAATGAAGGTGAATTGTACTTAGAATATCAACCACAGTTAAACAAACAAGGAAAAGTTGTTGGTGTTGAAGCTCTTTTAAGATGGAAACATGAAGAGTTTGGAAACATACCACCAAATATTATAGTATTAATTGCAGAAGAATTAGGTCTAATTTACTCACTAGGAAAATGGATTGCAAATGAAGCAATTAGGGAGAGTTCAAGATGGGATAAAGAATTAGACAAGGATATAGGGATGTCTATAAATGCATCTACAAAACAATTAACAGATGATACCTTTGCAGAATATATAATTGATAAGATAAAGCTTTATAATGTTAATCCAAACAATATTAAAGTGGAGATAACGGAAAACTTTGCAATAGGCGAAGATAATGTATCTAAAGAGCAGTTAACTAAGCTAAGTGAGTTTGGAGTAAAACTAGTAATAGATGATTTTGGAGTAGGATATAATCCTTTATTATATATAAAAAAGTATAATATAGATTGTATAAAAATAGATGGAAGCTTAATAAGGGATATAGATAAAAATGAAGAATCTAAAAGCATAGTAAGTTCTGTTTATAGCTTATGTAGTTCAACTGGTATAAAAGTGGTTAGTGAGTTTGTAGAAACAGAGACTCAAAAAAAGGTTTTAGACTCTATGGGAGATGGTTTATATCAAGGATATTTATATAGTAAACCACTTAAAGCAGATGAGTGCCTAGAATATATAAAAAATAATATTTAGTATCTTTTAAAGGGGTTTAGCTTTAAATTCCAAGTAGATTTTTAGATAATTAAACAGATAGATTAGTTTTAATAATCTATCTGTTTTGATTTCACTTGATTTTTATTTAATAGTTCAAAGAATTCTTTTATATTTTTGTGTTTCAAATCATTTACATTAAGTTTAAATATTTTAAATACTAATTGAATAAAATATCCTAGAAAAACAACTGTAATTAATGTTCCAATACCTACAGTTCCACCTAGCATCCATCCTATTACAAGTACACCAAGTTCTATACAAAATCTTATTACACCTACAGGTTTTCCAGTAATTCTAACTAAAGCTATCATAAGACCATCTCTAGGACCACATCCAAGACAGCATCCAATATATAAACAACTACCTATTGCCATCATAAATAAACTACAAATTAGCATTAAGACTCCAGAAAATAAGTTTGTGCTCTCTGGAATAATACCTGCATTGTTGATTATGTCTATAAAGATTCCAATCAATGTCATATTTGCTATGGTACCTACACCTATTTCTAATTTTAATAAAACTGTTATAATTACTACTATTATGCCAACAATAATGTTTGCTTGTCCAATTGTTATTCCTGTTCTATTTGATAAACCTTGATGAAATACATCCCATGGACTTAATCCTAAATTAGATTTAAGTGCCATTACTATAGCAAAGGCACAAAATATAAATCCAAGTAGTGATTTACATATAATAATTCCTATTTTTTTCATTTTGTCTCCTTATCATTTGTTTTTAAGTTCAAGTGAATACTTTTAATATTTTTACTTGTTCTTTTAATTAAATCTATTTCTAATATTTTGTGTTAAATCCTAAATATCTCAAAATTTATGCTTCTTGATTTATATTATAGTAAAACTTAATTAAAAGTTAAACCTTATGTAAAAGTAATAGCTGTTAAATAAGATGTTTTATATATTTTATAAGTAATGTTTTTTTACAAAATGTTATAATTAAAGGGATTAATTGAGAGGGGGAACGTTAGTGATTATTAGAGAAGCAAATGATAAGGATATAGAACTGATTGCGAATTTATATATTGAGAATTGGAAAAAAACGTATGAAGGATTGCTGCCAAATAAGGTTTTAGATAGTTTGAATATAATTGATGGAGTGAAAAAGTGGAAAGAATATCTTATAAAAGAAAAACATATGATTTTTGTTTCATATGAAGATGAAAAATTTTTAGGTTTTTCTGCATGTAAAGAAGATGATGAAATAGAGCATGGTTGGTATTTAGATTCACTACATGTCTCTGAATCTTCAAGAGGAAAAGGTATTGGTACAATGCTAATCAATACTGTAGGATATTATGCTTTTACTAAAGGCTATAAATGTATGAGTATTTGTATTGTCAGAGGAAATAACAATGCTAAAAGATTATATGAAAAGCTTGGTGCAAAGCATTATAAATATTTTGTAGATTATTTTGGGGATACAAAATCAAATTCAGAAAAGCTTATATGGGATAATCTGGATTGTTTTAAATAAATCTAATTTAATTGTTTTTACATTTATAAAAGAGAGGATGAAAAAAGTGATTAAATCATTTTTAATGTTAGGACAGTCAAATATGGCTGGAAGGGGTTTTATTAATGAAGTACCTCCGATTTATAATGAAAGAATACAGATGTTACGTAATGGAAGATGGCAAATGATGAGTGAACCAGTTAATTATGATAGACCTGTTGCAGGAATAAGTTTAGTTGGTTCATTTGCAGAGGCATGGTGTAGTGAAAATCAAGAAGATAGTATTGGATTAATTCCTTGTGCTGAAAGTGGAAGTTCATTAGATGAATGGGCTATAGACAAAATGCTTTTTAGACATGCAATAACTCAAGCCAAACTTGCTATGGAAAGTAGCGAGTTATCAGGTATCCTGTGGCACCAAGGTGAAAATGATAGTTTTAATGGAAATTATAAAGTGTATTATAAAAAGTTACTTTTAATTATTGAAACTCTTAGAAGAGAATTAAATGCTCCAGATATTCCAATTATTATTGGTGGTTTAGGGGATTTTTTAGGTAAACAAGGATATGGAAAGATTTGTACTGAATATAACTTTATTAACAAAGAGTTAGAAAGATTCGCTTTTGAACAGGATAACTGTTATTTTGTTACTGCATCAGGTTTAACATCTAATCTTGATGGTATTCATATTGATGCAATTTCTCAAAGAAAATTTGGTTTAAGATATTTTGAAGCATTTTCTAATAAACAACATGTATTAAAACCATTAGTTAATGAAAGTGAATTACTAGATTTAATTCATTCAAGAATACATACCAAAACAGAAAAGATATATATAAAAAGTATGGACTTTGCATTAGGACAAATGTCATATGAAGAATTTTTATCTCAAGTTGGGGAAATTAATAATGATTAAATAGATATTGTATGAGATAAAAAGATATATAGTTTGAATTTTATATTCAAGAAGAGAGTATATGAATAAAAAGCCAGTTTATAAAACATGGATAAGAATAAATAAAATAATTACTTTTTTAGGAATTTCTATTTTGTTAATATTAATATTATTTATGCCAATTAATTTGTTTATACGTATTGTTGCAGGGGCTTTAGCAGTACCATTTTTATATATTTTATTTATAATATCATACTCTTATTATCAATTTTCAGATTTTGGAGGTAATTTTCAATATAAAATACATAGCTTAATAATAGACAGAGCCAATCTTAAAGAAGAAGGTAGGATATTAGATATAGGTACTGGTAGTGCTTCACTTATAATTAAGTTAGCAAAGTCACTTCCAAAAGCATCTTTAGTAGGAATTGATTATTGGGGAAAAGACTGGGAATATTCAAAGAAAATGTGCGAAGCAAACGCTGAATATGAAGGCGTGTTAGACAAAATTAACTTTATAAAGGCAAGTGCATCTAAGTTACCTTTTAATGATAATGAGTTTGATTTAGTGGTAAGTTGTTTAACTTTTCATGAGGTAAAAGATGAAAGAGATAAAATAAAAGTTTTAAAGGAAGCGTTAAGAGTTCTAAAGAATAATGGAGAGTTTATATTTTTAGATTTATTCCTTGATGAAAGAATATTTGGGAACAATATTGAGTTTTTTAAAGATATTAATTCACTTGGAGTTTCAGAAGTTAAAGTTGAAAAACTTGAGAGCATAATTGAGTTACCTTCTATACTATTACATAAAAAGGTATTAGGAAAAGCTGTAGTTATTTATGGTAAAAAATAAGGTGAGAGCAAATGATAATATTGTGACTCACCTTTATTAAATTTAAAACATACTCCTTAAAGTAATATATTTACTAAATATTATTTACCAATTTACTCATAGCACTGTTTATATATTTATATAATTTACTGTAATAGTATTTATCCAATATTTAATGAAAAAGTCTAAGGGGGATAGTGTTATGGTAGAAGGTAAATGCCCAATGACAGGAAGAACAAGGAAAGCAGTGACAAGTGGAGGTACAACTAATGAGTATTGGTGGCCAAATCAGCTTAAGCTTAATATTCTTCGTCAAAACTCAGAGTTAAGTAATCCTATGTCTAAAGGTTTTAACTATGCTAGGGAATTTAATGAATTAGATTATTATGAACTGAAAAATGACTTATATAAGTTAATGACAGATTCTAAGGAATGGTGGCCTGCTGATTATGGTCACTATGGACCATTTTTTATTCGTATGGCTTGGCATAGCGCTGGAACCTATAGAGTTGGTGACGGTAGAGGAGGTGGAGGACAAGGATTACAACGTTTTCCACCACTTAATAGTTGGCCAGATAATATAAATCTAGATAAAGCACGTCGCTTACTTTGGCCAATTAAAAAGAAATATGGAAATAAAATATCTTGGGCTGACCTTATGATATTAACAGGTAATTGTGCACTAGAATCTATGGGATTAAAAACAATTGGTTTTGGTGGCGGAAGAGTAGATGTTTGGGAACCACAGGAGGATATTTACTGGGGTAGTGAAAAAAAGTGGCTTGAAGATGAGCGTAAAAAAGATGATAAAACCCTTGAAAATCCTCTTGCTGCTGTACAAATGGGGCTAATTTATGTAAATCCAGAGGGGCCAGGTGGAAAACCTGATCCAAGAGAATCGGTTAAGGAAGTAAGAGAAACATTTTCTCGTATGGCAATGAATGATGAAGAAACCGTTGCTCTTATAGCAGGAGGGCATACTTTCGGTAAATGTCATGGTGCTGCATCACCTTCTTATGTTGGGCCAGAGCCAGAAGCTGCACCTATTGAACAGCAAGGACTTGGATGGAAAAATGGTTATAAAACTGGTAAGGGTCCAGATACCATAAGTAGTGGTATTGAAGGTGCATGGAAAGCAGAGCCTACAAAATGGACAATGGGTTACTTAAAAACATTATTTAAATATAGGTGGGAGTTAGTTAAAAGTCCTGCAGGAGCGTATCAATGGCTGGCTAAAGATGTAGATGAAGAGGATATGGTAGTTGATGCATATGATCCGCTAAAAAAGCACAGACCTATGATGACTACAGCAGATCTAGCCATACTTTGTGACCCTTCTTATAAATTAATAGCAAAGAATTATCTAAACAATCCAGAAAAATTCGCTAATGATTTTGCTAAGGCTTGGTTTAAATTAACTCATAGAGATATGGGACCAATATCAAGGTACCTAGGACCAGAAGTTCCAAAACAAAAATTTATTTGGCAAGATCCAATTCCAAAAGTTAATTATAGATTGATTAATAAAAAGAATATTTTAGAACTTAAAAAAGACATTTTAGATTCAGGATTATCAATATCAGAACTTGTTACAACAGCTTGGAAATCTGCATCAACATTTCGTAGTTCAGATAAACGTGGAGGAGCAAACGGTGGAAGAATACGTTTAATGCCACAAAGACAATGGGAAGTTAATGAGCTAGAAAAGCTTGATAAGGTTTTATATATCTTAGAAAGAATTCAAATGAATTTTAATAGTTCACATTCAAAGGGTAAAAAGGTTTCTTTAGCTGATATTATTGTATTAGGTGGATGTGTAGGTATTGAGCAAGCTGCCAAAAATGCAGGATATAACATTACTGTTCCTTTTACTCCAGGACGAGGTGATGCTGTGCAAGAGGAAACAGATATAAATTCATTTAGTGTTCTTGAGCCTAAGGCAGACGGATTTAGAAACTATATGAAAGATAAATATGCATCACAATCAGATGAAATGTTAATTGATAGAGCCCAATTATTAACACTAACTATTCCAGAAATGACAGTACTAATTGGTGGTATGCGTGTACTAAATACTAATTACAAACAATCAAAGGATGGATTATTTACGAATAGGAAAGAGTGCCTTACAAATGATTTCTTCGTAAATCTTCTTGATATTGATACTGTGTGGAAGGCTTTACCTGAGTCTAATGAAAGGTTTATAGGTTTTGATAGAGAAACAGGCAAGAGAAAATGGACAGCAACAAAAGTAGATCTTATATTTGGATCAAACTCACAGCTTCGCGCAGTTGCTGAGGTATATGCATGTAATGACAATAAGGAAAAGTTTATACAAGATTTTGTAGCTGCATGGAATAAAGTAATGAATGCAGATCGTTTTGATATTGAAGAATAAAGTATAAATAATAAAAACACCCTTAACAAAAATACTTAGTTAAGGGCGTTTTAATATTAATTGTATTAACAGTAATAGTTGTTACAATTGTGGATTTTTTCTTCCCACCATCCAAATGCAAATTTTATACCACTAAAAGAAACCGGTGAAAATTCACCAATATAAACAGCAATAGATTCACCAGGACCAAGTATAATTTGGCCTCCGTCAACAACTAACGTAGAATTTGGAGATACTATTCTACTAAAAATAGGTACTCCATGTTTTGGGGGATAGGTAGGTTTATTTACATATTTAATTTTACCTTCAGGAATTGGCTCAGGATAAATAGCCGTATTAACACAGCTAACTAAATCACTAGGTATTGCATTATTAATATGTGATCTTAAATAAAACTCAGCTGATAAATCAAGAGAAGAAATATTTGTTAGAGTTATAGCGTTTAAATATATAAGGCGATTTGACTTGTGTGGATTTTTTAATTCAGCTAATGCATGCTTAGTTTCACCACTTAAGGTTGGAGTTTGACCAATAAAGTAATTACCTTTTTGTGATTGATATAGTGGGTAGTCTATAGATATTTCTTTTGCATTTTGATTATTATAACATGTCATTAAAATCACCTACACATAAAATTACTGAGAAGCTGGAACTTCTTGTGTCTCATAGTATTCATAGTAAATATAAATGCTACATAATAGAAAAGAATATTTACAAAATATGGTATAATAAGGTGTATTTAAGTAAAGTTTTAATAAAGGAAATTAACATCTTTTTATTTTTATGGATTACACAATCCTTCTCAGCATTAGGTAGTTCTATAACTAGTTTTGCTTTAATCATATGGTCGTATCAACAACATGAATCCACATTGATAACAGCAATGCTATCAGTTTGCTCATATATACCCTATGTAATCATGAGCATATTTGCAGGTGCATTAAGTGATAAGTGGAACAAGAAAACAACTATTCTTATAAGTGATAGCTTTGCAGCTTTGTGTACTATTATGGTACTGGTTTTATTAAATACAGGAAGACTAGAGATATGGCATCTTTATTGCTTAAATGCATTAAATGGATTAATGAATACATTTCAGCAACCTGCTTCAGATGTAGCTATTAGTATACTTACGCCTAAAAAGCATTATCAGAAAGTTAGTGGAATAAGATCTTTTTCTAATTCTCTTATTAGTATAATAACACCGATTATTGCAACAGCATTGTTAACATTAACAAGCATTCAGATAATTATTTTATTAGACTTATTAACATTTATATTTGCTTTTGTATCTTTATTATTTTTTATAAAAATACCAGAGGTGTATAGTAAAAATGTGAAGAAGGAATCTGTATTTAAATCAGCTAAAAGTGGATTGTATTTTTTAAAAGATAATCTCGGAATACTTAATTTGATTTTATTTTTAGCTGAAATTAATTTTACTGCATCTGTATTTAATGCTATTTTTCCAGCTATGATTTTATCAAGAAAAGAAGGAGGAGAGATGGCACTTGGTGTTGTTAATACAGTTACCGGAATTGCTATGCTTGTTGGTAGCATTCTTGCCTCTATATTACCGACTCCTAAAAGCCGTGTTCGTGTGATTTTTAATGGATTACTTCTTTCAATGAGTACTGAAAACTTCTTTTTAGCATTTGGAAAATCTGTACCAGTATGGTGTGTTGGTGCAATTTTAGGATGGATTGCTATTCCTATTATGACTTCTAATATGGACGTAATATTTAGAAGCTGTATACCAATAGAAATGCAAGGACGAGTTTATTCTGTAAGAAATACATTGCAATTTTTCACAATTCCTATTGGGTATTTTTTAGGGGGAATATTAGTTGATAAAGTATTTGAACCATTTATGATGTTACAAAAATCAGATGGATTATTGGTAAGTATATTTGGTAGTGGAAAAGGATCAGGTGCTGCAGTATTATTTTTTATTCTTGGTATTATTGGAGTTTTAACATGCCTTATATTTCGTAAAAATACTCATATATGGAAACTAGATAGGATATTTAATGAATTTAATTAATATAAGAGGGGGATTTTATGAAACGTATACTAGTTACAGGAGGAACAGTATTTGTTAGTAAGTATGTAGCAAAATACTTTAACATTTAGAATTTAAAGATTATATATTAATTAGCTCATCAGCTGTTTATCCAGAAACTAATACTCAACCATTTTTAGAAAATCAAAGTGTTGGACCAAATTCAATATGGGGAAAATATGGAACTGATAAAATTGAAGCAGAAAAGTATTTACTTTCAAAATTTCCTAATGCATATATTTTAAGACCACCTTATTTATATGGGCCTATGCAAAATTTATATAGGGAGCCATTTGTATTTGAATGTGCTTTGAAAAATAGAAAGTACTTTAGTTTTTATAATTATGAATATAGTTTAGATGTATCAAAACAAGCTGAATTATTATCGGAACCAAAAGATTTGTTTGAGGGGTTAAAGGAGTCTTATGAATGGTTTAAGAATAATCCTAATGAAGTTATAAAAAAAGATTACATTGATTATATTCAACAAAATTTTTAGTAGTTATTTTATAATAAGCACTGATTTATATATTAATAAAAAGCTTATTATGTTATAAGAAAAACTAGAAAGCTGAGTTTAGGTTATTTTATATACTTAGCTTTCTAGTTTATTATTTGTATAAGTTAAATTGATTCATCTAAAACATTAACTGTAGTTTGTTCATTTTCATTAATAGGAATAACAATACATTTTTGTCCATTAATTATTTGAGATTTTATTTGATCTACTTTTTCAGATTTTACTTGAAGTATAACATCATAGTCAGGGGTAGTATCTTTTGAATCTGCACTATAAGTTTCTTCGGTTTTTTCTTCACTAATTTCTGTATCTTCTTCTAAAACTACATCATTAGTTTCCACTTGGGAAACATCTTCATCATTTATTTTAGCTTCTTGTTTAATTTGTTCAAGCCTGGTTTGAAGAATTTCTACTTCTTTTTCAAGTCTTGCTTCTTTTTTCCTTTGTTCATTTGCTTTAAGTGCCTTTGCATCAATTAGATTCTCTGCTAAAGGAATGTCATCGCCAAAGTTTTCTACATAGGATTTTTCAATTTCAGTAGTAATTTCTTCAGGAATACCACTTTCTATTAAAAGGTTTTGTATATTGTCTTTTGTTAATGTAATAGGTTCTGAGTCTGTATCTTCATGTATAGATTTATATTCGTCTATCATAGTATTAAGGTTCTCTTGTATTTCCATAAAAACTTTATCCGCTTTTTCTTCATCATTAAAAGAGTCCTTAATAATAGATTGGAATGTTTCCTTTTGTACAGTAGCAGTTTGTTTTGAATAGCAACCTAGTACATTTTCTATTAATTCAGGGTGGGTATCCTTTGGATTTTTTGTATAATACATAACAGAGTTAACATCTGAGCTACGATCAATAAAAGCAGGAAATACAAATCCATTAGTTGGAGGATTAACTACCCAATCTCTAACACGGGCTTTAATTTTATTTTCTTCTTCAAAGTATCTAAGGCCAGGCTCTGAAAGTGAAACAGGACATATTGCACATAGCACATATTTATATACTTCTTCAGATTCATCTAATTTTGCATTATCAGTTGTTTTAGTAATAACATCATAAGCATCATGAAAAGCAAGTATTAAAAAATTGCCAGAACAATTATAATTATCTATGATTAACTGATAAAAACTATCGAGAAGTGAATCATCTTTTAATTCACTATTTCTAAGGTGCATAAGAGAAACTTGTCTCTCATTTGTAAGGTCTTCATTCATTGGAAAATTAAGTTCTAAAATATTATTACCAATAGTTCCAGACAGAACTTTTTTAGCAATTTCTAAGTACTTAAAGTATTCGTCTTCATCTAAATTTAGAAAGGTTTCTCTAAATTTTAAAATAATATTTTTTTCACTATTAACATAGCAACCACACATTTTAGTAAAGGTACAATGGTCTTTTTTGAAACGTCTTTTTAATTCAAGTATATCTTTTTTTCTCATTACATAAACTCCTTAATTAAGTGTTTTCTGCTTGTAGTTATTAATTATAATATATTATTATTAAGTATCGTATTTCAAATATAAAATAAAGAGATAATTAGGAGGTAAAAATGCTGTATAAAAGATTAACAATTCCTGTAATAAAAGCTGTTTAAATCTATTGTTCACTGCACATACTAAAATCATTAAAATAATTTAGGAAATAAGGTTTATGCAATAGGCAGGGGAAGGTCAAAGGTTTTGATTCCAGGATTATATAATTTAGCATCTATGATTCATAAACAAGGATTATTAAATGAAAAGATTATATTTTCTAGCACATCCCCAACTGTTCCACTTCCAATGACATTTGGTGGACTGTTTTCTAGAGGGTTAAAAATTGACTTTATAGGAGTGCCATTACTTGTAAAAGGAGCAAAAAAGTCATATAAGGATATTATAAAACTTGTAGATAATACAAAGAAAGTAGCAAGAAGTAATAAGGAACAGGTTATTATTTTAGATAATAAGGAAATTAAGAAAAAGTAATATATTATTTAAGTATATGTTGATATAAAAGTCGATATATACTTTTTTATATTTTTACAGCATATTTTATGATTTATATACATTAGAAAAAGGTCTAGTACTTTTCTCTAGAAAGTATTATAATTTACTTTTGGCTTTTAAGGGGGAAAGTGGATGTTGAATAAGACAGAGAAAGAAGAAATAGATTATCTTAATAATATATTAAAGAAACTAAAAATAGCATATAGTACTGTTGACGAAAAAATATCTAATTATTTTAATTCAATTCAAGAAACAAAAAAATATTTATGGGAAAACCTTGCTCAAATGGATCAAGCAGAAAAAGCAGCAAATCGTATTGAAGTTCATGAAGCTATTAACTTTGGAGAAAAGGCAATTTTACAAAAACAAAAGATAGCTAAATTAATAAATTCTCCATACTTTGGTAGAATTGATTTTCGTGAAAATGAAGAAATAAAAGAAACACCTTTTTATATTGGAATACATTCCTTTGGAGATGAAAACAGTAAAGAAGTATTAATATATGACTGGCGTGCACCAATTTCTAGTATGTTTTATGATTTTGAAATAGGTAAGGCATATTATACAGCACCTATTGGAAAAGTTTGTGGTGATATTTGTTTAAAAAGACAGTACAATATTCAAAATAGTAATATGGAGTATATGTTAGAAAGTGCATTAAATATAGGGGACGATGTTTTACAAAGGGAACTTAGCCGTACTTCAGATGAGAAGATGAAAAATATTGTAGCTACTATACAAAGAGAGCAAAACAGTATTATTAGAAATGAAAAGTCAAAAATTTTAATTATCCAAGGGGCAGCTGGTTCAGGGAAAACATCTATAGCTCTACATAGAATTGCATTTTTATTATATCGTTTTAAAGAGAAATTATCGTCAAAAGATATTTTGATTATTTCACCAAATAAGGTATTTTCAGATTATATTTCAAATGTTTTACCTGAGCTTGGTGAAGAGGAAGTTATGGAAATAGGTATGGAAGAAGTTGCAACAGATGAAATAGGTGGAAAGTTAGAATTTCAATTATTTAATCAGCAAGTTGCAGATCTTATGAAGTCAGAAGATAGTGAAACTATTAAGCGTATCAGATATAAATCTACTCTAGAATTTGTATCTAATCTTAATTCATATCTAGAGAAATCAGCTACTAAGTACTTTTTTCCTACAGATATTTGTATTGAAAATATAAAAGTATCAAAAGAGTATTTAACCTTAAGTTATATAGTTTTAAAAAAGATGCCTATTAAAAAAAGATTAGAGAAAATAGCAAATGATATTATAGAAAATAAAAGAATAAATAATGGTAAGAAAATAAAATATGCTACTGCAAAGAAAATTAAAACTGCTATTTTAAAAATGTACAAGTTTAAGGATTCAATTTCTTTATATAAAAACTTCTATGATTATATTGAAAAGCCTAAGCTTTTTAAGTTTATAGGGAAAAATAAACTTGAGTACGCTGATGTATTTCCCTATATATACACAAAAATGTTTTTTGAAGGTTTAGAATCAGATTTTAAATATGTAAAGCATTTATTAGTAGATGAAATGCAAGACTATACTCCTATGCAATATGCAGTTATAAATAAGCTTTTCAATTGTAAAATGACTATTTTAGGTGATTCATTTCAATCAGTTAATCCTTACAGTGCATCATCTTTTGATGTTGTAAAAAGTGTTTTTGTAGATGCTGATTGTATGGAATTAAATAAAAGTTACAGGTCAACTATTGAAATAACAAGATTTTCTCAAAAAATAAAAAGGAATAACAGCTTAATTCCAATTGAAAGACATGGTGAGGAGCCTACAATAAGAAACTGTGTAACACTAGATAATGAATTTAAAGAGATAGAGAATTTAATTAATTATTATTTAGAATCAGAGTATAGCTCTTTAGGAATAGTATGTAAGACACAAAAGCAAGCAGAGGAGATTTATAAGCAAATTAAGGATAAATTCAATAATGTGTTTTTGCTTGACTTTAATAGTACTGAGATTAAAGAGGGAATAATTGTTACAACTGCCCATATGTCTAAAGGTCTAGAATTTGACCAGGTAATAGTACCTTTTGTTTGTTCAGATACTTATAAAACAGATTTAGACAGAAGTATGTTGTATGTTGCTTGTACTAGAGCTATGCACAAATTAGACCTAACTTATTTTGGAGAGTTAACACCATTTTTATTATAGATATATAAAGTAAAAGCCTTCTGTATATAGAAGGCTTTTTATGTAAAATATTAGACTATGTTTATTTATTAAATATTACTGGTTTCTTTCTCTTTGGTGGTGCTAATTTAGCTTTTACATATCCCATACTTATAGGACAAACTAATTCATATTGTTCTGGTACATTATATTTTTTCTTAAATTCCTTTGTATTTAAAGTATGCTCTGCAAATCCAATCCAACAAGTTCCAATACCCATACTATGAGATGCTAACATTATATTACCTGCTGCAAGACTACAATCATAAACATACCAGTGTGATTCAGTATTTCCATAAATAATTAATAAAGTATTTGCATTATTAAAAACATTGAACTTTGGATTAGTTAACCAGCTTTCATATTGCTTTAAATAAGGATATTTTTCAAGATTATCTAAAAGATATTTCTTTGTCGTTTCAGACAGTGAATTTATTTCCTCTTTATCTCTAATAACTACAAATCCCCAAGGTTCCTGTCCTGAACCAGTTGATGCTTTTGTACCCATTTCAATAATATTATTTAAAGTTTCTTCAGGTATTATTTCATCAGTGTATGAACGAATACTTCTTTTATTATTAATACATTCTAAAACATCCATTTTTAATTCTCCCTTCAAGCTAAACTACATATTTCATCAAAATATTGTAAAATTATCCTTATAAATATATTATCAAAGTATGTAATTAGAAAACAAGTTTTAGTAATTTTTAAAATATAAAACCCCAAAAGTTATTAACTTCTAGGGTTTTTAGGTTTACTTATAATATAGTTTATATAGAGAGAATTAATTATTTTATCATATTTAATATTTCATCTTCTGGAGTTGAAGAGTCACAACGAACCTTTACTTCCTTATTTTTACTAACAATAAATCCAGGTACAGTTAAAACGTTGTACTTTTCTCTAAATGATTTTACCTCATTATCTGAAAGGTTATCACTATTTACATAATAAATATCTGTATTAATTTTATTAGTTAAGCTACTTAATTTTTTAGCAAATTTACGGCAAAATGGACATGTTTCACGACCTATATAAACAACAGATAAGTTTTCACTTTCTAATAATTTATCTGCGTCTTTAGATTCTACTATTTTAAATGATTTTATATTTTCTTTATATGTATCTTTTTCAAACATTATTTTTCCTCCAGTATTTTTAGAACATTATATCAAAGCTAAATTACTGTATCAAACTTCATTAGTTTTTTAAATATGTATTTTAAACACTATAGTAAAAATATATTACAGATAAAACAAGTCCTCTTGATTGAAAAATATCAAGAGGACTTTAATAATTTATATATCTTTAAAAACAGGTGGAACCTTTTTAAATCCTTTAGTTGTTATAAGTGCATAAACAAATCCTATAGCAAGCCATGAGAATCCTACTTTTAAAGCTAAAGAAGATAGGTGGATCCATAAATAAAAGCATATTATAAATCCAAGGCCTGGTATTAAAAGATAACGTATGAAATTTCTCTGTTTTTTACGGAAGTAATAATAGCATATAACAGAAAGATTAACACACATAAATCCTGTTAGACCTCCAAAGTTCATTAGCTCTGTTACAAGAGAAATAGGAAGTACAAGGGCTCCTATAACACTAACTGCACACATTAAGATTATATTGTAAATTGGAGTTTTATATTTAGGGTGTAGATAAGTAAAAAACTTCTTTGGAAGTACTTCATCACGACCCATACCAAACATTAATCTTGATGCACTTGCTTGTCCTGTTAAACCTGCTGTAAATGTTGAAACTATAATAGCAACAGTATAAACAGTAGCTAATATGTTTCCTCCAGCGGCTTTTGCAACATCAAATAAAGCTGTATCTGCAGAAGTAAATGTGTTAACATCTGGCCACATAAGCTGAGATACATATGCTTGTGCAGTAAATATTAAACCACCAAAAAGACAAGAAAGAATAGCTGCTTTCCAAATGTCTTTTTTAGGATTAATAGCTTCTTCAGATAATGTAGTAATAGAATCAAATCCTAAAAATGAGAAACAAGCCATTGCAGCTCCTGAAATAATAGCTGTCATAGAAAAAGTATCTTTGTTAAAAAATGGAGTAGTAGATACAATTGCTTTTGCCCCTGATTCTCCTACAACAGATTTAACACAAAATACAATAAAAATTAAAACTACAATTCCCATAAATAGAACAAGTATGTTGTTTGTTTTTGCAGCCATTTCAATACCTACAATGTTAACTAAAGTAATAACTCCAGCAATAATTAAAACCCATACCCAATATGGAATAGATGGAATTAAAGCATTTGCATATGATGCTCCTACCATGAAAACAATTAAAGGTACTAAAACATAGTCCATAAACATTGCCCATCCAGCAAAAAAGCCTAGATGAGGGTTTATAGCACGTTGAGTGTAAGAATATGTAGACCCTGCAATAGGAAAAGCTGAAGCCATTTGTCCATAGCTATATGCTGAAAACATCATTGCAACCATAGCTACTAAGTAAGCTAGAGATAGCATTCCCCCAGTTGAAACAGCTGCATATCCGTAAATATAAGCAGGTGCAATTGGAGTCATAAAAGCAATTCCATAAATAACTAGGTCCCTTAAGCTAAGAACTCTCTTAAACTGCTGCTGGTAGCCTGTATTATTTAAATTTGTATTTGGTTCGTTCATTTTTTTACGTCCTTTATTAATTATTTGCTTTTTGCTATTTGATTTTTAAGAATCTCTATTACTTCATCACAGCTCATTACATTGCAATAAATTTGATCCATAATCATTAACTCAGCATCATGTAGTTCCTTTGTTGCTGCACAGCAACAATCTTCAGGTACTATTACTTCAAATCCTGCATCAGCAAGACTTCTTACAGTTGATGCAACACATTGGTCAGTAACAACTCCAGTACATACTACAGTTTCAATTCCCATATTTCTAAGGATTCTTTCATAGTTAGAACCACTAAGTACACTGTCAGTTGTTTTTTCAACTACAAGTTCGTCTTCTAATGGTTTTAATTCATCAATCATTTCTGCTCCGTAGTGTCCAACAGGAAGTAATATGTTATTCCAGCCAGGTCTTCTTTGAACAGGAGATCTGTCACGTCCATCTTTGTGGTAGCAAGCTATTCTACCAAAGTTAACTTCTAATTTATTTTCTCTAAAGAATTCTAGTATTTTTTGATTGTTAGGTATAACAATGTTTTCAAGACGATCATAGAAGTATTCCCATTTATCCCACATACCTCTTTCTCTAGCATCATCTGCATCACCAAAATTTTTGTTAACAAATTGATTTTGCATATCTACTATTAAAAGAGCTGTTTTACTTGGGTCTGGTGCTATTGTAGCTGCATCAGCAGGCGCGAATTCATAATATAAAGTTTGAGTTTTTTTGTTTTCCATAATTTATATCCTCCTAATTGGTAATTTCATAATTAAGATAAATAAAAAAGCCCTGAGCATACACTCAGGGCAGTAAATACATATAAAAGCACATGTTTATTTACTATACGATGAATGATAGCTCTCCACAAAATAAATTTTGTGACAATTTTACACATGTTTTGTGCAAAACCAGCTATACAGTGTCAAGCCACAACTGTACGCTTCGGCGAAAAATCCTTTCAAACTGCTTCATAGTGCTTACCTCTGCAGCTTTACTAATAAATTTCGCTCCTCTATCTTAATTATTGGTCATTAGCTACCATTATGCACCAAAAAGCGCCATCAGTCAACAATATTTTCAAATATAGTTATTCAATTGGAATAATTTAAAATTAAGGTAATTGGGAAAGGTTATATAGAAACTGCTCTAAAGTCCCTTAAATTGTTTAATAATTTTATTTAAAGTATCAATAGTACAGCTCATAATATCTGCTTTTTTTGATAAACTTTCTGAAGTTAATAATTGAGAGTGTGTAGTATCATTTATTTCTGTAAAGTTAGAATTTACTTTTTCAAAGGAATCATTTATTACTTCAACTTTGTTCATTAAATCCTTAAGAAATAAGGTTTGAAGTTCAAATTTAGATGTAATATCTCCAATAAATTCAGTAATAGACAATATATTTGATATTATAGAGGTTATTTCCTCAGAGATTAAATTAGAAATTACATGGGTTAATTCTAATTGCTTCTTTACTATATTAGTAGAGACATCTGATTCTTTTGCATTACTTAAAATCTCATTAATAATTGTATTCATTTTATGAACCACTTCTTTAGTTTGTATTGAAAGCTTTCTTACTTCTTTAGAAACTACTGCAAATCCAGAGCCAGCTTGTCCTGCCCTAGCAGCTTCTATTGAAGCGTTTATAGCTAATAAATTGCTTTGAGCTGAAATTTCTTCAATAAATTTAGCAAAGTTATGGATAGTTTCAACTGATTTTGTAAAGTTATTAATAGCTATGAAGTTTGTATTAAATTTAACTTCTGTTTCTTTAATTATATTTGACATTTTTTCTAAACTATTTATTCCATTACTTGCTGAGTATTTTATTTTTTCACTATCATTTTTTAGATTTTCTAGTGTAGAAAGAATTTCAACACTACTTTTATTTATTTCTTCTACAGAAGCAGAAATGTTTCTAAGTTCTGTTATATTTGAGTTTAGGAAACATGTACTACTTTCAATAGATGAGGTGATTTGGTCCATTGATTTATTAGATTTATTATGAATAATTGAAAACCCATTACTTAAATCTTTAACCTCATTTACAGCAATTTTAATATTTTTAAAGTTGTCCATTAAAGTAGTAATAAATCCATTAAATTCTCTAGCTAAATTAGATATTTCATCTTTTCCTACAACTTCTACAAGTTGATTTAAGTCTTTTTGCTTAATAATATTAGTTATTCTATTTATAGGATTTATAACTTTTAAGTTTAACCATAAAAGTATAATAAAAGATAAAAGTAATATTAATATAATTAAGATTACTGAATAACTTGCTAAGGTATTTAATGCATGAACTCCTGATGTACTTGTAGTTTCTACATGGAGTATTCCAAGGGGAGTGCCAGATGAGTTAACGTATGTGGATTCAGCTTTTACAACCATTTTTTCCTTGTATAAAACTTTAGATATTTTAGAATTAGTTATTTTAGGTTCTTTAATAGTAGATAGCATATAGCCATTATTAAATTTAAGAGTTATATCTGCATTCATAATTTCCATGCCAGTTTTAATCATAGAATTACTTAGCTCTCGTCCAGTTATAAGATATCCATTTGGATTTTTAAAAGTAGTATCCTCATTAGTACATATTTTAGCTACTGCTAAAATATAAGCACTATTTGATGTTAATACTACATCACTAGCAAAGTAGTTGTTTGAATCTAGCTTTTTTACAATACTTAAGTCTTTTAAAATAGAGCCATTCCATTCTTTAGGGGTTTTTTCAGAAGCATTTAAAACATTAAAATCTTTATCTAAAACAATAAGTACTTCAGATGAAGTATTCTCCTTAGCACTAGATAATACATTTTCATTAATCCAGTTAATGTCAGTATTTTTTACAGCATTATATAGGTCTGTCCAAGGAAGCCATGAGCTTATTGAATCCCTTTGACTATATAAAATTGAATCAATATATTTAATAGTGTTTTTTATGTTTTGTTCACCTTTATCTGTCTCAATTTGAGTTATACTTTTGTTTATTGAAGTATAAGTTAAGCCTGCTACTATAATTATTGGAACTATAATAGTACATATTATTAGCACTAAAAACTTTAAGCGCAATTTCATTTCATAACCTCCTAACTAATTTTTAATATATTAGAATTAACCACTATAAAATATGAAACAGTAGGGGATTAGGTTAGTAAAAATTATAAAAAATATATGTAATTAGTTGACTTAGTCAATTTAAATTTATTATAATAGTTGATATAGTCAACTAAATGCAAAAAGGTGGTATAAGTAGTGGATAATAAGAAAAGTTTACCTTATGATATAGACTTTAATTTGGCCCAGTATATATGTTTTTTTTATAAGGAATTTCAAAAATACTGTGAAGAAAAGTTAAAGCCATATAATTTAACTAATGGTCTTTATATGTATTTAATATTTATACATAAAAAGCCTGGAAGTACATTAAATGAAATAAGTAAGGCTTTAAAACTTGATAAGGCTCTTACAACTAGAGCTATAAAAAAGCTAATAGAATATGGATATGTTGAGAAAGTAGTAAATGAAAATGATAGTAGATCATTTAATATATATGCTACTGAAAAATGTGATGAAGCTATGGTACAAATGAAAAATTTATTTGTAGAGTGGCAAAAAATAATACTAAAGGGATTTTCAAAAGAAGAAACAGAAACTTTTCAAGCTTTGTTTAAAAAAGCTTCTTCAAATATAAAGTTTTAGGAGTTAATACTATGTATGAAAATATATTTAAACATATAAAAATAAGAGACTTAGAAATAAAAAATAGAGTAGTTTTTGCACCAACTTCAATGGGGTATGATAGAGAAACATACTTAAAAAAACTTATAGAAATAGCAAGTGGAGAAGTTGGACTTATAGTAATTGGAGATATTTCTGTTAAAGATTCATTTCATAAAGGTATACCTACATTATCAGATGATATTCATATAGATTACTATAAAAAAGTTACAGATGCTGTACATAAATATGGCTGTAAGATTTCAGCTCAATTATTTCATCCAGATTATGATATAGATTCTATTAAGGAATTAATGAAAACAAAAGAAATTAGTAGAGAACAAGTTAGAGAAAAAATTAAAGAAAGTATGTATAGCTATATAAATGAAATGTCTAAAGAAAAGATAAATGATATTCAAAATAACTTTGTAGAAGCTAGCATTAGAGCTAAAAAAGCTGGATTTGATATGATTCAGATTCATGGAGACAGGCTTTTAGGGAGCTTTTCCTCAAGTATTTTTAATAAAAGAAATGATGAATATGGAAAAAGCGCTGAAAATAGAGCAAAAATGTCTGTAGAAGTTGTTAAAAAAATTAGAAGTGAAATAGATAATATGCCAATTGATTATAAAATAGGTATTAGAAAGGAAAATCCTGATATAGGTAAAGGGGGACCTACTATAGATGAAGTAGAGACCTTTGTTAAATTATTAGATAAAGCAGGTGTAGATAGTTTTCATGTAGCTATTGCAAATCATTCACTTATAAAGGATACAATACCAGGAAATAATCATCCACATTTAAAAGGAGAAGGCTGTTTTCTTGATTTAGCAAAAGAAGTTAAAAAGTATACAAATAAGGTTGTTTGTGGAGTTGGAAAACTTAAAACACCAAAGTTTATTAATAGTGTTTTAGAAAATGATTTAGACATGATAGCTTTATCAAGACAACTTATTGCTGATGATAAATGGGCAATAAAGCTTAAAGAAGGAAGAGAAGAAGATATAAATTACTGTAGATTTTGCAATGTAAAATGTACAAATTCATTAATGAATGGAACTTCCTTTGGATGTATATTACATGAGATAAATAAGGAGGAGATGTAAATGAAAGCTTTAGTTTTATATTCTTCATTAACTGGAAATACTGAAAAAATAGGAAAGGCAATTAGTGAAGCTATACCATTTGAAAAAGAAATACATAGTGTAGATGAAAGCTATAATTTAGAAGAATACGACTTAATTGCAATTGGATATTGGGTAAATAAAGGAATTTGTGACAATAAAGTGAAGCAGATACTAGAGAATGTTGAAAATAAAAATATAGTGTTATTTGGAACATTAGGTGCAAAAGATAGTGGTCATTACTATGAAAGTACAAAGAAAAGAATAGAAGAGGTTGTAGCATCTAGTAATAAAGTTTTAGGACATTTTCTATGTCAAGGAAAAATAGATGAAAGATTAACCGAAAGATATAAGGAAATGCTTAAGAAAAATCCAGATGATGAGCATATTAAACAGCAGCTTCAAAATCATGCTGAAGCTAGCAGTCATCCAGATTTTAATGATATAGAAATGGCGAAAGACTTTATAAATAATATAATTAAAGATTTTTAATAGAAAAATTAAGGTTATAAAATTAACTAATAGTTAAAAAATTTAATTTTACATTAACTATAACTCAATTGTAGCTATTTATATTAATTGATAGAATAGTAGCATCAAAAGCTTTTGTTATTACTGTGTAATAGAGAGGAAATGTTGCTATGAAAATAAACGAAATTATAAAAGAAAAAAGAAATGCTCAAGGATTAACTCAAGAACAAGTTGCTGAGTATCTTGGAGTATCAACACCAGCAGTGAATAAATGGGAAAAGGGTAATTGTTATCCTGACATTACTATATTACCAGCATTAGCAAGGCTTTTAAGAGTTGATTTAAATACATTACTTTCCTTTAAGGAAAATCTATCAGAACAAGAAATAGGTAAGTTTATAAATAAACTAGCGGATATAATAAATAATAAAGGCTTTCGTATTGCTTTTGAAAAAGCAATGGACAAAATTCATGAGTATCCTACTTGTAACAAGCTAATTGTAACAGTTGCTACAGTATTACACGGAAGTATGTGTATGTTTGATGTAGAGGATAAAGAATATTATGAAGATAAAATTGAAAAATTATATATAAAAGTTGCAAATAGTAATGATATAGAAGAAAGAAATAAGGCAATTTCTATGTTGATTAATAAATACATAGAAAGAGAAGATTATCAAAAAGCACAAGAGTGTATCGATAAATTGCCAGATATTACTTATGATAAAAAGAGATTACAAGCAAATCTTTACATTAAATCTGGTGAACTTGATAAAGCATGTGAGATTTTTGAAAATAAATTAATGTCTATTACAAGTGATATATTTATAACCTTAATGTCTATGATGGAAATTGCTTTAAAAGAAGAACGTCATGAAGATGCTAAGTATTTTGCACAGGTTATAGAGAAAACAACCGAGTTATATGAGTTGTGGGAGTATAATTCATATGCTGCTTATTTTAAACTATATACTACACAAAAAGATGTAAATAATTCTATAGTTGTTTTAAAGAAAATGCTATATGAAATGAGTAAAAAGTGGGATATATCAAAATCTAAATTGTATAGACATATAAATGTAAAATATAGTGAAGAAGGATTTAATGAACAGTTTATTTCAAATTTTATAAACACACTAAAAAAAGATGATAAACTAAGTTTTTTAAAAGATAATAAAGAATTCCGTAATTTATTAAATAATAGATTTAATTAGATAATTAAGAAAGGTTATAGAAAATATGATAAAAGAAATTGTTAAAGATGTAATTTTTTTAAGTCAAAAGTCAGTAGATGCAACTAAAGAAGATATATTAGTTGTTGATGATTTAGTAGATACTTTAAATGCTAATTTAGAAGAATGTGTTGGTATGGCTGCTAATATGATAGGCGTAAAAAAGCGTATATTAGTTTTTTGCGAAGGGGAATCAATAATTCCTATGATAAACCCAGTTATACTAAAAAAAGATAAAAGTTATGAAGCAGAAGAGTGCTGTTTATCACTGGTTGGATCTAGAAAAACAACAAGGTATGAAACAATAGAAGTAGAGTATTTTGATAGAGATTTTAATAAACATAAAAAAATATTTAGTGGATTTACTGCACAGATTATTCAGCATGAAGTAGATCACTTTGAAGGAATAATAATATAGTAAATAAGTTTATTTGGTAATTTATTACATGTTAGATATAATATAAAAGAGTTAAATATTATTTTCTTCGGAGGATAAAGAAGATGAATAAAGTGTTAGTTGTAGAGGATGATTCTGAAATTAATAAAATGCTAAAAATTTTATTAATGAAAAATGGATATGAAGTAGTATCAGCATTTTCAGGTACAGAAGCCCTTTTATTATTAGAAAAAGAATCGTTTAATTTAATTTTGCTAGACTTAATGCTACCAGGGTTAAGTGGAGAAGAAATTTTTATAAATATTAACGAGAAATTAAATACTCCTATTATATGTGTATCAGCAAAAGATGATTTAAATACTAAGCTTAAAATGATTAGAGATGGAGCAGATGACTATATAACAAAACCTTTTAATAATGAGGAACTAATTGTGCGAATTGGTGCAGTTTTAAGAAGAACAAACAATAGTGAAAACATAAATAAGGTTAATGTATTTCAATTTAAGGACTTAATATTAGATAGTGAAAATCACTTTGTATCTATTAATAATGAATCAATAGAGCTTACTGTAAAGGAATATCGTATATTAGAATTATTAATTAGTAGTCCTAAAAAAGTGTTTACCAAGCAAAATATTTTTGAAAGTGTTTGGGAAGAAGAATGTTTTATTGACGAAAGAGCAGTTACAGTACATGTTAGTAACTTACGTAATAAATTAAGACATGGAGAAAAATACATAAAAACAGTTTGGGGAATAGGATATAAAATGCAGGATAATTAATTTTAAACTTTATACTTTCTTGATAAATTCCAGACTCTATTTTAATACCTTTCATTTATGATTAAAAGCAAGATTAAATAATCATTAATTTTAGAAAGTAAGAGGTGAAAAAATATGAGTTGGGTATTGCAAACTAATAATTTAACTAAAAAATATGGGAAACAAATAGCCTTAAATAAGGTTAATTTAAATATCAAAAAAGGTGATATTTATGGTTTAATAGGAAAAAATGGCGCAGGTAAAACCACTATTATGAAAATTGTATGTGGATTAATTTATCAAAGCCAAGGAGAAGTTAAACTTTTCGGAAGTGATAATTTGAAAAAAAGTAGAAGAAGAATAGGATGTGTTATTGAGCAACCGGCGCTTTATCCAGATATGACAGCTAGACAGAATCTAATTTATTATAGTAAGTTACTTGGTATTCCAGATTATAATGATATTAATCATATTCTTAATTTAGTGGGATTACAAAATACAGGTAAAAAGAAAACTAAGAATTTTTCCCTTGGTATGAAGCAACGTTTATCAATAGCGATATCATTACTAGGAAATCCAGACTTTCTTATACTAGATGAACCTATTAATGGACTAGACCCTTCAGGTATAAAAGAAATTAGAGAGCTACTTTTAAAGCTTAACTATGAAAATGAGATTACTATTTTAATATCTTCTCATATTTTAGGTGAGCTCTCTAAAATCGCAACGAAATACGGCATTATTAAAAATGGAGAATTAGTAGATGAATTTCAGGCTATAGAATTAGAAAAACGATGTAAAAAATGTTTATCACTAGTTGTTAATAACTTAGAAAAAGCAGTATATGTTATAAAGAATAATATTAAAAGTGTTGACTATAAAGTGTTTGATAAAGGGAAAATATGTATTTATGATTGCTTAGATATACCAGAGAAAATTAATAAAGAATTAGTTGAAAACGATGTATTAGTATCTAGTATATGTTTAGAAGAAAATGATATAGAAACATATTTTGTAAAGATGATGGGGGGAGATTGCTAATGGTAAATATTATTTCAAGTGAATTTTATAAAATATTTAGAAGTAAGATTTTTTATTTTATTTCTACTATATTACTGATAATGAATGGAATTGCTTTAGTAGCAGCCTCTATATATGCACAAAAATCATCTTCTTTTTCTGCTGAGACAAATCAGCAAATGGTAGGAACAGGAATTTCTAGTTATCAAGGATCGTATAGTGCGGATTTAATTTTCTATATTATTCTTATATTTGTAGCTTGTATGATTACTGCTGAATATTCAAATGGTAGTATACAACAAATGGTATCTCGTGGAATAGATAGATGGAAATTAGTAATTGGACAATATGTAGCAATATCTTCTGCGGTTACATTAGTTTTAATAGTTTTTGGTGTTTTCAATTTATTAATAGATACAGTTTTATATCAATTAGGAGAGGTTAGTATATCTAAGTTTATTCTAATGAATATTGGGATAATATCTATGTTTTGGGCAATATCAGGTATCGGTACTTTTTTATCATATCTATTTAAAGGTGGAGGAATTGCTATTGCGATTTCTGTTTTATTTGTAATAAGTAGTAACTTTATATCACAGTTTTTAGTTGTATTAACAAAGAATAACGTTTTTTTAGAGTATAGTCTATCAAATATGCGTAGAGTCATAATTGATTTTACTTCAAAATCAGAGGATGTTGTATTTATATCTATAATATTTTTATTAATAGGAATAGTTACAGTTTTAGGATCAAGCTTGTTGTTTTGGAGAAGAGACATAGATTAGTTAAAATTAAGGAGTTGGAATGGAAAATATTTGGATAACTATAAGTTTTATATTAGCAATTACTTTAATAGTAGTTATTTTTTATCATATATACTATCGAATTAATGTTAGTAACATTACAAAACAATTAGAGGAAATCATAAGCATAAAAGATACCAATCAACTCCTAACAGTAGTAGCTAAACAAAAAGATGTTATAAAATTAGTAAATATATTAAATAGTTTAATAAAGGATATTAGATTATCTCGCATACAAATTAAACGTATAAATAAAAGTTTTAGAGAAAGCATAATTAATATTTCCCATGATTTACGAACTCCTTTAACAACAGCTGGAGGATATGTTCAAATACTTCAAACAAGTATTATAGATAAAGAACAAAAGGAATACTTAGATATTGTATTAGAGAGACAAAATATGGTTAGAAAACTTCTAGAACAATTATTTGAATATACACGTATTGAATCTGGAGAGGTTTTTTATGAATATTCAGCAATAGATGCTAAGAAAATTTTTGTAGATACACTTGCTATGTATTACGATGATTTTTGTAATAAGAAGGAAGAGCCAATTGTTTATTTGTTAGAAAAACCTTGTATTATATTAGGTGATGAACAAGGAGTAAGTCGTATATTTTCTAATATTTTATTTAATTCAATTATTCATGGTAAAGGTGAATATTGTTTTGAAATTAAGGAATCAGATAAATACGTATTTATATTTTCTAATAGTAGTGATTATATGACTGAAGATGATTTAGATTGTATTTTTGAACGTTTTTATACAAAGGATAAATCACGTAATAAAAAAAGTTCAGGACTAGGACTGGCAATAGCTAAGGAAATAACTAAACAATTAAATGGAACAATAGAAGCTTTTTATAGTAATGGACAATTTTCTATATGTGTTTCATTTCCTAAGGTTTAATAAAATAGTTTACTAAGTCCTATAGAAATAATGTAATAAATAAGGTGCTTTTGAGATATTCAGCTCAAAAGCACCTTATTTAACTTATATATTAAAAAATTAGTTGAACCAAAGCCATGTAAAAAATAGTTCCTCCTGCAATTGAAAGAAGCATTTGTTTTTTCCAAAGGTGAAGCAAAACAACAACAAAAATTGAAATCATCTCTGGAATAGCATGGTTTCCACTAAATAAACTTACATCCTTTAAACAGTAAATTACTAACATTCCTAATGCAGCTGAAGGAAGCATTTTACCAAGGTATTGAACGTATTTAGGTGTTGGTTTATCAGATTTAAAAATAATAAATGGAAGAAATCTTGTTATCATAGTTCCTAATATAACCATACAAATTGTAATAATCTTTTGAGCTAAACTCATTGACATTCATATGCACCTACTTTCTCTAAAGGTTTTCTTATTAAAGTAAGAACACCAATAATCATAATCATTGATGGAATAATAAATTTTTCTCCTCCAAACAGAATAAGGCATAAAAATGATAGTCCTAGCCCTATTAATGAGCTATGATGAGTTGTTTCTTTCATCCATTGCTCAAGGAAAATTACTACAAAAAGTGCAGTCATAACGAATTCTAGTCCGTTAGTATTAAATTTAACTAATGACCCAAATATACCACCAATAGTTGCTCCGAAAAACCAATAGAAATGGTTAAACATTGTTACAAAAAACATAAACCAACCTTTGTCCACATCTTTTGGAATATTTGCTGTATAGTTTATTGAAAAAGACTCATCACACATTCCAAAAATCAAATAAAACTTTTTAAGACCAGTATTTTTGTATTTATCTAACATTGAAATTCCGTAAAATAAGTGACGTGCATTTAGCATTAAAGTTATAATAAGTGCGTTAATAGGATTAAATGCACCAAGTAAAAGATTTACCGTAACAAATTCTACAGATCCTGCAAAAATCGTTAAGCTCATAAGAGCAGGATATAATGGGCTAAAGCCTGATACATTCATGTATATTCCATAGGCTATTCCTAAAAATGTAAAGCCTGCAAAAATAGGAATAGTGTGAGGAAATGCTGAAACTAAGGCTTTTTTAATGTCATTTCTTTTCGTCATTTTAATGTATAAACCTCCTTTGTAAATTTAAATGTTTTATCTAGTTTGTTCCCTTATAATTATTAAACTATAATTAACCATATTTTACATTATATATGGTTATTAAGGCAAAAAAGAAAAGTGCTTACATTAAAAAATTAGATATATTTTCTAGATATTATGTAATTTTTGTAAACAATTGGAAAACAACTACATCTTTAATAAAATAGCGTCGAAAATCTATATATAAATGATGAAGTTTAAGGATTTATCAATTAAAAAGAAGATTGTTCGCAAAAACTAAATTAAATAGGGGTAAAAGGAGAGTACATATTTGAAAAAGATTAGTTTTAAAATTATAACGGGAATTATAGTATGTTCACTAAGTATATCCTTGATTGTAGCTTTTTTAGGTATTTTACAAGGAACAAAAGCAATAAAAAAAGAGTCTAATGACAAGCTAAGTTATATGGCTAGCAATTATGCTAACCAGTTTAGTGAAAATTTATCAAGTATTCAATCTTCTATTGATAGTCTAGGAAACTCTGTTATAGCATCATTTGATATGAACCAATTTCATTTAAATCCTAAAGCATATGTTGAACAGTATAGCAATATATTGTCACCGGCAGTTAAGAAAACCGCAGAAATATTAGATGGGGTACAAGGAGTTTATTTAACATTTGATCCTAATTTAACAAATACAGTAAATGAGGTTTGGTATGCTGATATGAAAGGTGATGGCAACTTTACTAAACGTGAACCTGTAGAATTAGGCGAATATAATGAAAACAATGAGGATATGGCATATTACTATAATGCTGTAAAAAATAAAAAGCCTATATGGACTGATCCTTATTTAGATAGCACACTTAATATAAATATGGTTTCATATAGCCAGCCTTTATATAAAGATAATGTTTTACTTGGGGTAATAGGGGTAGACATAAAAATGGATGATATGAAAAAAGAAATTCAGAGTATGAAGGTATATGATACAGGATATGCATATTTGTTAAACAATGAATATGATTTTCTAGTTCACCCATCACTTACTCCAAAAGACAATTTATCTACTATGGAAAATGGGAAGTTTAAGCACATAACAGATGCCATGAGTAAAAAAGTTACAGGAATTTTAAACTATAATATAAACGGTGAAGATAAAGTTATTAGTTATGCAAAGTTAAGTAACAATTGGATATTAGTTGTAGGGCCACCTATAAAAGAGGTTTTTGCTCCTATTAATAGTTTAAAAGCATCATTTGCTTATACTGAAATTGTTGGAATGATATTATGTATAATCATAAGTTTATTTATAGCCAGATCAATTTCAAAGCCTATTGAAAAAGTAACAGAGTTAATTAATAAAACATCAGATTTTGATTTAGTATATAATGCAGAATATCAAAAGTTATTAAAAAATAAAGATGAAACTGGCATTATGGTAAAAGCAATGTTTAATTTAAGAGATTCTTTAAGAGTTTTAAGTACTGAGCTTAAAGCTTCATCAGATAATATAAAAGAAAATGCAAATATAGTTGAAGTAGAAACTTTAGGGCTTAATGATAGTGCATCTGAAACATCTTTAGCAACGGAAGAGTTATCAGCAGGAATGGAAGAAACAGCTTCATCATCACAGGAGATAAATGCATCTATAGAAGAAGTAGAACAAGCTATTAAGTTAATGTATGAAAGAGCAGAAGAAGGTACAGCAACTTCACAAGAAGTAAATAAAATGGCACAGGGTCTTAAAAGTAAGGCAATAGAATCTGAAAGAGAGTCTTATTTAATATATACTAATGTTAAAAAAGATTTAGATGTTGCAATAGATAGAGTAAGTGCTGTTAAAAAAATAGATATACTAGCAGATACAATACTTCAAATAACAAGCCAAACTAACTTATTAGCACTTAATGCTGCTATAGAAGCAGCTAGAGCTGGGGAAGTTGGGAAAGGATTTGCAGTAGTAGCAGATGAAATAAGAAAGCTTGCAGAACAATCATCAAAGGCAATAGAAGATATACAAGAAGTAGTGGATACAGTAAATCCATCAGTAGACAGCCTAGTTAAAAGTTCAACTGAAATGCTTGATTTTATAGAAGGTAAAGTAATGGGAGACTATAAAATGTTAGTTAAAGTAGGGGAAGGATATAGTGAGGATGCAGAGATTTTTAATAATATAACAACAGATTTTAGTATTACATTAGAACATTTAAAGTCATCTGTTGAGAATATATCCTCAGCAATAAATGAAGTTTCAACAACAATGAATGAAGGAGCAAGTAATGTTGATGGAATAGCACATATGACTTCTAATATAGTAGAAAAAATTTTAAATATAAAAAAGACAACAAGTAATAACTTAGATAGTGCAAATAAGCTTGTAGATTTAGTTTCTAAAATTAAAATGTAATAAACAGTTTAAAAGCCTAGTATGTAAATCATGCTAGGTTTTTTATTTTATATTATTGGAAAAATTTATAATGAGATAAAGTGTTATTTGTAAAACCAATTTGACTATTTTAGACAAAAAATGTAAAACTGTCAATGTTTGTAAAATGAGGGAGGAATGAGGAGGAAATGAATATGAGAAAAATAGGTATTATTTCAATTATTTTAACATTATTTTTATCTTTAATTGCATGTAACCCAAAAACTACTGATGTAGGATCTACAGCAAAAGGTGAAGCAGTTACACTAAAAATATTAATTCCAGGCTATGAAAGTGGCTATTTAAAAGAGCAAATGGACAAGATAATTAAGGATTTCCAAGCTAAGAATCCTAACACTACTGTAAAAGTAGTTCCTGTAGGATGGGAAGAGTTAAACTCTAAAATAGTACAACTATATCAAGCAGGTGAGGCACCTGATATTATGTTAACTGGAACAAGATCTTTAAGACAATTTTCAGAGCTTGGGGTATTAGAACCCTTAGATCAATATATTACTAAGGAATTTAAAGAACTAAGAGTAGAAAATGTACTTGAAACAGCTAAAATTAAAGGAGTTCAATACGGAGTTCCTATGGGATTTTCATCAAGAGCTTTATATTATAGAACAGATTTAATAAAAACACCGCCAAAAAATTGGGACGAGTTATTTAAAGTAGCATCTGAAGTAACAGCAAAAAATCCTAAGATTCATGGATTCTCTATACCAGCAGATATTACACATGGTGCAGATGAACTTTTAAACTTTATTTATCAAAACGGTGGAAGAGTTGTTGATAGTAAAGGAAACTATACTTTAAATACACCAGAGAATATTAAAACTTTTGAGTACTTATCTAAGTTTGGAAAAGAAGGGCTAATTCCTGATCCAGTTGGAACAGCAAGAAAAGACTTACCACAACTTTTCCAAAATGGTGATATTGCAATGTTTATATCTTTACCTAGTGCAAAAGAAACTTTAGATTCTACTAAGGACAAATATCCTTATGCAACAGCGTTATTACCAGCAGGATCTACTATGGGAGAAACTTTAGTAACAGATTCATATACAATATCAGCTATTAGTAAGCATAAAAAAGAAGCATGGAATTTTATTGAATTTGCAGGTCAATTTGAATACCAAAATGATATAGATAAAAAAGCATGGTTCCCAATATTAAAGGAAGAACAGAAAGAAGAAAGATATCATACAGACTTTATTAAACCGTTTAATGAGATGATACAATATGGGGTACCAGAACCACATGTAGCAAATTGGGATTTATTTAATGAAGCATTTATTGAAGCAGCTCAAAAAGTTTTAACAGGACAAGCAACAGCTGAAGAGGCTTTAAATGCTGCACAAAAACAATTAGAAAAATAATGTGAGATAAGGCAGCTTTAAAGTTGCCTTATTCTATATTATGGGGGCAATAATCATGTTAAAAGATTACAAAAAGAAAAAGGTACTTCCATATACTTTAGTTACACCAGTTGTTTTTTTAATGTTTATTTTATATTCATATCCAATTATTCTTACCTTTATTTATTCTTTTCAGGATGTGTCATTAATTGCTGGTAGAGGTAAATTTATTGGACTTCAAAATTATATTGACTTAATAAAAGATCCTGATTTTTATCATACGTTAAAGCTAACGTTAAAATATACTATTGTTACTGTTACACTAAAAATTACATTAGGATTTGTAATGGCACTTTTATTAAATAGTGATATTCACTTAAAAAAAGGTTTAAGATTTTTAATGTTAATACCTTGGGCTTTACCTCAGGTTGCTGTAGCTATTATATGGAAGTGGATATTAGACGGTAACTACGGATACTTAAACTTTTTACTACAGAAAATAGGGGTAATTGAAAAAAGTATTGCATGGCTATCAGATCCTACTACAGCATTTTATTGTACATCTATAGTTGATGCATGGCTTGGAATACCAATGGTAGCATTAATGTTTTTATCAGGTTTATCATCAATTCCTCTAGAGCTTTATGACGCTTCAAAAGTAGATGGGGTAAATTGTTTTCAAAGATTTATTTATGTTACATTACCAGGAATAAAAAAGGTTTTTTTAATAATATTAACATTAGTTTCGATTTGGACATTTAACTCATTTAATGTAATTAATGTATTAACTAAAGGCGGGCCTATGAGTGCTACACAAACTTTAATATATAAAATTTATAAAGAAACTTTTACTAAATTTAATCTAGGTATGAGCTCGGCTATGTCAATGATTGTATGTGTTTTATTAACTTTTTTAAGTCTCCTTTATTGGAAACAAATAAGGAAGGAGAATAGTTAAATGAATAAGAAGAAAAAAATAATAAAAATTATTAGAACTTTAATAGTAGCCTTTGTAGTTTTATTAATGCTACTTCCTGTATTTATAATGATATCAACATCTTTAAAAACATATACAGACATTACACTGTGGCCACCAAAATGGATACCTGATAATATTCAATGGGGAAATTATTATGAGGTTTTAGTTGGAGATAAAAGTATTGGAAGACCATTTATAAATAGTTTAGTTGTATCTATATCAACTAGTACTATATGTGTTTTATTAGGAGCTGTAGCTGCATTTTCTGTAACTAGATTTAAGTTTGTAGGAAGAGAAGTATTTCTTTTTATAATTATTTGTACACAAATGTTTTCGGCAGTTATTTTAGTAAATCCTATGTATGTAATATTTAGGGATTTAGGACTTTTAAATACAAGATTTGCATTAATAGCATCTAATACAGCATCATCACTACCTATGGCAGTATGGCTTTTATATTCATATATGAGTGCTATACCAATAGATATGGAAGAAGCAGCTATGATAGATGGGTGTAGCAGATTAAAAGCGGCTATTAAGGTTTTATTTCCTTTAGTTATACCTGGAATGATTACAACAGGATTATTTTCTTTTATATCTTCATGGGGAAATATTATATATGTTCAATCTTTTATAACCGATTCAAATTTAAGAACAATATCAATTGCTTTAACAGATTTTGAATCACTTTATAAAACAAGTTGGGAAACACAAATGGCAGCATCAGTAGTATCTATAATTCCAGTATTTATTATTTTCATATTTATTCAAAAGCATTTAGTAAAGGGAATTATAAGTGGTGGAGTAAAACAATAATATAAGGAATACTTTAGATAAATAAAAAAGCCTAGTATATTTTTTACTAGGCTTTGATTTTTTATTAAATTAAAATGGTCCGTATCCTATTAATAATGAAATAAATACAAATACAACTTGTACTGCAAATAGTATTCCAAATAAAGGTACGAAGAACTTATAGTATTTATTAACTGGAACCTTTGCTATAGAACAGAATATAAATATCATACTTGTTGGCCATAGTAGGTTAGAAAGTCCATCTCCAAATTGGAATATTAAAACTGCAATTTGTCTGTTAATACCTAAAAGATCACTAATAGGTACCATAATTGGCATAGAAGTTGCTGCTTGAGCACTTCCAGAAGGAATAAGGAAGTTTAATAGTGTTTGGAATACAAGCATTCCTAAACTACTTACATATGTACTAAGATGACTTAATGCAGATGCAAATGCATTTATAATAGTATCTAGTATATTACCTTTATTAAGAACAACTAATATTCCTCTAGCAAGTCCTATTACCATAGCTGGCATTACTGCTCTTTCAAGACCTACAACAAAAGTGTTTGCAATTTTATTTAAACTAAATCTATTAAATAATCCAGCAAGTATAGATACAATTAAAAATACTGCTCCAAATTCATTTATATACCAATCGTATTTAGTTACTCCAATTACAATTACTACAATACCTAAAAATAATGTTATTAATGCTAATATTTTACCTGTTGTAAATTTACTAGCTAGTCTTTCTTCGTTTAAAGCAAGATCTCCAACTTCCATACCGTATACTAAACTTTTTGTTGGATCTTTTTTAACTTTACTTGCGTAATATAATACGTAAGCTATAGTTATTGCTGTCATAACAACAAGAATTATAACTCTAAGCCCCATACCTGAACCAATTGGTAGCTGTGCAATATCCTGTGCAACTCCTATTGTAAAAGGATTTATAGTAGCTGATGAGAATCCTACTCCTACTGCGATTAAAGACATACCTAGTCCTACAATTGTATCGTATCCTAAGGCTATAGCTAAACTTATAAATATAGGAACAAATGCTATCATTTCTTCAAAAGAGAAAGTTCCAGTAGATGCCCAAGCTGATACAACAATCATAATAAGTGTTATAAATAATTTTGATAATGCCGGTTTTTTGTTTGTTAATCTAACCATTGAAGCTATACTCGCATCCATAGCTCCTGTTTGTACTATAATATGAAGGGAAGCCCCTACTATAAAAATAAAGAAGATTACTTGTCCCCCATCAATCATACCTTCTATTATGCTTAGGAACATATCAAATATTCCTACAGGGGAAGATTGTATGTAATGAAATGAATCTGCAATTATTGAGCTTTTCTTTGTTACCTCATCTACTACAACATCATATTTTCCAGCAGGTATAAGGTAAGTTGCTATAGTTGCTAAAATTAGCATGGAAAATAATATTATAAATGAATGAGGAAATTCACGTTTCTTTTTCGTTTCTTTTACCTCTGTGTTATTACTGTCTGTCATGTTTCACCTCTTGTATTTTATAAAAATTAATTATTAATTGATTCTAAATAATCAATAGCAAGTTGTATGTTAAGTTTTACCCCTATGGATAAAGCATCTTCATCAAAGTCAAATTTAGGATGGTGCATAAGATTAACAAATCCTTTTTCTTCATTTCTAGCTCCAACCATCATAATAGTCCCTGGAGTTTTTTCTACATAGTAAGCAAAATCCTCTGACCCCATATTAGGCTTATCTAATAAAATAACATTTTGTTTTGTTAGTAGTTTTGTACTGCTTTCCTCTGCAAATGATGCTTTTTCTACATCATTAATTAGTGGAGGAACACCAGGTATTATATTAACTTTGCATTGTCCACCAGATTCTTCAGCTACACGATTTGCGATTTCTAAAATTCTTTTTTTAACCTTAGCTCTAACTTCGTGTGAAAGTGTACGAATTGTTCCTTTTAACTTAGCACTTCCTTGAATAACATTACTTGCTGATCCAGAATTAAAAGCACCAACTGATACAATTACTGCATCTAAAGGATTAAACTCTCTACTTACCATAAACTGAATGTCAGTGTATACTTTAACTGCCATTGAAATAGCGTCTATACACTCATGAGGCATTGATGCATGTCCACCTTTTCCTATCATTTCAATTTCGAAATCATCAGATGAAGCCATAGCTGCACCTTTTTTTATTGTTACAGTACCAGTAGGATACTCTGTTGTTAAATGTAATCCAAAAATTGCATTAACATTTTCCATTGCTCCATCTGCTACCATGTTTTCAGCACCTGAATTTGGGCCTTCTTCCTCAGGTTGAAAAATAAATTTAATATTTCCTTTTATCATATCCTTGTGTTGAGATAATGCTTTTGCTGCTCCAAGTAGCATTGCAGTATGTCCATCATGTCCACAAGCGTGCATCTTTCCATTATAAGATGATTTGTAACTTGTTTCATTTTCCTCTTGCATTAAAAGGGCATCCATATCTGCTCTTAGTGCAACTGTATTTTCACATTTAGAGTTTTCTCCTTTTAAAATACCAACTACACCTGTTATTCCAACACCAGTTTGAACCTCAAGTCCCCACTTGGTTAATAAATCTGCAACAATTCCAGCAGTTCTTTCAACTTCTGAACCTATTTCAGGATGTATATGAAAATCTCTTCTAAGATCAATAACTTCTTGTTTTATACTATCTACTGTTTCAAATATCTTTTGAATATCCAATTTGTACCTCCAATATATTTCTAAAATTGAAAAATAAAGTACTTATTATTATACATTTAAATGAGTATTTTTTCAAATGATTATAGTCGAAAAAGCTCTGTTAGTGTTGAATTTACTGTTAACTTTTATATTAATCTTAATTATTTATGGAATGTATAAGATTTTAATATATAAGGAAAGAATGAATGTTATTTAAATATACATAAAATGGAAAATGTGATATCCTATGAAAGGATTTATTTTTAGATTTATAAAAGATGTTGGAGGGGTTATAGGAATGTTATATGCTATATTATCTTTTCTTGGAATATTTATAATGTATACTTTTGAAATATTAGCTTTAAAATTTATAAGTGTTTCTTTAGTATCATTTTTATTATATTCTTCAGGAATTATAACTATTGTTTTAGGATGTATATTCTTAAAAGAATTGTTTAATCTAGAGAAATTAGTGTCAATAATAATGGTATTTTTAGGTGTATCAATAATGTTTGTTTCCAACACTAAGGTTGAAGGGAACATATATGGCTTAATATTTGCATTAATTGCAGGAACAGGATATGCTCTATTTTTATTTTTTGTAAAGAAATTTAATATAGAGTCTGGATTAAAAACATTATTCTATTTATTTTTGTTTGGAAGTATATATTTGTTAATTCCTTTACTTTTATTTAGTGAGATAAACTTAATAAAGGAAGGCATAATATATATTTTTGCATTAGCAGTAATACCTACAGTAGGAGGATTTTATTTTACAAATAAAGCATTAAATCTTATTGAAGCAGGAAAAGTACAGCTATTTGAAATGACAGAGCCATTTTTTGCAACGCTCTTAGCTTATATTGTACTATCACAGGTAATTACAATTTATGATTTTATTTCGGGATTTGTGATTATGATAGGACTATTAATATTAGAAATGAAAAATATAAAGTCCGTAATATTTACAAAAGAAAATAAACTAATTAAAAACTATACAGAAAAATAGTTATAAAAGCACTGTCTAAATTGATGGTGCTTCTTTATTATACTTTAAATGATACTTTAGTTTTACAAATATTAAATTTAGGGGAGGATATTATGGTAAAGTATATAATTTTTGATTTTGATGGTACGTTAGTTGATTCTATTGACCTATTAGTAGCAATTACTAAGGATATAGCTGATAAGCATAAAATGAATAAATTAAATAATAAGGAGATAAATGAACTAAAGATACTTTCAGTAAAGCAGAGAATGGAAAGATTAAATGTTCCTTTTTATAAGCTTCCTTTAGTAACAATAGACATACTTACAAAATACAAACAAAATGCTAAACAGTTAAAAATTTCAAGTGATATAAAGAATCTACTTATACAATTGAAAAAATTAGACCTAAAGTTAATTGTGCTTTCATCAAATTCAGCTGAAAATATAAAAAAATGTTTAAAAGCTAATGGAATAGAGTGTATTGATAAAATTTATTCTACTAGAGGGTTGTTAGATAAAAGTTCTGTAATTAAAAAATTTATAAAGGAAAATAGTTTAGGTAAAAATAAAGAAGAAATATTATATGTAGGAGATGAACGTAGGGATATAGATGCTTGTAAAAAACAGGGATAAAAATAATAGCAGTTACATGGGGATATGATACTGTAGAGTTTTTAAATAAGGGTAATCCAGACTATATAGTATCAGAACCTTTTGAAATAGTTAAAATCATAAATGATGAATATTAAATATTATACAATATGAAATAAAACATATTGAAAATATAAAATGCATAATTTATATAGAAATAATTTATATGGAAAAGGTAGTTATATGATAAATTTTATTTCTAATATAATATGTAGTTTTTTTATAGCATTTGGTGTAATAGTAGGGGCAAGTGCATTTGGAGGACTTGCAGCTATTATAACTAACCAACCTCCATTAAAGACTATTATTGAATTAGCAGGATCAATAAAAATATGGGCTGTTGCAACTGCATTAGGTGGAACATTTTCATCATTTGAAGTATTAGACGAAGGAGTTTTTAAAGGGGAAATTCGTCTTGCAATAAAGCAAATGGTTTATGTTTTAGTAGCCCTTTTAGGTGCAAATGCAGGGTTTTATTTAGTTAAATTATTACATAGGTGTGGGCAAATATGGGGAGAATAAGAAAGGCGGGTTACCTTGTATTTTTCTTTACTGGAGTTATATTAGGAGGAATAATTGGGTTTGTTACTTTAAGTGCTTTTATTAGTTATAGAATAGATGGATATCATCAAAAAATAGCAAGTTTATATTCAATAATTAATGAAAAGGACATGGTACTTGAAAAATTAGAGGATAGTGTTAATAAAAGAAAACTTGTAGTTAAAGACATTGAGGTTTGGTTAGATTCTAAAGAGGACAAACTAGTTAATATAGAACTTGAAAAGCATATTAAACAAAAGCTTGGAATTTTTGTTGGTAAGGAAGTAGGAAAGATTGAAGCAGATATGCTTTGGGAAGTTATTAATCAAAGAATTATGAAAATCGGAAGTAGTGAATATAGATTAGAAGCAAATAAGCTTGTAATATCAGAAATAATTAATATATGGATTGAAATTAAACCTTTGAAAAAGTGAGTATGTAAATTACATACTCACTTTTTATATATGTTTTTATTATAGTTGTATAGAAAAATATGTATTAAAAGTATTAATGAAAGATGTTAAATAAATAATTATATTAGCGCAATAACTTCTTTTAAGATTTTTTCATCAATATTACAGCCACTCATTTGTAAAACTACTTTTTTATTTTTTAATTTATCTTTTAACTTAATAGCTGCCATAATTGGTGCACTACCTGCTCCTTCTGCAAGATTTCTAGTATATTTTAAAGCAAAAGCAATCCCTTTTTTTATTTCATCTTCACTTAATATAATGAAATCATCAAGATTGTCTTTATAGATTTGGAAAGGTAATTCATAAGCTGCTCCTGTTGCAAAGCCACCTGCAAATGTTTTATTTTCACTACTTTGAATAATTTTATTTTTCCATGATAAATAAGCAGCTTTAGAATCCTCTGCTTGAACAGCTATAATTTCAATATTAGGATTAATACTTTTCAAAACAGTTATTGCAGCTGCAACTTCACTACCAGCTCCTATTGGAAGTATAACTGTATCTACATCTGGTAAATCATCTACAATTTCTAAAAATTCTGTTCCAACTCCATTAATTAGATGGGGTTCATTTGCTGCATGAACATAATATAAATTTCTTTCATTACTTAGTTTCTCAACAACTTTTGCAGCTTCTTCAAAGTTATTACCTTCTTCTATTAATTCGGCACCAGCATCAATAATAGTCTTATTTTTAATAGGGTTGTTTCCTTTAGGTACAACAACTACAGCATTTATACCAATTAATTTAGCAGCAGTTGCAACAGAAATACCATGGTTTCCTGTAGAAAAGGTAATTACTCCTTTAACTCCTTTTTCTTTTAAATGTTGAATAACATTTATTCCACCTCTTATTTTAAAACTTCCACCAATATTATGATTTTCATGTTTTATATATATTTCTGCACCTATAATATCTGATAAGTTTTTATAATAATTTAATTTTGTAGGTTTTAAAAATTTATAAACATGTTCTTTTGCTTTGAAAACTTCTTGAATAGAAATAGGATAATTTTTTTCTTTAAAATTCATTATAAAATCTCCCTTTAAATTATTTCATCTAAGCTATTTTTAACTTAAATATAGTCATTTTTTAGCTAAGTTTGCTATTACCTTATTATACCAGTTAGTTTTAAGGAAAAAACAACCAATTGGATTTTTTACAAATTATCTACTTAGTCTACTAAAATCCTATTAAACCAAATAGAAAAAACTTATCTTTATGTACATTATGTTTTTATTATAATTGTATAGAAAAAAATGTATTAAAA
>JAEWEN010000034.1 GCA_023389275.1 Bacillota bacterium
GTCAAAATATTCAAAATCAAATAGTTAAAGTACAAAAACTTCATCAGAAATTAACTAATATAAGAACTGATTATATTAATAAAACAGTAAATGAGATTATAAAGCAAAAACCAAGCTTTATAACTATTGAAGATTTAAATGTTAGTGGTATGATGAAAAATAGGCATCTTTCAAAAGCTGTTGCACAGCAAAAATTTTATGAGTTTAGAGTAAAACTTGAGTATAAGTGTAGGCTAAATGAAATTGAATTAAGAATTGTAGATAGGTTTTATCCTTCAAGTAAATTATGTAATAATTGTGGCTCTATTAAAAAAGATTTAAAGCTTTCTGATAGAGTTTATAAATGTGGATGTGGATATAGTCAGGATAGAGATTTGAATTCTAGTCTTAATTTAAGGGATGCTAAAATCTATAAAATAGCATAAGAAGGTTATTTATAGATGTGTACCGAAGGCTATTTCGGGAATTTACGACTGTGGAGTATTATATAAAATGTTATTAGTTCTACGGAACGAGGACAGATACATTGAAGCAGTAATAATCTCAATATGGATACACTTGACCATATTTTGAGTAGCAGAAATAGATGATTATTAATATAGATGAAAAAAACATAGGTAAAAGAATAGATGTTTATTTAAGTGAAGTTTTAGAAGAGTTTTCAAGATCTCAAGCTAAAAAAATAATAGATGAAAATGCTGTTTTATGTAATGGAAAGGCTGTTAAAAGTAATTATAAGCTTAGAGAGAGTGATGTTTTAGAAGTAACTATACCAGAACCTAAAATTCTTGAAGCAATTCCTGAGGATATACCTATAGATATTATTTATGAAGATGATGATATTGTAGTTGTTAACAAAGAAAAAGGAATGGTTGTACATCCAGCAGCAGGAAATTATACAGGTACACTTGTAAATGCACTTTTATATAAATGCAAAAGTTTATCTACAATAAATGGGGTAATAAGACCAGGAATAGTTCATAGAATTGATAAAGACACATCAGGAATACTTGTAGTTGCTAAAAATGATATAGCTCATAGAAGTTTATCAGAGCAAATAAAAGAGCATACTGTAAAAAGATGTTATTTAGCTTTAACAGAAGGTGTAATTAAAGAAGATGAAGGAACTATAAATGCTCCTATAGGAAGACATCCAGTAGAGAGAAAGAAAATGGCTATTACAGATAAAAATTCAAAACACGCTATTACTCATTTTAAGGTTTTAGAAAGATACCCTAGAAATACTTTAATTGAAGCTAGACTTGAAACAGGAAGAACACATCAAATTAGGGTTCATATGGCATCAATTAAACATCCTTTAGTAGGTGATGAGGTATATGGTTTTAAAAAACAAAAGTTTAATTTAAATGGGCAGGCTCTACATGCTAAAACTTTAGGATTTAATCATCCAAGAACAGGTGAATATGTTGAGTTTACATCTAACATACCTGAAGAATTTGAGAAAGTTCTTAAAATTATGAGAAAACAATAAAACATAAATAAAGTATTGATAATATATTTATTATGTATTATACTTATCTAAATAAAACCTTTAAGTCAGTCCAGAGAGGCTGTAAGGAGTAGTAGTTTATAACAAAAAAAGGATATTACAGCTTCTTGCAACCTGCAGGAAGCTTTTTTGTATTAGGAGGGAAAAAAGGTGAAAATAAAAGCACAATTGCTTGATGAAAAAAGCATAAACAGGGCTCTTATAAGAATTTCACATGAAATAATTGAAAAAAATAAAGGTGCTCAGGATGTAGTGTTAATTGGAATTAAAACTAGAGGAGTCCCTTTATCTAAAAGAATAGCAAGTTACATAGAAAAGTTTGAAGGTACAGATGTAGAAATAGGTACCCTAGATATTACTCTTTATAGAGATGACTTAACAGAGAAAGATGATCAGCCAAAGGTTAATAACACTGAAATACCAGTGGACCTTGAAAATAAAACAGTAGTGTTAGTAGACGATGTATTATATACAGGTAGAACAGTTAGATCAGCATTAGATGCTATTATAGATATAGGAAGACCAAAATCAGTACAACTAGCTATATTAGTAGATAGGGGACATAGAGAATTACCTATTAGAGCTGATTATGTTGGGAAAAATGTACCAACATCCATTGATGAAATAGTTCAAGTTGAGCTAAAAGAAATTGATGGAGAAGATAGAGTTGTCATAAGTGAAAATGATGATTAGTCTTTAAATTAGTCCAGAGAGACTAAAAAGAGAGTCAAAACAAAAGACTCTCCCAGTTAGAAAAGGGGGAAGAAAAATGGAAAAAACTAAAGAGAAAGTAGAAAGAAAAGGTTATGTTGATGTTAAGGACAAACTTCCTTTATCAAAGGGAATTCCACTAAGTCTTCAACATATGTTTGCAATGTTTGGGTCATCAGTACTTGTTCCAATGCTTTTAAAAGTAGACCCAGCAACAGTACTATTATTTAATGGTATAGGTACTCTTCTTTATATTTTCATTACCAAAGCAGGTATACCTTCATATTTAGGATCAAGTTTTGCATTTATAGCACCTGCTACTGCAATAATAACAACATATGGATATGATTATGCACTAGGAGGATTTATAGCAACAGGAGCTGTTTTTTCACTAGTAGGTCTTATAGTTAGTAAAACAGGTGTTGGCTGGATTAATAAATTATTTCCACCAGCTGCAATGGGAGCAATACTTGCAGTTATGGGATTAGAACTTGCACCAACAGCAGCAGGCATGGCTGGATTTATACCAAATGCAGATGGAACTATAAATACAACAAGTGTTACAATTGCTTTAGTTACTATAATAGTGGCTGTACTTGGTTCTATGATGTTTAGAGGATTTTTAAAGGTTATTCCAGTACTTATATCAATTATTATAGGATATGTAGTTTCAATAGCTTTAGGAGTAGTTAACTTTGAATCAGTTATAAACGCTCCATGGTTTGCGCTACCTACATTTACAGCTCCAAAGTTTAGTACAGCAGCTATTATTACAATAGTACCAGCAGTGTTTGTAGTTTTAGCAGAACACGTTGGACATCTTGTTGTTACTGGTAACTTAGTTGGAAGAAAACTAGAGGAAGACCCAGGACTTCATAGATCTCTTCTTGGAGACGGTATATCTACAATGATTTCAGGATGCTTTGGATCAGTTCCAACTACTACATACGGTGAGAATATTGGAGTTATGTCAATAACTAGAGTATATAGTGTTTGGGTAATTGCAGGGGCAGCAGTATTTTCAATGATACTTTCAGTTTCAGGAAAGCTTACAGAAATAATAAGAACTATACCAGAACCTGTAATGGGAGGAATAAGTATAATCTTATTTGGAACAATAGCAGTAGCTGGTCTTAGAATATTAATAGAGCAAAAAGTAGACTTTTCAAGTTCAAAAAACTTACTATTAACATCAATAGTAATGGTAATAGGATTAAGTGGTGTATCAGTTAACGTTGGTGTTCCACTAAAGGGAATGGGACTTGCAACAGTAGTTGCTATTATACTTAACCTAGTATTTATATTAATTGAAAAATTAAATCTTATAAATGATAATTAAAAAAATGCCCTAGAGTTTTCTAGGGCATTTTTTTATTTGTCTAATTTTTTCATAGAACTAATTTTATTCTCATCAGGAGTTATATATATTGTTTTATTTGTATAGTATATAACCATTCCAGGCTTGGCTCCTGATGGTTTTTTTACATTTTTCTTTTCAGTATAGTCAATAGGTACATTAGTAGAATTTTGTCCTTTACTGTAATAAGCAGCAAGATTTGCAGCTTCAATAATAGCGCTATCAGAAACCTCACCTGATTTTGACTTAATAATAACGTGAGACCCTGGTATATCCTTAGTATGTAGCCATATGTCACTTGATACAGCAAATTTAGTTGTTAGGTAATCATTTTGATTATTATTTTTACCTACATATATATCATATCCATCTGTAGATACATAGTGATGAGGTAAAGATTGTTTATTGTTTTTACTTTTTTTACCCTTCTTCTTAATATATCCTGTTGCAGCAAGTTCTGACTTAATTTCTTCAAGGGTTTCAATATCATTTGCATTTTCTACATTAAATAAAATATTTTCAAGATAAAGCTTTTCCTCTTCAGCTTCTTTTAATTGAACATTTACTGTTTCTATAGTTATTTTTTCTTTATTATATTTTTTATAGTAGTTTTGTGCATTTTGATTTATAGATATTTCTTTATTTAAAGGAATTTCTATTTTCTCAAGGTTTTCACTATAAAAATTTTCGAGTACTACATTTTCAATTCCATCTTCTAAAGAGTATTGATTTGCCATTAATATATCGCCATATATTTTGTACTTTTCAAAGTTTCTACACTCTATAAGTTTTTCTTTATGTATTTGTATTTTTTTAAGTGTTCTATCGTAAAGATTAGAAATAAGCTTAAAAAGATCACTATATTTTTGTTTAAGAGTGTTTTTTAAATCTCTTTGTCCATAAAAACTATCAAGTAATTTAGATGGAGATTCAAATGAAATAGAGTTTAAATTATCATATGATTTTAAAGGTAAACAATAAAAATCATTCATTAAGTCATCTTTATAATATATTTTATATGTAAAGCTGTTGCTTTTAACCTTTGCAATATAATAGAAAAAGTTTGAAGTTATAGTGTCTCTTTCATCTTTTAAAAGTTCTATAATTTTTTTAGATTTAAAATCCTCACATACATCTTCAGCAAATTTTTTAGATACTCCTAAAAAACTTCCCATAATAGCTTTTGAAGCATTTTCTAAATCTTTTTTATTAATAATATTATCAAAATCTAATTTATTAATATTTAAAGGACTTATTTTCCCTGGATTTGGAGGCGCTATATAATCAAAAGAAGGAAGTACAGTTCTATATCTACTTGTTTCTGATGTTATATGTTTTATTGAATCTACAATTTTATTTGATTCATTTAATAAAATTATATTGCTATGCTTACCCATTATTTCTATTACTAGATTATATATTAAAGGATATCCTAGCTCGTCTTTTCCTTCTATTTTAAAATCTATTATTCTATCAAATTCTACTTGATCAACACTTAAAACTTTTGCACCTGATATTCTTTTTCTAAGAACCATGCAAAATCCAGGTGGAACTAAAGGATTTTCTTTTTCGGTTTCAGTTATATGTACTCTTGGAAAAGATGCATTACATGAAAGAAGAACCTTATATGATTTTTTATTTTTTCTAATATATAATATAATTTCATCTTTTGTAGGTTGGTGTATCTTGTCTATTCTACCTTCTTCTAAAACAGAAAGTTCTTTTACTAGACTGTTTGTAAAAAATCCATCAAATGGCATATAATACCTCCATAAAAATATATTTGTATGTTTAACTAATTTCAGTTATAGTAATATAATAATATAAAAACTTCAACTT
>JAEWEN010000008.1 GCA_023389275.1 Bacillota bacterium
AAACTCTCAAATTAAAATCCTTGTTTCTCAGATGAAACTTTTTACTAAAAGTTACAAAAATTATTGTACGCTCGCTTATGATTACTGTTTAGTTTTCAATGACCAAGTTTGCTTAGTTAGTTTATCACGAAGCTGACTTTATGTCAACACTCTTTTTAAACCTTTTTTCGTAAGACTTAAGTTTTTTCTTTCGTCTTACCGTCGCCCCTTGCGACAAGATATATATTACCACTTTAATTATTAAATCAATTTCATTTTACTTTCAATATTTTTATATTATATTTATTTTTCTTTCTTTTTTACTTATATACTCTTTTTTTCTATATTAGATACACTAGAATAAGTTGTTGATTAAACACAAAAAATATAGAAGGCTAATTAGCCTTCTATATTTTTAATATGTTATTACTCCATCATTATTTCTTGCATAAAGTTTTTTAACCTTCGCATTTACTTCCTTTTCAATTATGTCCATATATTTTTGCTCTCTAGGTTCTACTATAGTAATTGCTATACCACTTTGTCCAGCTCTTCCTGTTCTTCCTATTCTATGTACATAAAGTTCTACTTCTTTTGGTATATCATAATTTATAATGTGAGTTATACCATCTACATCAAGTCCTCTACATGCAATATCACTAGCTACAAGTACCTGTGTTTTTAAATCCTTTAAGTCCTTCATAACTCTTTTTCTTTTTTGTGGATTTAAATCTCCATGTAGTTCATCACATACATATCCTTTATTATATAGATAGTTATATAGCTTTTTAACTCTATCTTTACTATTACAAAATACAATAGCCATAAAAGGTTTTTCTTTATTAAGTATAGATTCTAAAACTTCTTCCTTATTAATATCAGATGTAGATATTGAAATTTGAGATATATTATCTACTACAAGTCCTTTTTTCTTTATTCTAATAGTAGTTGGACTTTTCATATGTTTCATAGTTATTGTTCTAATTCCCTTTGGTATTGTAGCAGAAAATAACATTGTTCTTCTACTTGGATTAACATTTTTAATCACTTCATTTAATTCATCTATAAATCCCATATTAAGCATTTGATCTGCTTCATCTATTACTAAATATTTTATCTTAGATAAGTTAAGACTTTTTCTTTGTATATGATATAAAATTCTTCCTGGAGTTCCTACAACAATTTGTGGGTCTCCCTTTAGCTTTCTTATTTGCTTTTCTACATCATTACCTCCAAATATAGATAATACTGTGTAGTCATCTTTAGAAAGCTTTTCAACTTCATTGGTGATTTGCATAGAAAGTTCTCTTGTAGGTGCTATTATTAAAGCTTGGGTTTCTTCCTTTTCCTTATTTATTGACTGAAAAATAGGTAGAAGAAAAGCTAATGTTTTTCCTGTTCCTGTTTGAGACTCTACAACTATGTCTTTTTTAGTAAATCCTAATGGAATTACTTTCTCTTGTACTTCTGTAGGAGTTATAATGCCCATTTTCTTCAATCTTTCACTATAAACCTTATTAACTCCTATACTTAAAAAACTCTTACTCATTTTTTCTCTCCTTAAATTTATAACAATTATTATAAAATTCTTTATATTTAATAAAAAAATAAGCAGGCCTAAACCTGCTAAGTAAATTATGTTGGTGACCCCTAGGGGAATCGAACCCCTGTTACCACCGTGAAAGGGTGGTGTCTTAACCGCTTGACCAAGGGGCCATAATGGTGCGGATAGAGGGACTTGAACCCCCACGTACTGGACACTAGATCCTAAGTCTAGCGCGTCTGCCAATTCCGCCATATCCGCTTAACATATGTAATTATATTTATTCTAAATAAATTTGTCAACTTTATTTAGAAAAACTTTTCCTTATTTTAGTCTTTGAATTAATGTTAATTAATGTTATAATTTCTAAAGAAGGAGGGTGATGATACTGAGACTTACTAAGAAAATGATTGTTGCTATCACTTCTGTACTTCTTATTACTATAGGCACGGCATTTGCCACGCCTTCAAGCCAACTTAATAAAACTAAACAACTTTACAACGATGCTGTTAAAAAGGTAGAAGCATTAGAACGTGAAGTTGAAAAACTTGATACACAAATAGTAGATACTATGCTAGAGATTGAAACAATTGATAAAAAAATCAATGATTCAAAGTCAGCTATAGTTAAAACTGAAGGTGAAATCAAGACTATTGAAACTAATATTAAAGAAGAAGAAAAATTATTTGGTGAACGTATGGAGGCTCTATACATAAATGGAGTAACCAGCTATCTAGATGTTGTTCTTGAAGCTACTAGCTTTAGTGACTTTATATCTAGAATAGATACAGTTAAAACAATAATCGAATATGATAACCAAATAATGAATGGGTTAAATACTCAAAAAACAACGTTGGCCAATAAGAAACAAGGTCTTGAAAAGGAACAAGCAAACCTTGTTGCTCTTCAAACTGAAAGTAAAAACAAATTAGCAACATTAAACAAGAAAAAACAAGAACAAGGTACTATTATTGCTGATCTAGAAAGTAAACAAAAACTTTATGCTTCTCAAATTAGAGAATATCAAGCAGCAATAGAACAATCTTATGCTGAACAAGCTCAAAGTTCAGCCGCATCTAATAATTCCTCACCAAGTAAGCCTAATACGTCTGGTACAACTAATAAACCTGGTAATTCTAGCAAGCCTAGTAAACCTGGTACGAGCACAGGCGGTGGACAATCTGAAGCAGATGTTCCAAACAGAGGCGATGGTAGCACATCAGGAATGGAGATTGTTAACTATGCAAAAAGATTCTTAGGAACTCCTTATGTTTGGGGAGGTACTACACCAGCAGGATTTGATTGCTCTGGGTTTACTTCTTATGTTTACAGAAATGCAGCAGGAATAAGCATACCTCGTACATCAAGTTCACAAGCTAATGTAGGTCAATACATTGGCTCTAAAGGAAGTCTTCAACCAGGAGACTTAGTATTTTTTGGTAGTCCAACTAGCCATGTAGGTATATATGTTGGTGGAGGACAATACATACATTCTCCTAGAACAGGTGATGTAGTTAAAATAAGTCCTTTAACACGTAAAGACTTTACTCATGGAAGAAGATTATTATAAATTGATGACTCTAATAAATAACGTAGGATTTTTCCTGCGTTATTTATTGTATATATACATTTCGTTAGTATTATATCCAAATAAAATATATTTTATACTTATATAGTATCAGCTATATATAAATAAATGTTAACAAAGAGATTAAGAATATCTGAAATTTTGTATATGTAAAAAGCTACAGCTAAATATTTAGCTGTAGCTTTTTTATACTTTATATTACTTTAGATAAAAACTCTTTTGTTCTTTCTTCCTTTGGATTATTAAATATTTCCTCTGGGCTACCTTCTTCAAGTATTACCCCATTATCCATAAAAATAACTCTATCTGCAACTTCCTTTGCAAATCCCATTTCATGTGTTACAACAATCATAGTCATTCCATCTTTTGCAAGTTCTTTCATAACTTCAAGAACTTCTCCTACCATTTCAGGATCAAGTGCAGATGTAGGTTCATCAAATAACATAACATCAGGTGACATAGCAAGTGCTCTTGCTATTGCTATTCTTTGTTTTTGTCCTCCTGAAAGCTGTGATGGATAATAGTCTTTTTTATCTAAAAGTCCTACTCTATTTAATAATTTTAATGATATTTCTTCTGCTTTCTTAGGATCAGATTTTTTAACCTTTACAGGAGCAACAGTTAAGTTACCAAGTACACTCATGTGAGGAAAAAGATTAAAGTGCTGAAAAACCATACCCATTTTTTGTCTATATTTATCTAGATTTTTAATATTATCTTTTATAGATGTTTCTTCAAATATTATATCTCCATCTGTTGGAGTTTCTAAAAAATTAAGACATCTTAAAAATGTACTTTTTCCACTTCCTGATGGTCCTATTACAACTACAACTTCTCCTTTTTTTATATGAGCATCTACACCTTTTAAAACATGAAGATCCCCAAAGCTTTTGTGTAAGTTTTTAATCTTTATCATTACTTTAATCTCCTTTCTACAACACCTAATATTTTTGATAATGTAAATGTTAGTACAAAGTAAATAAGTGCTGCAAATATTAAAGGAGGAAATGGATCGTAAGTAAGTGCTTTTATTTTATCTGCATTATACATAATTTCTTGTATTCCAATTATAGAAACTATAGCAGATTCTTTTATAACAACAATAAACTCATTTCCAAGTGCTGGTAATATATTTTTAATAGCCTGTGGTAAAATTACATATCTCATTGCCTGTGATTTTTTCATACCAAGACTTCTAGCAGCTTCCATTTGTCCTTTGTCTATAGATTCTATTCCAGCTCTTATTATTTCTGCTACATAAGCACCACTATTTATTGAAAGAGCTACTATACATGCCATAAAACCAATAAAGTTACCACCAAATATAGTACTTCCTCTTGAATTTACTCCAAGTGCTGGTAGTACTGCATAGTAAAATATAAACAATTGTATTAAAAGAGGAGTTCCTCTTATAAATTCTATATAAGCTATAGATATGCCTTTTAATATTTTATTTTTACAAAGTTTCATTAAAGCAAGGCCTGTACCTAAAATTGTTCCTAATAAAACTGAAAAAAATGCTAATAATATAGTATTTTTTGTTCCTGATAAATATAGTGGGTAGTATTCTGAAAGAAAACTAAAATCTAAACTCAAGATGATCACTCCTTAAAATGAAAATAGTGGAATAATCCACTATTTTTTGTCTACTAATTTTTCCGCTTCTTTTATAAAACCGTCCATAAGTTTTCCATTTTCTACTCTTTTAATTGTTTTATTAACTTCTTCTACTAAATCTTCATTTCCCTTTTTAATAGCAACTGCATAACCTGAATAATCAATATCTATTTCAAATGGTGCTAGTTGCACTTCCCCTGAAACACTTTTTAATGCTTGCTCAGCTACTGGTTTTTCAAGAACCACAGCATCTATTTGACCGTTTTTAAGTTCTTGAATTAGGTTAGGTATATTAGGTATTGCATGAAGAGTTGAGTCTTTTAATTCATTTGTAACAACATCTTCTTGAACTGATCCTTTTTGAGCACCTATTTTAAGCCCTTTAAGATCTTCCTTTGTTTTTATTTTATCTACACTTTTCTTATTTATTAAAAGTACTTGTGGTGAATCTCCATAATATAATTCTGAAAACGCTACACTTTTCTTTCTGTCTGGTGTAGGGTTCATACCTGCAATTACCATATCACAGTTACCTGCGTTTAAAGCCTCTATAAGTCCGTTAAAATTCATACTTCTTATTTCAAGTTCAACCCCTAAATCCTTTGCTATTTCCTCTGCAAGCATTATGTCTGCACCTACTATTTTTTCCTTACCATCTTTCATAGATACAAATTCAAATGGTGCAAACTCTGGGTTAGTTGCAAGTATTAATTTTCCACTTTTCTTAATTTCACTTACAATTCCAGCTTTTTCTCCAGATACTTCCTTTGACTTATCTGAACTTCCACATGATGCTAATGAAAATGCCATAACAGCAGTTAAAACTCCAATAGTTATTTTCTTAAATAAACTTTTTGCCATTTTTTCTCCCCCTAAATAAATATTCTCATTTATTAATTTATTGTTATTATACATTTAATTTTATAATTATTCAAGGGAACTTATACCATTTTTCATATTTTTTTAAATTATCAAGTGATTATAAATTAAAAATATATTTATTTGTATGTTTAAATAAATTTTTGATATAATAAAAATGAAATTATACATAAAGGAAGGAATGATTAAATGTCAACTAATCCTATAGTAACTATAGAAATGGAAAATGGAGGAATTATAAAAGCAGAATTATATCCTGAAATTGCTCCTAATACTGTTAAAAACTTTATTTCACTTATAAACAAAGGATTTTATAATGGAGTTATATTCCACAGAGTTATTCCAGGTTTCATGATTCAAGGAGGAGATCCTGATGGAACTGGTATGGGTGGACCTGATTACTCAATCAAAGGGGAATTTAATTCTAATGGATTTAAAAATGATCTTAAACATACTGTAGGTGTTTTATCTATGGCTAGAACTTACATACCTGATTCTGCTGGATCACAATTTTTTATTATGACTGCTGATTCACCTCATCTTGATGGAGACTATGCTGCATTTGGTAAGGTTACAGAAGGTTTAGATGTAGTAAAAGAAATTGTAAATGCTAAAAGAGATAGAAGTGACAGACCTTATGAAGATCAAAAAATGAAATCTGTTACAGTTGATACATTTGGTGTTGAATACGGTGAACCTGAAAAATTATAAAAATAAAGGCATAGTTACTATGCCTTTATTTTTTTATAAAGCTCTTCAAGTGCAATATCTACTACTTTGTTTCTTATTTCTTGTCTTTGGCCATCTAAGTTTAATTTTAAATAATCTAATTTACCTTTTATATAAAATCCTATAAAAACTAACCCTAAAGGCTCTCCACCAGGTCCTGCTATACCTGTTGTAGAAATTCCTATATCACTTCCTGATGTTTCTGCTATACCTTTTGCCATTTCTATTGCTGTGTTATAACTTACATCTGTATATTTTTCTATTGTTTCTTTTTTTACTTTAAGTCTTGAAATTTTTGATTCAATACTATAACTTACAATTCCTTCTATTAAAACTTTAGATATTCCTGGATAATTAACTAATTTTCCACATAAAAGTCCTCCTGTTAAAGACTCTGCAATTGATATAGTTAAGTTTTTTTCACATAATATTTGTCCTATTTTATTTTCCATATAATCACACCTTCTTTCTATTAATATTTGTTGTATATATAGCAAATAATAAATTTAAATAGTATTAGGAGGATTTTGTATATGACACATGCTAATAAAAAAATTATACTATATTTACTACTTACTGCTTTGTTAATATTTTTTATAGGAACAGGATTTACCTATGATACTAAAGAATCAGAATGTAGTAAAAAAACTATGTATTTAACATTTGATGATGGACCGTCAACTGTTACTGTTGAAGTATTAGATATTTTAAAAGAGCATAACATAAAAGCTACATTTTTTGTAGTAGGACAACAATTTAAAGGAAATGAAGATATACTTAAAAGAATTAACGACGAAGGTCATACTTTAGGACTACATAGTTATACACATAACTTTTCAAAACTTTATAAAGGTAATATAGTTAATAAAGATTTATTTATTAATGAAATGCTTAAATGTCAAGAAGAGCTTAAGGAAATAACAGGTGTAGAAACTAATATTTTAAGATTTCCAGGAGGAAGCCATAAAAGATTATCTGATGATTTACTTTTAGAGCTTAAAAAACATAATCTTAAAGTATATGACTGGACACATAGTTCAGAAGATGGTGCAAATGTTAAAGCTCCTCCAAGTGTACTTTTTAGAAAATCTTTAAAAAAAATACCTTCTTCTAAAAAAGCTCCAGGAGCAATACTACTTATGCACTGCAACTCTTCTAATATAAATTCTGCTAAAGTACTTCCTGATATTATTAAGCACTTTAAAGATGAAGGATATGATTTTTCAAAAATAACATCTGATACTCCAGAGTATCACTGTGAATAGTAAAGAGAGCTATTTCTAGCTCTCTTCATATATTCCCATAGATCTAAATTTATTATATCTATCTTCTATTAAAACTTCTTTATCTTTTTTCATATATTTTGATAATGTAGATATAAGTTTTATTTTTATATTTTCAGATATAGTATCAAAGTCTATATGAATTCCATTCATAGGCTCTTCTATTATCTTATCAATAATTTTAAAGTCTTTTAAATCATTTGCTGTCATTTTCATTTTTTCTGCAGCTATTTCTGCTTTTGAAGCATCTTTCCAAAGTATACTTGCAAATCCTTCTGGTGAAAGTATAGAGTATATAGCATTTTCCATCATCCAAACCTCATCTGAAACTGCTAGTGCAAGTGCACCTCCACTTCCACCTTCACCAACAACAATTGATATTACAGGAGTTTTTAATGAGCTTAATAAAAGTAAACTTTGTGCAATTGCCTCTCCTTGTCCTCTTTCCTCTGCTTCTATACCACAGTATGCACCTGGAGTATCTATAAAACATATTACAGGTCTATTAAACTTTTCTGCTTGCTTCATAAGTCTCATTGCTTTTCTATAACCATCTGGTTTTGCCATTCCAAAGTTTCTTTTTATATTTTCTTCAATATTTTTACCTTTTTGATGCCCTATAATAGTTACAGGTATATCATCAATAAAACCTATGCCAGATACTATAGACTCATCATCAGAATAATATCTATCTCCATGAAGTTCAATAAACTTACTACATAGCTTTTTTGTAAAATCTGTAGTAGTAGGTCTTTGTGGACTTCTAGCTATTTGTACTTTTTCATATGCTGTAAGATCTTGTTTTTTATATGTTTTTTTAGACTTTGGTTTATAGTTAATAACTTCACTTTCTACATCATATACATTATTAGATAAGTGTATATTTAATATATCTATTAATGTAGGTCTTATTTCTTCTCTACTACAAACCATATCTAAAAATCCATGTTTTAAAAGAAACTCTGCACTTTGAAATCCTTGAGGAAGCTTTTGTCTTATAGTATCTTCTATAACACGTCTTCCTGCAAATCCAATTTGAGCTCCTTTTTCACCTATAATAATATCACCTTGCATAGCAAAACTTGCTGTTACTCCACCTGTTGTAGGATCTGTTAAAACAGCTACATATAAAAGCCCTTTTTCACTATGTTTTGAAACAGCAGCACTTACTTTAGCCATTTGCATAAGAGAGAATATTCCCTCTTGCATTCTAGCACCACCTGAAACTGTAAATATAATAACAGGAAGGTTTTCATTAGTTGCTATTTCAAATGCTCTTGTTATTTTTTCACCAACAGCACTTCCCATGCTTCCTATTATAAAGTTTCCATCCATAATTCCAACTACACATGGATTAGACCCAATAGTTGCATATCCTGTAATTACAGCTTCATTTATATTAAGTTTTTCGCTTAAAGAATCTAACTTTTTATTATATCCTTCAAAGTCCAAAGGATTTTTACTTTTAATATTTTCATTAAATTCTTTGAAACTATTTTCATCTACTGTAATATTAAGCCTTTCCTTAGCTCCTAATCTAAAATGGTAACCACAACTTGGACAAATACTTTTGTTTTGTTTTAAATCTTCATTATATATAGTTTGATTACAAGATTTACATTTTGTCCACATACCATCTGGTATTAGAGGCTTTGGATTATTAGATTCTACTTGACTTTCTATATTTTTTTCTATAGGTTTAGCGCCTACAGTGATATATTTTGTCTTTTTAAATAATCCATTAAACAAACATCTCACCAACCTTTTAAAGACTACAGACTATTAATAAAACCTGTATGATACTTTCCTTCTAAAAACTCTTTTTCATTTATAAGTCTTAGTTGAAAATCTACGTTATTTTCTACCCCTTGAATTATAAACTCTCCAAGAGATCTTCTCATTCTTGCAATAGCCTCATCTCTATCTTTTCCATATGTAATAAGCTTACCTATCATAGAATCATAAAATGGAGAAATAGTGTATCCATCGTAAACTCCACTATCTACTCTAACTCCTAAGCCACTTGGTAAAAATAATTTTTCTATTTTACCAGGAGATGGTCTAAAATCATTATCAGGGTCCTCTGCATTTATTCTACACTCTATTGCATGTCCTTTTATTTCTACATCTTTTTGTTTAAAAGAAAGTGTATGACCAGCTGCTATTTTTAACTGTTCTTTTACAATATCAACACCTGTAATCATTTCTGAAATTCCATGTTCTACCTGAATTCTAGTATTCATTTCTATAAAATAAAAATTATCATATTTATCTACTAAAAATTCTACTGTTCCAGCATTTTCATATCCAACAGCTTTTGCAGCATTTACAGCAGCATCCCCCATTTTCTTTCTAAGTGTTTTACTTAAAGATGGAGATGGTGCTTCTTCTATAACCTTTTGGTTTCTTCTTTGAATAGAACAATCTCTTTCCCCTAAATGAACAACATTACCTTTTTTATCTGCTAAAATTTGAATTTCTATATGACGAGGCTCAACTACATACTTTTCAAGATAAAGTTCTCCATTTCCAAATGCAGCTTCTGCCTCTGCTTTAGCATTTAAGTATTCTTTTTCAAGTTCAGATGGATCCCAAACAATTCTTATACCACGTCCACCACCACCATGAGCAGCTTTAATCATAACTGGATATCCAATTTCCTTTGCAACAACCTTACACTCATCAAAGCAAGAAAGACTTCCTTCTGACCCTGGCACAACAGGTACATTATGTTTTTTCATTAATGCTATAGCATTTGACTTATTTCCCATTGTATCAATTACTTCATGACTTGGTCCTATAAATTTTATATTACACTCTTCACATATTCTAGCGAATTTGCTGTTTTCCGATAAAAATCCAAACCCTGGATGAATAGCTTCAGCCCCTGTTAAAATAGTTGCACTTAAAATATTATTTACATTAAGGTAACTTTTTCTAACATCTCCAGGTCCAATACATATTGCCTCATCTGCAAGTTCTACGTGTAAAGATTCTCTATCAGCTTCTGAATAAACAGCAACTGTTTCTATATTCATTTCTCTACAAGCTCTAATTATCCTAACAGCTATTTCTCCTCTATTAGCAATTAGTATTTTCTTAAACATTTTTATTCCTCCTTTAGGAACTATATCCTAACCTATAGCAAAAGAAAATTCTGCCTCACAAGCTTTTTCTCCCTCAACTGTAATAATACCTTTTGCCACTCCAAAACTACTTCTTAACTTAACAAGTTCTACGTAAATCTCAAGAGTATCTCCTGGAACAACTTTTCTTCTAAACTTTGCTTCTTTAATACCTGCGAAAAACCCTAGTTTTCCTTTAAACTCTTCTTTACTTAAAAGAGCTACAAGTCCTGCCTGTGCCATAGCTTCAACCATTAAAACCCCTGGCATAACAGGTTCTCCTGGAAAATGACCATTAAAGTAGTTTTCATTTATAGTAACATTTTTAATTGCCTTAACACTAAAACCTGGCTCTATTTCTAAAACTCTATCTATAAGTAGCATAGGATATTTATGTGGTAATATTTCTAATATCTCTTTTATACCTAATTCCATTTCTAACTCTCCTTAATAAGAAAAATTTCTTGACCATATTCTATAAGGTCTCCATCTTTAGCTAAAACTTTTACTACTTCTCCTGAAAAATCTGTTTTTACTTCATTCATAAGTTTCATAGCTTCTATTATACAAACTACATCTCCTGATTTTACACTATCCCCTTCTGAAACATAAGGACTTTTATCAGGTGATGGTTTACTATAAAAAGTACCAACTATTGGTGACTTTACAGCTTTTAAATTTTCATTTCTTTCTTCTTTAACTTCAGATGCTTTATCACTTACAATTTCTTGTTTTCTTACTACAGGTTCTTCTACTGAATTTACATATACTGTTTTTTCAGTACATTCTTTTTTAAGACTTATTTGAAGTCCTTCATGTGATACCTCAAGACTTGTTAAACTACTTTCATCTAGTGCTTTTATAAGATTTTGTATTTCTTTGTAATCTATCATTAATTATCCCACCTTTTAAATAGTAATACAGAATTATGTCCACCAAA
>JAEWEN010000021.1 GCA_023389275.1 Bacillota bacterium
GAGATTTTTCTCTAGTCGTTGAACCTTCTTCTATTCGAAGCTTGGCTGCTGATTATCCATTATATTAGCACTTAGGATTTAACCTTATGCCATCCTATTTATTTTTTCCACTTTCGTCACCTTCACATTTACCTTTATTTCATGGTTATGTTGTGGTTAAATAGGCTTTAGGAACTTCCAGCAATTAAAGGAGTTTTGGGTAAATATTTACCACTCTACACTCTTTACGAATGTAGGGAGCTATTTATTAAAAATATATTTGTACATGTTTATATATACTTGTTTATATTTTTAACAACTAAAGAGTTGCTCCTACTTTATTAAGTTGAATTACTATATGAGTAGTTATTGAGTCTAAATTAATTACGCTATAGTAATGATATATATATATTAAGTTAATTAAACCATATATTAATACAGCAAATATAATATAATTACTCTTTTTTTTAATCATAATTTTTTAGCTACTATAATTAGCTATTCTACCTCCTAAATATAATATTTTTATATATTATATTCTTAAAGATTTAAAACTCTAACAAAAAATAAAAAAGAGCTAATATTAAATAATAACTCTTTTTTATTTTTCATATATAATTTTAATTACTTTCACTTTTATATTGGTTTACAAAGTCATGTAGTGTTTGGTTTGAAATAGTAGTTTGTCGCATTATATTCATTTCTAATATAGCTTCTTTTATGTTTTCTGAAACAGTATTTGGCTTTAAAAAAATATTCTCTATGACTTCTAAATCTTCGTTACTTTCTTTTTTATAAATATCATTTATATTATACATAACTTATCACCTCTATTTATAGTATATCCTATAACATAGTATTAATTTATCAAATTATGAATTAATGACATAGTATATTTTGTCAAAAAAAATAATCTCCTGTATTAAACCGGAGATTATTTTTATTTAGTCAAATCTATCTACTTTAAATAAGTTTAAATTTTCATCATATTCACCTTTATATAGTTTAGGAAGCATAAGCCCTCCAAGCATAGAAAATAGTATTCCATTAGCTCCATATCCTAAACAATACCAAAGGTTGTTTTTATCAGGGTCTTTTCCTATAAACCCTACATTATCTTTAGTAGATGCAAAAGCACCACAGTAAGAGTACTCTATTTTTGCATTTTTAGATGATGGGAACATATCTTTTACCTTTTGCATTAATATATCGTATTTTTCTAAAGCTATTTCTTCATTAAATATATCTGGAACAAAGTTTACGTCTTCTCCTCCAGCTATTATTCTATTATCAAAAGTTGTTCTATAATAATTATAGGTTTGTTTATTATCTCTAATTAAAACTCTGTTATACCATTCTTCTAAATTTTCTATTGGGCTTGTAACTATATTAAAAGTTGTATACTTAGTTCCAAAAGATCTATTTGTAAACATAGATGTATTGTAACCAGTTGCAACAATAACAATTTTTCCTCTTACTTTATAATTATATTTAGTTTCTACTTCAACCTCATTATCTAAATAATTTACTTTGACTACCTCTGTATTTTCATAAACCTTTAATCCTTTACTAGTAGCTATATCTAAAAGCTTATGATTAAATAAATAAGGGTCTATTTCTGCTCCTCCGTTTATAGAATATACTCCTCCTTTTATATCGAAGGAAAATGGATTGTTCTTTTCATTAATAAAATCTACATCAAATCCATTTTCTCTTCTTAAGTCGTATTCTCTTTTTAAAGCTTCCTCTTCTACACTTTTAGATGTATATAAAAGTGTATCTCTTTTTTTATAACTACAATCATTACCGTATTCATTTATTATTTTATCAATTTCATCTAAAGCCACTTTACCTAATTTATAAACATTTAAAGAATTTTCCAAACTAGTATACTGTCTTAAGTCTTCTAAATTTCCATCAAGTTCATATTGAAGCAATGCAGTAGTTATACTAGTACTACAATGTCCTATTCTATCTTTTTCTAAAATTACACATGGAATATTACTTTTAGTAAAGTAATATCCTAATATAGCGCCTGTTACTCCACCACCAACGACTATTACTTCTGTATCTAAATTTTCTTGAATGTAAGGATATTGTTTCATTTTTTTATTTATATTAGTAAATATAGGGTTTCCCTTAACATATGGTATATTCATAAATATTCTCCTTTAAAATTTAGTATATAGTGTTATTTTCTTTTTAAATTAGTTTTTTATACATTTTTTATTATCAATTATGATAATATTAATTAAGATATATATAAACCACTAGTAAATAAAAACAGTTTTAATGTGGTACTTAAAGTTTATGTTTATATATGCCATAATTAGGTTAATACTTACAGTTAAACTATATGTGAATTTTATTATCACTTTTTGTCAATAATATAGATAAATATATTATTCGGAGGTGATAATATGTATGATGCTAAAAAAGTAGATGAAGATAACAGTAGAAAAGGAAGTCTAAGATCAGATATTTCTGATAGGCAATATTTTAATATTGGTATTGATCATGTTTATTTCAAAGGACATGGATTTTATGGGAATGTTCATAATAATATTTTTAAAAAATTTAAATAATGTATATAAGTTGTAACTTATGATTTTAATTATTTAAATTAATTACGGGGGGATTATATGCCAAAAGTATCATCAAGAATACTAAAAATGCAAGCTTCGCCTATTAGAAAGCTTGCTCCATTTTCAAATAAAGCTGAAGAAAAAGGAATAAAGGTACATCATTTAAATATTGGACAACCTGATATAAAAACACCAAGTATATTTTTAGATAGTATTAAAAAATATGATGAAAGTGTATTAAAATACTCTGAATCAACAGGTATAAAAGAAGCTTTAGAAAGCTTTGTTTGTTATTATAAAAAATGGAATATAGATTTTACTTGTGATGATATTTTAATCACAAATGGGGGAAGTGAAGCTATATTATTTGCGATTATGGCAGTTGCAGATTATGGAGATAATATTGTTATGCCTGAACCTTTTTATACAAACTACAATGGTTTTGCATCATCTTCAGGAGTAAATGTATCTTCTTTTATTACCAAAGCCGAAAATGGATTTAGATTACCTAGTGAAGATGTAATTTGTAGTGCTATTAATTCAAAAACTCGTGCTATTATAATCTCTAATCCTGGAAATCCTACAGGTGTTGTTTATACTAAAGAAGAAGTTGAACTTCTTTGCAAAATAGCTGAGAAACATGATTTGTTTATTATAGCTGATGAGGTATATAGAGAATTTGTTTATGATGGATTAGAATTTACTAGTTTTATGCATATGAATAAATATTTAAATAGAATAATTTTAATAGATAGTATTTCTAAAAGATATAGTGCTTGTGGTGCAAGAATTGGTCTTGTAGCAAGTAAAAACAAAGATATTATTGAAAATATATTAAAGCTTTGTCAATCAAGATTATGTGTTCCAACAATAGAACAGTTTGCAGTTTCTAAATTAGTAAATGTTGATTTTTCTTACTTTGAAGAAGTAAAAAATGAATATGAAGAAAGAAGAAATTTAGTTTACTCTGCTTTATCTAATATGGAAGATGTTATTTGCGAAAAACCTACAGGTGCATTTTATGTTATAGCAAAGCTTCCTGTTAATAATGCAGAAGACTTTATAAAATGGCTTCTTACAGATTACTCTTTAAATGGAGAAACTATAATGATGGCTCCAGCAGAAGGATTTTATGCAACAAGTGGTCTTGGAAAAAATGAAGTTAGAATTTCTTACTGTATAAGTAAGGAAGATTTAAAAAAGGCTATGTTTATACTAGAAAGTGGATTAAAACAATATAATAAAGCTTTAAAGTTATAATACTTTAAAGCTTTATTTTTACATTGTTTTTTATTTCATAAAAACCATTAGAAGCATATAATTTTATAGCAGAAAAATTATTATTGTCTACTGTTAAATATATCTCTTCCATATCCTTTTTATAACACATTAACATAATATAGTGTAGAAGATATCTTCCACATCCTTTTCCTCTAAAATCTGATATTACTCCAAAATTAGCTAAATAAAATGATTCATTTAAATTTATAATTTGTCCATACCCTATTGCTTTTTCATTACTCTCTAGTATAAAGCACATATCCTCTATAAATCTTGGACTATACTCTTCCATCATTACATCTTTTAAAGTTAGCTCACTTCTTCCTTTTACACTATTAAATATTTGGTTTTGAAGCTCTACTCTTATTTTTTCATCTTGTTTAAGAGTGTATTTTCTAATATTAAATTCATTACTAGTATTTAAATTTGAAAATACATTATAGTTATTATTTAAATCACACTTCATAAATTTTACACTATTAATAATTTCATAGTCTTTTTCAAAAGTGTCAATGTCCTTTATTTCTCTACAATTAAAATTAAAAGTATACTCCTTTAAAGAAAATCTTTCTTTAGCTGAATTTATAAATTCATTAAAATTTATATTATTTGAACTTTCTTCTAGAGGATAAAAATATATTTCTCTATTACTAGAATCTATTAATAAAATTCCTATCTTTTCATCATTATTTAATACTATATATACAGACTTTAATAGCATAAAATAAGTTATGCTTTTTTTAACTGTACTATAAAAAGAATTTTTACTCATTTTTTTATTAAATATAGCATCCTTTGCTATTTGTGTATCTTTAATCTTTAAATTTTCAAATCGTAACATATTTTGCACCTTAATTAAATATTTTATGTATTATTTTACTTTTTTAAATAGTCTTGCAAAAAATCCAATTTTTTTGTTAGACTCATAATTTAATTTTTCTTTAAGCTGAATTATTTCATAAGCTTTTTGTTTATTTTCCATTTTAAGTTTCATATTTTCACTTATCATTAAATCTCTTTCTTTAGAGTTTACAGTTTCATTTAATTCAGATAAAGACTCTTTTATTTCGCATAATTTTTCTTCTAACCCTTTAACATACTTAGGCTCTACAGCCCCTATAGTTGCAGCAATTTCTTCTTTAACATCTTCGCTTTGTATTATTTCTTCCATAACTGCTTTATTTTCCATTATTTGCTCTCTAACTTCTTCATTTTTTATTATTTTTTTAATTTGAGAATTAGAATAGCCTTTACCTTGAAGATCTTTTATAAAAAAAAGTATATCTACTTCTTTTTCAGTAAATATTCTTCTTGAATTGTTGTCCCTTGGTATATTAAGAGAAAATTCTTTTTCATAATACCTTATAGCTGATGCTGAATATCCTGTTAATTCACAAGCCTCTTTAAAAGAATAGTAATTTTTATCCATAACCATCACCTCTGAATATACTATTCTACAGGCCTATAGCTTTTCCTTTGATGAATATTGTCATATATATTATGTTATATCGCACAGTTTAACACTATTCGAAATTTTTAGTGTAAGTTAAAGTTTATATTCATCTAATATACTAGGTTTAACAATTTTTGCATTAGTTACTTTCTTTAATTTTTGTGAAAAATCTTCTATAGCATTATCATCTCCATGAACTAAAAATACGTTTTTCTTAATACCCCCTTTTATATTTTTTACCCATTCTAATAAACCATTAATATCTGCATGTCCAGAAAGCCCTGGAAAATTATATACTTTAGCTTTTACATTAAATGTTTCACCATGAATTTTGACTTTCTTTTCACCGTTTAATATTTTTCGACCAAGGGTACCATTTGCTTGATATCCTACAAATATTATACTACTTTTTTCATCTTCTAAATTATTTTTCAAATGATATTTTATTCTTCCAGCATCACACATACCACTTGAAGATATTATTACAACACCTTTTTTATATGCAAGTCTTAAGGAAGCCTCTTTTGATGATGTAAATGTTAAATTATTAAAATCTAATAAATATTTATCGATTAAAAGATTTTTTAATACCTCTTCATCAAAACACTCCATGTGCTCTCTAAATATTTCTGTAGCTGCTGTTGCAAGCGGACTATCTACATAAATATCTATATTTTGAAGCCTACTTCTTTTTTGTATATCAATATAGTTATTAAGAATATACAAAAGCTCTTGAGTTCTTCCTACTGCAAATGAAGGTATTATTACATTTCCACCTTTTTCTACAGTCTCTACTATAGTGTTATATAGCATATCGCTTTCTTCACAGGGAGAATGCTCTCTATTTCCATATGTTGATTCTATAACTAAATAATCTGTTTCATTAATATACTCATAATTTTTTATTATAGGTATATCTAAATTACCTAAATCTCCAGTAAAAACAATTTTTTTACTAACCTTTCTATCATAAACAAATATCTCTACTATACTTGAACCTAGTAAATGACCTGCGTCTTTAAAATTTATATGTATATTAGCATCAATTTTAAAAATATAGTTATAAGGTATTGTATGTACATTTTGTAGTGCAATATCTACATCATATAAATCATACAGTGGATCTACTGGCTCTATTTTTTGTTTTTGTCTTTTTTTATTTTCCCATTCTGCCTCAAGTATTTGTATATGAGCACTGTCTTTTAACATTATATCTATTAAATCATATGTTGCTTTTGTACAGTATACAGTTCCTTTAAATCCTCTTTTGTATAAAAGAGGAATTCTTCCTGCATGATCCATATGTGCATGTGTTAAAATTACAAAGTCTAACTCTTTAGGATCAAAAGGAAATTTTTCTTTATTCATATCTTCGTCTTCTCCATGAAAAAGACCACAATCTATTAGAAACTTTCTTCCCATAGCTTCCATATAGTAACATGAACCTGTTACTATTTTAGCAGCTCCACAAAATTTTAGCTTCATATGTATAAACCACCTTTTTTAAAAAATTTTTATATTTTTTGTTGACATATGTTTTTTATAATGATATACTAATTCTCGTAGCAAAGGCATGGCCCCTTGGTCAAGCGGTTAAGACACCACCCTTTCACGGTGGTAACAGGGGTTCGATTCCCCTAGGGGTCACCATTTAAGCCTCGATAGCTCAGTCGGTAGAGCAGGGGACTGAAAATCCCCGTGTCGCTGGTTCGATTCCGGCTCGAGGCACCATTACGGATATCTTTTAAAGATGTCCGTTTTTTATTGCATTTTATAATACTTAATTTCTACTTATTAATACAAAATCCTTTTATTTTCTAAATTAAAACAAAAGTCTATATTAACAATATGATGTTAATATAGACTTTATAACTTTACTATTTAATTATTTTTTAAATACTCTATAGCTAGCATTGCTTGAATAGCTGCTCCATATATTAAACAATCTTCATCTATATCAAAATAACTTCCATGAGCTGGATGAACTATTCCCTTTGATTCATTTCTGCAACCTAATCTATAATATAAAGATGGAACCCTCTCAGCATAGTATGCAAAATCCTCTACACCCATGCTAGGTTTTGAAAGCTCAACAAAGCCTATAGAGTTGTTATTTTTCATACTACTAGATAGAAAATCATATAGTTTGTCACTGTTTTCATAAGAAGGATAGCTTTCCATTATTATTACATCACAACTTCCACCGTACATTTTAGCAGTATAATCACAAATTTCTTTAACTCTATTAACTATTTTATTTCTTAATTCATTTCCAAGTGTTCTTATAATACCTTCTATTTCTACATAGCTTGCTACAGCATTTGCAGCAGTTCCTCCATTTATTTTACCTACAGTAATAACACTACTGTCAGTTGCAGATGTTTCTCTTGAAACTAAAACTTGAAGGTTTTCAACTATTTTGCAAGCTATAACAATAGCATCTATTCCTTTATCTGGACTTGCACCATGTGATCCTTTTCCATTAACTATTATTTTAAAAGGATTAGATGCAGCAGCTACAACTCCTTTTTTAAGTCCTATACTTCCTACATTTATTTGTTCACATACATGAAGACCAAAAACAGCCTCTACATTATTAAGGCATCCATATTCAATCATATCCTTAGCACCACCATCTGTTTCCTCTGCTGGCTGGAAAACAAATCTTACAGAGCCATTTAATTCGTCTTTTAATTCATTTATTATATTTGCAGCTCCTATTTGTATAGCAGTGTGAGCGTCATGGCCACAAGCATGCATTAATCCTTGTACTTTAGATTTATAATCTGAACTTTTAAGATCAACAACTTCTAATGCATCCATATCTGCTCTTAATGCTACAATCTTATTTGAATTTCCTATTTGTGCTATTACCCCTGAGTTATTAAACCCCTTATAATCTATACCTATACTTTCAAGTTCTTTTTTCACAAGAGAACTTGTTAAAGGAAGATCTCTATCTATTTCAGGATTTGAATGAAGACATCTTCTAACAGTTTTCATTTTTTCAAAGTATTTTTTAGATAAACTTATATATCTGTCCAAAGTTATTTTACCCCCTGATCTATTGTTAATTTATCTTGATGTATTTTACACTTAACACCAAGTGGAACAGTTAATTTACTTTTGTTATGACCTGTATTAAGTCCTTTATATAAAGGAATCGAATATTTTTTAAAAAAACTTTCTATTACATAGTCTAGTGAATAACTTCTTTCTTTATTATAATTATTACAAGATGTAAACTGTCCAAGAATAACACCTTTTATTTTATTAAACGCTCCTGATAAGTAAATTTCATAAAGCATTCTATCTATCTTATAAGGCTCTTCGTTTATTTCTTCTATAAAAAGTATTTTATCCTTATAGTTTACTTGATAATCAGAAGCTAGTAAAGATGTTAAAAGGGTTAAATTTCCACCAAAAATCTCCCCTTCAATATTTTTTTTAACAATAGGCTTTAAAGAATATTCTGCTTTATATTTAGTGTCCATAAGTGAGTACATAAATGAAGATAATGTATATTTATCTATATCATAAAAATCTGAATACACCATAGGACCATGAAATGTTACTAAGTCACAATGTCTATTAAATGCGCTATGAAGAGCTGTTATATCACTGTATCCCACAAAAATTTTAGGATTATTCCTTATACTTTTATAATCTAACATATCAAGTATTCTAAGGCTTCCATATCCTCCTCTTAAAGCTACAATGGCTTTAATACTTTTAGATTTAAAAAATATATTTATATCCTTTGCTCTAACTTCATCTTTACCTGCTAAAAAACCACTTTTCATATAACAGCTTTTACCTATAACAGGTTTAAACCCAATTTTTTCTATCATAGCTATACCTTTTTGAAATTGTTCACTATTAAATGCAGGTCCTGCTGGTGCCACTATTCCTATTTCATCATTAAAGTTTAATGCTTTTGGCTTTATCATACTACACCTTAAATAAATGATTATAGTATAATATATTTATTTAAATCTTCCATATTACTATATGTATTTATTTAGATTAAGCTTACTTTCTATATTAATAAGTTTTTTAAGCTTATCTTTATCTTCCTTATTACATGCCTTAGCATACTTAATAGTTCTATATGCATTTTGTATATTATTTTCCTCTAAAAATATATTGCATAAATTACTATATGAATTTAAATACTCTGGATTTAATTTTATCGCTTCAATTAATTCACTTTTAGCAAAATCATTTTGCTTAAGATGCATATAACATATAGATAGATTATAGGATATTAAATAACTATTTATGTTGTTTTTTCTAGCTGTTTTTAAACAAACTATAGCTGATAAGTAATCTTCTTTTTTAAGATTAATAAGCCCTAAATAATAATAAAACATTCCTGGTTTATCTTTAAAATTTTTAACAACTAATTTTTGCGCTTCATATATTTTATTTTCTTTTATATAAGAAATAATTTGTTCTACTTTTTGCATATAAATCCTCCTTATGTTTATTATCATAATTATTGACATATATTTTATTTTTAATACTATTTTATCAATTATAATAATATTTTTTATGATTATATGCTATTTTATATAAAAGCATAAAAAAAAGAGGGGTATCCTCTTTTATTTTTTTAGATTATTTGCAAGTTGCCACATTTCGTCTGAAGCCTTTATAGACCTTGAATTAAATTCATATGATCTTTGTACTGTTATCATATTAGTTAACTCATCTACCATGTTAACATTTGATCCTTCTATGTATCCTTGAGCTATTTCTCCATTTGCCTCTAAGGGTCTATCTCCAGCTGTAAATACATTATCTCCCTTTGATATCATGCTATTTTTATAAGCAAAATCATATATTTTAATTTTACCTATAATATCCTCTTCATGTGAAATAACTCCATCTTTTGATATTGAAACAGGCTGCTTTATATTTTCAGGATTAAATCCCTCTATTTCAAGTTTCATACCTGATGCTGAATGTATAAAGTTACCATTAACATCTATATTAAAACTTCCATCTCTTGTATAAAACTCTTCTCCACTACCGTTAATAACCTTAAAATATCCTTCTCCTACTATGCTTATATCTGTATCTATACCAGTTTGCATAAAAGGCCCTTCAATAAAGTTTCTAAATATACCAGATGCTCTAACTCCTCCACCTTCTATAATTGGATTTTCAGAAGTAAATGGTAAGCCATTTTTTCTATTTGTAACTTGGCTTAGATTTTCACTAAATGATACATCTACCTTTTTATATGAATTTGTATTTGAGTTTGCAATATTATTAGAAAGCGTAGTCATTTTTTCTTGTTGAGCTACCATTCCTGTTCTTCCTGTATAAATACTTAATAACATAAAATTACCACCTTTTTATCTAACAGTTCCAACTTCATTAACAGTTTTACTTAAAGTTTCATCAAGTTGCTGAAAAACTCTTTGACTTGACTCGTAACTTCTTGATATAGTTATAAGCTCTGTCATAACATCTACAACATCCATATTTGATCCTTCAAGAGCCCCTTGTTTTACAACTGATATATCATTATATCTTCCAGTTATATTTCCTGTTTCAGTATCTATTTCAGATAACATAAATCCAACATTTCCAACAGAATTTGTTAAAATTCCATCTCCGTTTAATTCTGCCTCATTACTTGTTAAACGTATTGGTTGACCATTACTTCCTAAAACTCGCATTCCTTGAGAATCTACAAGGAATCCTCCATCTGAAACTTCGAACCTTCCGTCTCTTATGTAGTGGACTTGACCATTATTATCTACTACGTTAAAAGCACAATTGTTTTGTGTTAGTGCAAAATCTGTATTTCTTCCTGTTGTATTAATATTTCCTTGTGTAAAATCTGTTTTTGTTCCATCTATTCCAACACCATAATTTAATTTTCCAATTACAGTGTTTTTAGTTGGTTGTCCTATATTAACTTCTTTTCTACTTATTAACTCTTCCTGAAATGTTTTTAATAATACGTTGGTTTTTTTATATCCTGGAGTATTTAAGTTAGCAATATTATTACTTAGATTTTCCTGCTGAGCTTGTCTTACAGCTAGTGAGCTTGCAGAAATATATAGTCCCCTAATCAAATTTACTTCTCCCCTTTTACTTTACTATCATTTTCAAAGTAAGCCTTTATTTCATCTGGATACTTCATCCCCATACCTTTAGCAATTTCTTCTGCTTTTTGTTTACTTATGTTAGAACTTGAAAAAGAGAGTACTAAAGCAGAAATAACTAATCCTAATCCTAATCCTAAAAGAAATCTTTTGTCCTTTATACAATCAATTACTAATTCTCTTTTTTCTGCAAACCAATTCTTAATAGTATCTCCCCCTTTCCTATTTTTAAAGTAGATGCTATTTCATCAACACTTTTTCCCTCATTATACAAAGCAAGTACCTTATTATTTATATTATCCTCTTCTTTATCTACTTCTGTATCTTTTACATCATAAATTTTAATATCTTTTTTAATATTTTCGTAAAAACCATTAAAATCTTTATCCTTAGCCTCTAAGTTCTTTTTCAGATTATTTATTTCTTCCTCTAGAAAAACAACTTTATCCTCAAGTTTAATATAAGATTTTACAATCTCATTTTCATAAAAGCTTTCTAAATTTTCTTTTTGAATATCCTTTTCTAAAAAAAACTCAAAGCTACTTTTACTTTCTTTTTTCCCTATTATTAATGAAAATATAATTAAAGCTATTCCTAATATTAAAATACTATACACCATAACTAGCTACCTTATTATATATATTTTAACTTTTTCATGTTTTCTCTTACTCTAATAATCGCTCGACTATGAAGCTGAGAAACCCTTGATTCAGATATTTCTAAAATTTTCCCAATTTCTTTTAAAGTTAATTTATCATAATAATAAAGATTTAATACTAGCTTATCTTTTTCATTTAACATTTCTATTGCCTTTTTAAGCATTTCAACTTTTTCGTTTTCTTCTAGTATTTTTTGTGGCTGAGGACTTTTCTCATCTTCTAACATATTTTTAAACTGTATATCATCATCATCTAACTTGAAAATAACCTCATCTAGAGATACTGTAGAAACATAATTTACATATGTTTGTATATTTCTAACCTCTTTAACCGTTATGCCCATATGTTCTGCAATTTCATCATCTTTAGGATCTCTATTAAGTTTATTTTCTAAAAACTCTCTTGCTTGATTTAACTGAGATAATTTTGAAAATGCACTTTTAGATATCCAGCTTATTTTTCTAAGCTCATCTATTATTGATCCTCTTATTCTTAAAGTTGCATATGTTTCAAATTTCAACCCCTTTGAAACATCAAATTTTTCTATAGCATCTATTAAGCCTATAATTCCAAAACTAACTAAATCCTCTTGTTCTACTCCAGGTGGTTTTCCACATATAAGTCTTGATGCTATATATTTTACATACGGAATATATTTTATAATCATTTCTTCTCTTTCGCTTACGCTTGTATAGCATTTCATAATAACAACCCCTTAATTTACCTTTTCATTAACTCTCTTTGCTTCTCAAATATGAACCTTGCTATTTTCTCTCTATCAACATTATTTAAATCTTGAAATTTACATCCTACTTTATATTGTTTTATTTCAAAATCTTTTTCTACTCTAACTACCTTTGATACAACAAGTATATCTTCATTAGGAGAAAGACTTAACTTCATAAGTATATATTCCTCATTTTGAATTTCCTCTTTAGTAAATATCTTTATTCCACCAGCGCTTAAATCTATACATCTAGTTGAGTTAAATTTTTCAACTTGAGTTTTAACTAAGTTATTTTCTAATCCTTTTATAGCAATTTCTTCACTTATAGGTGTATAAAAAACATCTAATGATATAGGCAATCTATAATTTTCTCTTCTTTGAATTTTCCCTAAATCTTTTAGATTATCAATTATTAAAAGTCTAAGACCTCCCTCTATAAATCTGGAAGATAAAGTTCCTTTATATTTATAATAAGCATCCTTTGAAAAAACATAGAAAGTAACACTTTCGCCTATATGTGGAAGATAACTTTTAGTTCCGCTTATGGGTATACTAATTGCTATACTCGACTCTGATATAATGTCTTGTATATTACTTTTGTATATATCATCATCAACTTTAAACTCAACTCTTTCATTAATTCTTAATCTAGCTTCCTTTTTCATTTTTATCTCCTCATTAAATTAAATAATTTAGTTAAGTAACCTTTCACAGAAGAGTTTTTTCCTTGTAATTCATGATTTAATAAGTCTTGACTTATTAATTGTATACACTTACTTGCTTTGCAATTTGGATACAACTTAATAAAAGGCTTTTGATTTTTAACCGAAATTCTAACACTTTTATCCTCAAGTATATATCCAAGATAATTAAGGTTTTTATTTAAAAATTTTTGGGATGTTATATTTAGTTTTTGAAAAGTTAAACCTGCCTCTTTATCATCATCTGCTCTGTTAACAACTATATTTATTTTATTATCTAAGTTATTTTGTCCTATAACTTTTATAAGTCCATAAGCATCTGTTATCGACGTAGGTTCACTATTAGTTACAATTATAACATCATCTGCTATATTTATGAAGTTGAGCACATTATTTCCAATACCAGCTCCAGTATCAATAATTAATACATCTATGTCTTTTAATTTTTCAAACTCTGAAAATATAATATTTTTCTCTTCATTTGATATATCTGAAAGTTCAAGTATTCCAGATCCTCCTGGAATTATTTTTATTCCCTCTTCTGTTTCTTCTATAACATCTAAAATACTTTTACCTTCTTTTAAAATGTCATGTATACTGTTTTTAGAATTTATTCCAAGTAATATATCTATATTAGCCATGCCAAAATCTGCGTCTAAAATAGCTACTCTATTACCTTTTTTAGCAATATCTATAGCAATATTAGCTACTAAATTACTTTTTCCAACTCCACCTTTTCCACTTGATACAGTTATTACCTTAAATGATTTATCTTCACATATATCTGATTTAATAAGTTCTCTTAATTTAGCAGCTTGATCCATTATTTTTATCTCCTAATAATAAATTAATTATTTTTTCTTTAGTAGGAATAAATATATCACTTGGAACATCTTGACCAGTACATATATATGAAATTGGCTTATTACTATAATAAAGAGAATTTACTATACCTCCATATGTATTTGTTTCATCAACTTTAGTTAAAATTATGCTACTATAATCTAAGCTACTATAATTTTCTATAATAAATTTTATATCGTTATCCTTAGTTGTAGTACTAACAACTAAATCTACACTACTTGGATTAAATTTACTTATTATATTTTTTATCTCAGATATTTGCATGTGATTTTTTCCATTTCTTCCGGTGGTATCAACAAATATTACGTCACAACACTTCATATTATTTAATGCATTTTCCACATCACTACTTGATATTACAACTTCAAATGGAATGTTTAATATTTCTGCATATGTTTTTAATTGTTCTACAGCTCCTATTCTATAAGTATCTAATGTAATAAGACCTACCTTTTTTTTCTTATATAGTGTATACATACTTGCAAGTTTAGCTATAGTAGTGGTTTTCCCAACTCCTGTAGGCCCTACTAAAACCTTTATTCTATCATCGGTTTCATTTTTTATTTGAATTAAATTTTCTACACTACTTAATATTCTTTGATTAATATCTTCTTCCGAAACCTTTTGATCTGAACTTTCAATTAAAAACTTAATACTATTTTCTATTTCTGATAAAAATAGTTCATCTACTCCCTCATGTAAAAGCTGTTCTATTAAGTTATATTTATAGTTTTTTGTAACAGCTGTTTCAACGCTACTACTAACTATATTTCTACTTAATCCTTCTATCATTTTTTTTAAATCATTTATTTGACTTTGTACTTCATATTGATTGTCTTTTTTATTTACTTCTTCTTTAATCTCACTTTTTTTCTCACATGCAGCTGTAACTTCAATCATTCTTTCTTTAAAAAATCCAAAAATACCTGGCTTTTTTATTTTTTTGCTACTAATTATTGTAGCTTCACTTCCAAGATCATTTTTTATTTTTAACATAGCATCGCTCATATTGCTAACTATGTATTTTCTAATAATCATATAGACACCATCCCTACAGTTTCTATTTGAACATCTGTTGGTATTTCATTCATAGATAGTATTGTTAGATTTGGAAAAACTATTTCTGTAAGTTTTCTAAATGCAGGTCTTATTCTTGGTGAGCAAAGTATAACTGGCTGCCCTGCATTATAAATAACACTTAACATGTTTTCTTCAATAGCTTTAAATATTTTTTGCGTTGTTTCAGGATCAAGTGCTGGATATGATCCTTGGAAAGATTTTTGAATACTATCTCCTATAATCTGCTCTAAATTCATATCAACAGAAGAAACCCTTATTACATTATTTTCATCTACTAGACCTCTACATATTGTTCTAGCTAGGGAAAATCTTGCGTATTCAGTTAAAAGTTCTATATCTTTAGTTGTTACAGAGTTATCTGCTAAAGATTCAAGTATAGTAACTAAATCTCTTATTGGAACTCTTTCTTTTAGTAAGTTTTGAAGTACCTTTTGCACATCACCTATAGTTAAAAGATTTGGTATAAGCTCTTCAACAACAGCATTGTAATTTTCTCCTATATTATCAATAAGCATTTTAACTTCTTGACGTCCTAAAAGCTCATGTGCATGTTTTCTAATAACCTCAGCTAAATGTGTAACTAAAACAGTAGTTGGATCTACAACAGTTATTCCAATAATCTCTGCTTCTTCTTTTTTATTATCTGGTATCCAAACCGCTGGAAGACCAAAGGTTGGCTCTACCGTTGTAATTCCATCAATTGGTATTCCTTCTCCTGTTGAATCTATAGCTAAGTAGTGATTGCAAAGTATTTCCCCTTTAGCGATTACTGTTCCTTTTACTTTTATTGAATACTCATTAGTTGCAAGTTGAAGGTTGTCTCTTATTCTTATAGGCTGTACTATTATTCCCATTTCAACAGCACATTGCCTTCTAACACCTGTTATTCTGTCTAAAAGATCTCCTCCTGAAGATTGGTCTGCAAGTGGAATAAGTCCATAACCTATTTCTATTTCTAAAGGCTCTACATTTAAAAGAGTTAAAACATTTTCCGGTTCCTTAGATGCTAATGCCTCTTCAGCTGCAGTATCATCTAAAGCTCCATATTCAGCATTTGCTAAAAGATCTTTTTTTCTACTTTTTCTTAAAGCAAGTGCACCAAATATACATATTGCAGAAACAGTAATAAATTTACCTGCTGGAAGTGCTGGAATAAGTCCTAAAAGACCAATAATTGCTCCTGCTATTAAAAGTACCTTTGGATAAGCTGTCATTTGTTCTGAAATTTCTTTTCCAAGTGTTTTGTCTGTTGCAGATCTTGTTACTAAAATACCTGATGAAGTTGATATTAAAAGTGCTGGTATTTGAGATACAAGTCCGTCTCCTATAGTTAAAAGAGCAAACTTTTGAAGTGCTTCAACAGCTTCAAGGTCCATAAACATCATTCCAATTACAACTCCACCAATAAGGTTTATTAAAACTATTGCAATACCTGATATTGCATCTCCTTTAACAAACTTACTAGCCCCGTCCATAGAACCATAAAAATCTGCTTCTCTTTGCATTTTTTCTCTTCTAATTTTAGCTTCTTCCTCTGTTATAATACCTGCACTTAAATCTGCATCTATACTCATTTGCTTTCCTGGCATAGCATCTAAGGTAAATCTAGCTGAAACCTCTGAAACCCTACCTGCACCATTTGTTATAACAACAAATTGAACAATAACTATAATTATGAATAATATAAACCCTACTATGTAATTTCCTCCAACAACAAAGCTACCAAAAGCATTTATAACTTCTCCTGCCTCGCCTTGACCTAGTATTAGTCTAGTTGAAGATATATTAAGACCTATTCTAAATAAGGTAGTAACAAGCAGTAGTGTTGGAAATACTGAAAACTCTAGAATTTCCTTTGTAAACATAGTAGTTAATAATACTATTAGTGAAATAAGAAGGTTAAATGCTAATAGTATATCTAATATCCAAGCGGGAAGAGGTATAATTATCATTAAAACAATCATTATTATACCTAGTGTTACAAATACATCTACATTTTTAGAAAGTTTTTTAGTTAATGTATTTTCCATAGTAATTTAACCTCACCTTTTCTTAATACTGTATACATATGCTATAACTTCGGCTACAGCTCCGTATAGTTCCTGGGGTATACTTCTCCCTAAATCAACATCTGAATAAATCTTTCTTGCTAAAAGCTTATTCTCTACTATTGGAATATCATTTTTCTTCGCTATATCTCTTATTCTAAAAGCTACGTTATCAACACCTTTAGCTAAAACTTTAGGTGCACTATCTCCCTTTTCATATTTAAGTGCAACAGCATAATGTGTTGGGTTAGTTACAACAACTGTAGCCTTTGGAACCTCATGTATCATTCTAGTCATTGCAATTTCTCTTTGTTTTTGCTTTATTTTTGCCTTAAGCTGTGGATCTCCCTCCATTTGCTTATATTCTTCTTTTATTTCCTGTTTAGTCATTCTTAAATCTCTTTTATGCTGCTTTTTTTGAAATATAAAGTCTACTACGCCTATTAAAAGCATAAGCATTACTATTCTTATAAGCTGGGAATCAGTTAGGCTTTTAACAAAAGGATATATTCCGTTTGGATGAAGATCTGCTACCTTCATAATGTCATATATTTTTCCTTTTACAAAAGTGTATCCTACAAATCCTACTAAAAATATTTTTAGTAAAGATTTTACAAGTTCCATTAAAGTTCTTCTTGAGAAAAATTTTTTCATGCCACTTATAGGGTTAAGCTTTTTAAAATCAGGTTTTAAACCTTCACCACTTGATAAAAATCCTACTTGCATAAGATTTGCTACTATACCAAGTATCATTGCAGTTCCTGCTATAGGTAAAATTATAAAAAGTGCTTTTTTTAAGTAATCTAAAAATATTTCTCTAGAATTATCAAAACTTATTTCTTCTTTATAAAGATGTGATAAACCTTCTATTACCCCTTCTACTCCATATATGTAAATCTTTTCCCCAAAGAATATAAAAAAAAGAGTTATTCCAAGTAAAATTATTCCTGAATTTAAATCATTACTTTTTGCAATTTGCCCTTTTTTTCTAGCATCTTGAAGTTTTTTACTTGTAGGTTCTTCTGTTTTATCATCTGTTCCTAAAAATACTACTGGAACAAAGGATAAAATATTTAATATATTAGGCGATATCTTATCTAAAGCGTTGGAAAACACTTGAATAAGTCCTGGCATTATAATACTTAGTGCTAAAAGTCCAAATAAAACTTTTATAGGCATTCCAAGTATAAAAACCTGAAACTGAGGTACAGTTCTTGATATAAGTCCTAATGTAAAGTCTGTTATAAAAAGAACTATAATTATAGGTGCTGCTATTTGAATAGCTACAAAAAACATACTTGAAAATGCACTTAACATTGTATAAAAAGTGTTATCATTTGCAGAAAAATTTCCTAAAGGGACTACTTCAAAACTTTTTATCATCGATAATATAAGTGTATGATGAAAATTAAATGTTAAAAACACTACAATAGCTATCCAATTAAAAAATCTTTCTAAAACAGTTGCACTTGAAGCTGTACCTGGATCATAGTACTGCGACATAGAAAAACCTATACTAAAATCCATAAAATGTGCACCTGTTCTAAATATATTAAATATAAATGTAGCAATAGTTCCTATTGATACACCAAGCAAAATTTCTTTAAATACAAACAAAACTAAAGTAAAATTATTATCTGGAAAAACAAATCCTAATTTTAAAACCGTTGGCGAAATAAGCATTCCAACTATCATAGAAAACCCTACTTTAAAAGGTATAGGCACTTGTCTATGTGAGAAAACAGGTGAAGATATTATCATAGCAATTATTCTTATACTAGCTAAGAAAAAAGCTAAAAAATCTTGAAGATTTATGTTTTCCATTTTTCACTACCTCATTATACTAGGTAAAGTTAACAATATGTTTTCTATAAACTGTACCAATGTTTTAGCCATAAATGGACCTAAAATAACCATAACAGCTAAAATAGCAAGCATTTTAGGAACAAATGTTAGAGTTTGTTCCTGTATTTGCGTAACTGCTTGAAAAATACTTATTAAAAGTCCAACTACCATTGAAACTATAAGAACAGGCCCTGCAACTAAAAGGGCTGTTGTTATTGCTTTTTTTGTTATTGAATAAATTAATATCTCACTCATTTTCCACCTCTAAACAACAAAACTTTCTATTAAAGATTTAACTATTAAATGCCATCCATCTGCTAATACGAAAAGTAGTATCTTAAATGGAAGTGAAATAGTTACTGGTGGAAGCATAAACATCCCCATAGACATTAAAACACTTGCTACTATCATATCTATTACTATAAATGGAACAAATATTAAAAATCCCATTTGAAATGCTGTTTTTATTTCACTTATAGCAAAAGCAGGTATAAGCACTGTAAAGGGAACATCATATCTATTAGCTGGCTTTTCATAACTTGATGCTTTATAAAAAAGTGCAAGATCCTTTTCTCTCGTTTGATTTAACATAAAGTTTTTAATAGGCTTGCTTCCTTCTTCTACAGCTTCTTTATAAGCTAATTTTCCCTCTACATATGGTTGTATCGCTACTGTATTAACCTGTTTATATACAGGAGTCATTATAAAAAATGACATAAAAAGTGCTAATGCTATAATAATTTGGTTAGGAGGAGATTGCTGTGTTGATAAAGCAGTTCTTGTAAATCCTAAAACTATAACTATTCTTGTAAAAGAAGTAGTTAATAAAACAATCGCTGGTATGAAAGTTAAAAAAGTTAATAATAATAACAATTTTATATTTCCTACATATTCAGCAGGAGATTGTTCTCCTCCTACAGATAGATTTAAATCTAATCCTATTGGCTCTGCATGTCCTACTTTAGTAAAAGTAATAAACATTATAGTAGATAAAAGTATGATTTTAATTGTCTTTTTTTTCATTGTTATTCTTTCCTTTAAACCATTTTATAATTTCATCCTTTGACAAATTATCAAAGGAAAAATTAGAGCCTTCTAATTTTTCTTTATTATAAATATTAGTATTTATATCTTCCTCTTGTATTTCTTTTAAAATACTAATGCCATTAGCACTTGAAGACATTAAATATAATTTATTTCCTATTTTAACTATATTTAATGTTGTATTTTGAGATAAACTTGCTCTTTCTAAAATATTTATATTTTTACTTCCTGAAAGCTTATTTTGATATTTTGAAAGAGTTTTTAATGTAATCACCATAAGTGCAAGTACAAATATAAGTATGAATATTACCTTTAGTGTTTCAAATATTAATGAGTACATATTTCACCTTTTATTATTGGGTAACAAACTTAGTTACATATATATTTGTTACTCTACCTTCTACTAAACTTTCATTTATTTTATCTTTTATCTCTTTTTTTATATTAGTTTCTAACTTATCACCTTGAAAATCAGCTTCTACTTTTTTTCTAAGAGTTAGATTTATAATATCTACTATTCTGTCTTTGTTTTTATTTATTTCTTCATCTAACTTTTTATTATCCTCTGGATATGCAAGTGTAAGCTTTGTTTGAACATATTTTTGCCCACCTGGATCAGATAAATTTACTAAAAATTCTTCAAGTGGAAGAGTTTTTTCAACTAATTCCTTTTCAACATATTTAACCTGTGTTTTTTGTCCTTTGTCATTTTTTAAAATCATTGTATAACCAAAGTATACTCCTACTCCTATAACTAAAAGTAAAATTACAATTATAATTGGCAAAATAGATTTTTTCTTCTTTTCTTTCTTTTCCTCGCCCATTTTTAATGCTCCTTTAATCTATTTTTGTTAAAGTTAAGTGCCAAATGGCACCTAACTTTTTAACCTTTCAAAAATATCTTTTTTGTAAGATTTTATTTTTTCTACAATATCATCAACAGTATCTTCTACAACGTATTTATTTCCATTACTCATAGTAATTACTGTATTAGGATTTGCTTCTATTTTTTCTATCATTTCACAATTAAGATAAAATTCCTTATGAGTTAAGGTAGATATTTTTATCATACTTTTTCTCCTTAATTTACTCTAAATTATCTTTTTAA
>JAEWEN010000030.1 GCA_023389275.1 Bacillota bacterium
CTGGAGACGGACTGGGAGGGTAGGAAGTCGCCTAGTAACATGCGGATGTGGCGGAATTGGCAGACGCGCTAGACTTAGGATCTAGTGTCCAGTACGTGGGGGTTCAAGTCCCTCCATCCGCACCAAAGATGATACACAAATGTGTATCATCTTTTTTTATTAATATAGAAAACTAGGGAAAATGAACTAGGAGGATGGAATATGGATATTTTAGAAATGTTTAAAGCCATTATACTTGGTGTCGTTGAAGGTATTACAGAATGGCTTCCTATTAGTAGTACAGGTCATATGATACTAGTTGATGAGTTTTTAAAAATGAATGTATCTCATAGCTTTATGGAAATGTTTTTAGTTGTAATACAATTAGGAGCAATACTAGCAGTAGTAATTTTATATTGGAATAAGTTAATTCCAGTTTCATTTAACAATGGAATTAGAATTAAAAAAGATACTATGTCTATGTGGTTTAAAATTATAGTAGCATGTCTTCCAGCAGCTGTTGTAGGATTACTGTTTGATGATGAGTTAAATGCACTTTTTTATAACTACGTAACTGTAGCTATTATGTTAATAGTGTTTGGTATTCTTTTTATTATTATAGAAAACAAAAATCATAATAAAAGAGCTAGTATAACAAGTATTGCAGACATTACATATAAAGTTGCAATAATGATAGGTATGTTTCAGTTAATAGCCGCTGTTTTCCCAGGAACATCTCGTTCAGGTGCTACTATTCTTGGTGGTATATTAATAGGAATGAGTAGAACTGTAGCTGCAGAGTTTACATTTTTCCTTGCAGTACCTGTTATGTTTGGAGCAAGTCTTTTAAAACTACTTAAATTCGGTTTTCATTTTACAGGTGATGAATTAACAATATTAGCATTAGGTTTAGTAAGTGCCTTTGTTGTATCAATTATAGCTATTAAGTTCCTAATGCAATATATTAAAAAACACGACTTTAAACCTTTTGGTTGGTATAGAATAATTCTTGGTGCTATAGTACTTGTTTACTTTGCACTTCAATAAAATAAAAAACGACTTAACTTTAGTTAAGTCGTTTTTTATTTTTAAAGTAATTATTAACTAAGTATATCCTCTTTATATTCATAAAGAAGCTCGTTTGTCTGAAGAACAGATAACCCTTTATTAATAGCAAATATTATAATTGCATCTCTTTTATTTTTAGTGTAAAGTATAGCATTTTGTGATAATGTAAGGCATTTAATAACTTCTTCAAGATCCATATTACAAGAAAGACATAAAGCAACTACTTTGTCTCTACTTGGGCGTTTTGTTCCTTGAAGAACTTGATAAGCATAAGTTCTGTTTATTAGAGAGTTATGTATAATTTCGCTTTTAGAAAGGTTGTTATCTTTAATGTATTTCTCTATATATTCAGAGAAACTAACTAAGCTAATAGTTTCTTCATTAGTAGTAATAAATGATTCAAAATCATCTTTACTTCTTATTTGTTTTAAGGTGTTTGAAAGCTCTTCAGTAGTTTTATTATACATATAATCACCTTTAATTGAATTACTATATACCTATATGATATAATTTTTTTTAATTCCAGGCAATTAAAGATTACAGGAGGCAAAGGTTGAGTTTATTAGATGAATGTACGTTATCCTTTTATGAAGAACTTACTACTATTTACGAAAGTGAAAAAAGTAAGGTTATACTTGTAAAGCATAATTTTGATAACAAAATATATGTAAAAAAAGTTGTTAGTAAACATAATAAAGATATTTATAATTCTTTAAAACATAATCATCATAAAAATATCTCTAGAATATATGAGGTAATCGAAGATGAAAATAACCTTAATATAATATGTGAGTATATTAATGGTGATGATTTAGGAGAGATTTTAAGAAAAAAAGAAACATTAGATGAAAATAAGGTTAGAGAGTATGTTATTCAAATATGTGATGCTTTAAATCACATTCACAATTTACCTATTCCTATTATTCATAGAGATATTAAACCTTCAAATATAATTTTAAACAATGATGGTATTATAAAAGTTATAGATTTTGATGCAGCTAGAAATCATAAAGATGAAAGTGATGTTAAAAAAGATACTGTTCTTTTAGGAACAGCAGGATTTGCAGCACCTGAGCAATATGGTTTTGGGCAAACAGATTGTAGAAGTGATATATATTCTGTAGGAATTTTAATTAATTATCTTTTAACAGGAAGTCATCCTACTGAAAAGTTATATAAAGGAGACTTAACAAAGGTAATAGAAAAGTGTACAAATATGCTTCCTGAAAATAGATATAAAAATATATTAGAGCTGAAAAATGATCTTTTAATTAATAAAAATTTTCAAGAAGATAAAGTAAAAAATGTTGAGACAAATAATGAAAGATCCTTTTCCATACCTGGGTTTAGAACTAAGGATAAAAGAAAAATGGCTTTATCTACTATAGGGTATTTAGCATTATTAAATCTTATTTTAACTATGGAACACACAACTAATTATCCTATTTTAGAAAAAATAGTTATGGCATCAGCAATACTTTTAATAATTGCTTACTATACAGATTATATGGGAGTAAAAAAGTATTTTGTATTTACAGAATCTAATGATAAAAGGTCTAAATTAATAGCAAATATAATTAATCCTTTTTTAATATTATTTTTCTGTGTATTTATCCAGCTTATTATAGAAGAAATATTAGATATATTTTAAAAAGCTTATCTTATAGATAAGCTTTTTTTATATGTATGCTACTAGCAGACCAATTGTATTTCCTTAAGATATATAATTTAAGTTGTAAGGTAAAAGCATAATAAATTTAAAAGGAGTTGTGTATTTTTAATGAGTAAGAAAAAAAGTAAAGCACTTATAATTTCATCAATACTTGGAATATTATATGCTGTATATTTAATAGTTTATTTTGCAGGAGCATCTTCAGATAACCTAGGGGGAGCACTAGCAACAACAATAGTTATGCCTCATATGGTATGTGTTGTTATAGCAGCAATATTTAATTTAGCATCAGCTATAACTAACAAAAGAGGGTTTGCACTAACATCAGCGATTCTTTATTCTGTAGCAGCTGTATTATTTGTTATGTATGCACTTTTCGTAGTACCAATGATAATACTAAGCTTTGTAGGTTTTGCTAATTTAAAAAAAATTAATGAACAAGCAATTCAGTAGTTTTATTTTTTATATGGAGGGTATGTAATGAAAAAAATATTATCAGTAATATTAATAGTTCTTTCAATGACTTTTATTTTTGCATCATGCTCATCAGAATCTAATGAAAAAGGTGAGACAGTAGAAACTTCTACTAAAAAAGAAGTAAAAGAAGAGCCTAAATCTTTAGCAGTAGGAGAAAAATTTAATTTTAAAGATAAATACGAACTTATAATAAATAAAGTATATACAACTGAGGAAAGAAATGAATTTGCAGAAAAAAATCCTAAAAAAGTAGTAGTAATAGATTATACATATACAAATTTAAATCTTGAAGATGTACTTTATATTTCAGAGTTAAATTTTAAAATGTTTGATTCAAATGGAAATGCACTTGAAACATATCCATCAACAATAAATAATGCAACTCAAGTTCCAAAAGGAAAAACTGCAAAGGGAAGCATGTCTTTTGGTCTTGATGAAGGAGATACTATAGAAGCATATTATTATGACAATATGTTTAATTCTAAGGAAGATGCAATATTTAACTTAACAATATCTAATTAAAAGGTTATCCACATAGATAGCCTTTTTTATTTTTTTGTATGGTTTGTGGATAAGTGAAAAATTTATTTTAAAAGTTATCCACAGTGGATAAGTTTTTAGTTGATAAATATACTGTTATGGTGTAATATATAACTAATACACTATAAAATGTAAGTAGGTGTAAAAAATGGAATTTGATTTAATAGAGTTTGATAATAAAAAGCCTGTGTATATTCAAATTATAGAATTTATAAAAAAACAAATTGTAAGTGGAAATTTACCTTTAGGAGAAAAGATTCCATCGGTTAGAGAACTTGCAGGAAACCATTCAGTTAATGTAAACACAATACAAAAAGCTTACAAAGAACTTGAAAGAGAAGGAATCACTATAACTAAAAGGGGAATGGGGTCATTTGTTAATGAAAATGAAAATGTAATTATAAAGCTTAAAAAAGATATGGCTGAAAAAATAGTAGATGACTTTGTAAAAGATATGAATGATATAGGCTACAGTAAAGATCAAATTATAAGTATTTTAAATGAAAGGGGTTAAAGCTATGCTTGAGGTTAAAAATCTTACTAAAAAATATGGTGATTATGTTGTTTTAAACAATATAAATTTAAAGTTTAATACTAATGAGATAATTGGATTTCTAGCTCCTAATGGAGAAGGTAAAACTACTTTTATGAAAATACTTGGAGGACTTATTACTAAGTATAGTGGTGAAGTTTTATTAAATGGAGAAAAAATAAATTACAAAAGTAGAAATAAAATAGCATACATGACAGATAGAAATATAATACCTGAAAGCTGGAGTATAGAAGAAGCACTTGCTTATTACAATAAATACTTTAAAGATTACCAAAGAGAGAAAACATTAGATGTTTTAAAAAGATTTAGATTAAATACCTTTTCAAAAATAGGCACACTTTCACTTGGAAATAAGGAAAAGGTAAGCCTTGCTTTAACTCTTGGAATAAATGCAGAAGTTTATATGCTTGATGAGCCTTTAGCATCTGTTGATGTTTTAGCTAGAGAGGACATTTTAAAAACAATTGTTACAGAGTTTAGTGAAAACAGCACAATGTTAATATCAACTCACTTAATTCAAGATATTGAAAAGATTTTTGACAGAGTTATTTTACTTGATAGAGGAAGTATTGTAGAAAACAGACTTGTTGATGAAATTAGGGAAAGTGGTAAATCTGTAGTAGATTTTTATAAGGCGGTGTATAGATATGAAAATAATATCTAAAACAATAAATTATGAAATGAAAAATTATATGTTTTATTGTTTTCTAATAGTTTTAATAGCAAATATAGCTACCTTATTTTTATCAATAGAAACTATAGGATATGCTATATTTTTTACACAGGCTATCCCTGCTATTACTATAGTGATATTTTGGTACAATACTGCAAAATGTTTTAGTGAAGAAAGACTTTATAATCATATAATTCCTGTTAGTAGGAAAAAAGTATGTTTGGATTTATTTATAACCTACTGTATAACTATTTTTCTAATGGTTAGTTGTAACTGGATATTTACATTTTTAAAAATAGATATGGCGTACTTTTTAGAAAACACATATCTTCCAGGATTTTTATTAGAAGAAATACTAAAGCTTTTTGCTTATATTTTTATAGGTATGTTTTTATCAGGGATAATTATATTAAATAATTTTTATGGAAGAAGTTTGATTTTTAGATTTATTATTGTTTTTATAATAATCTCAGATTCACTTTTTCATTTAAGTAGTATAGGTGTCTATACTTATCAAAACAATATTATGGATTATAAAATCACTCAGTATAGAGTAGCTGAAACATGGCAAGATGAAACAGAAAAATGGGCAGATGAAATGAGAAGGCAAGGGAATGAAGTTGTTATAAACTCTGAGGTGCCTACTAGAAAAGTTGTTTCTGTAGGAACTATAGTTTATTCAATAATAACCTTAGCAATTTTTATAATGGATCTTAAAAAAGTAGATAATTTCAACCTTGAATATGAAGTGAATTTTAAAAGAAGGAGGGCTTTACATGAAAGAAAGTGGTATGACAAATGGCTTAAAAAACTGGACTAGTGAAGACAAAATATATATAAAAATAGCACTTGTAGTAATAGTTGTAGGATACAGTATATCTACTTTAATGCCTTCTGAGATTTTTAAAGGTATTTATTCAATGGTTTATTCTGTAGTTTTTATAGCATTTGTTATTGCTCCTTTATTTATATACTATAGAAATTTTAATGCAGGTCACTATAAATACATTTATATAACTCCTGTTAAAAAGTCTTATGTTCTTTTTACTTCATTAAAGGTTTGGTTTATAGGTTTTACTTTATTTTTAGCTTTAATAGTGTTTTTAGGTATCATTAAGGTAAATCCCATACTTCTTTTTAAATATACAAACTGGACATATTTTTCTATTACATTTTTTCATCTAGCAGCAATATGTATTAGTTTAAATATGATTTTTATAGCACTTGATATTATAGCTGTAGTAAAAGGAATCCCAAGAATAATAACACTTATTTTAGGTGGATTAATTATTGGATTTAGAGGGATTGCTCCAGAGTTTTTTATTTATAATGTAGAAACTAATGTTACTTTATTTGATTATCTACAGTTAATAGCAGATTTTTCTAGGGACTATGACCCTTCATCAATACCTACAACAGTAAATTCTTATTCTATGAATATTGGTTATGATGTTATAGCTTTTATAATAGGTGGTATACTATTTATATATGCTTTAAGTATATTTGAAAACTATAATGGAGAAAAATACAAAGGGTTTTCAAAGTTTAAGATTTAAGAAGGTGAAATTTTGAAGGTAGGATTAGTTTTAGAAGGGGGAGCCATGAGAGCTTCTTATACTGTAGGTATACTAGATGGTTTAATGGATAATAACATTTTAGTAGACTATTTAATTGGTGTATCAGCAGGTGCTAGTAATGGAGTTTCATATGTGTCTGGTCAAAGAGGAAGAGGATATAGAATAGTTAAAAATTATATAAACGATAAAAGATATGTTAGCTTTTCTAATTTTTTAAAAACAAAATCAATGTTTGGAATGGATTTTATATTTGAAGAAATAGCCCATAATTTAGATCCATTTGATTATGAAGCATTTAAAAAGTCAAAGTGTGATTTTGTAGCAGCTGCAACAGATATTGAAACAGGAAAACCTGTTTACTTTGGTAAAAATGATTTAGATAATGATACTACAGTACTTCGTGCATCATCATCACTTCCTATTTTCTCGCCAGTAGTAGAATATAAAGGAAGAAAGTATTTAGATGGAGGCACATCAGATCCAATACCTGTTAAAAAAGCATTAGAAGATGGTTGTGATAAGGTTATTGTTGTTTTAACTAGGGAAAAGGGACATGTGAAATCTCCAGAAAAACTAAGAGGGGTATATAAAAGGGTTTTAAAAAAGTATCCTAAAATGATAGATGTTTTAGATAATAGACACACTATATACAACGACTGTTTAAAATATGTATATGACTTAGAAGAAAAGGGAAAAGCTTTAGTAATAGCCCCAGATACACCTCTTGGAATAGGTAGATTTGATAAAAATATAGAAAAACTTACTAATATATATAACAAAGGACTAAGTGATATAGATAATTTAAAAAATAAAATATTAGATTTTATAAAATAAAAAGTAAGCAAAAAATGCTTACTTTTTTTGTCTATGAGAATTTCTAAGAGATTCTTTTAATTGACTAAATCCTGAGAAGGCTATAACTATTATAAAAAATGAATATATAACCTCTGCTATAACAAGTATTCTAGCAAATGAAGAGGCTGCTGCTATATCTCCAAAGCCTACAGTTGCAAATGTTACGCAACTAAAATATAAAAATGAAATAAAAATTTCTATAGGATTATCTCCAATATTACCTGTAAAGTGTGTATTTGATAATTGATATATAAAGAAATAATTTATTGCAAAAAATATTACTCCAGATATTGCTGCAACAGAAATATTTACAACAGCCATACCAGTTGATATTTTATTTTGACTAGCACGAAATATTGATTTAAATGAGTATGCTATTAAATATCCATAAAACACAATTCCAAGCCATATCATAATTGCATATCCTAATGAATCTTCTATGTAAAGCTGTAGAATCTTAAGTGATAAAATATATAGTACATATAAAATAAGTGCAGGAACAGGTTTATAAAGTGAAAACTTAAATTTTTTCATATATCCTCCAAGTAATAAAGTATATAAACTATTATATAGTAAAAAACTTATTTCTATAATAAAAAAATATAAAAATAGGTGTTGACATAATAGATTAATAGGAATATAATATATCTTGTCAGTAAGAAACAACTGACGCAGTAATTAGGTGATGATGGCAAAGAGGATACACCCGTTCCCATTCCGAACACGAAGGTTAAGCTCTTTAACGCCGATAGTACTAGTCTGGAGACGGACTGGGAGGGTAGGAAGTCGCCTAGTAACATGCGGATGTGGCGGAATTGGCAGACGCGCTAGACTTAGGATCTAGTGTCCAGTACGTGGGGGTTCAAGTCCCTCCATCCGCACCAAA
>JAEWEN010000037.1 GCA_023389275.1 Bacillota bacterium
CTAAAACAAAATAATTAATTACTAGTCCTTTTCATAGGTTTATAAAATAATTATATCATTTTTTTTATATTTTACAACTTACACGATATAAATTAAGTAGCTATATTTATTATGCTCATTTATTATAATTTTTATTTTAATTCATCTGGTATAAACCAATAATTATCTTTATTATGCTCTTCCATATATTTTTTAAATTCATCGGATTTATAAGCATCAACTATAGCTTTTGCCCATTTAGCGTCTTTATTTTTAGCTTCAACTACAACTGCTAACTGAAGATCTTTTAAAACATCCTCTGAAAGAAGTGACTTTTTAGGATCTACTTTAGAAGCGTATACAACACTTCCTGGAAGCACTCCATAATCTATTTCTGATAAAACTCTTGGAATTTGACTTGAATCCATAGTTACAATCTCTATACCTTTAATATTTTCTGCTACATCATTTAGTGTAGCTTTTATAAGCTCAACGTTGTCTTTTATTTTTATCCATCCAGCTTTTTGTAAAACAGCAAGTCCTCTAGCTAAGTTTGAAGGATCTTTTGGTATTGCAACCTTTGAACCTTTTTTTGCCTCATTAATAGATTTATGTTTATCTGAGAAAAGTCCTGCTGGAACTGTAGGTATAGGTGTTAAATCTACTAGATTTACACCTTTATCTTTATTAAATGTTTTCATATATGCAGTATGCTGAGAAACATTAAAGTCAACTTCTCCCTCTGCTAATGCAGTATTATTCATTTGAAACTGTGAAAAATCAACTTTCTCTATAGTGTAACCTTTTTTCTCAAGAATAGGCTTTACAGCATCTAGGAAAAGTATGTCATACGGTCCAGGTGATGCACCTAGTTTTATTGTTTTTTTCTCTTCTGGCTTAGCTGATGTTTCCTCGGTTTTACCTTTGCACCCTACAAGAGCTGCAACAGAAAGTACTAATATTAACCCTAAAGCTAATATTCTTTTAACAACTTTTTTCATAAAATATCCCCCTTATTTTAGTGTCTAAGTTTTCTAGATATAAAATTCCCTATATTTTGAATAGCTTGTACAACTATTATTAATATAATAACCGTTATAACCATAACCATTGTGTCAAATCTTTCGTAACCATAGGAAATAGCTAAATCCCCTATTCCCCCTGCTCCAACAACTCCTGCCATTGCAGAAGCTCCAACAAGCCCTATTGTTGCAGTGGTTAATGAAAGTACTAAAGAGGGCATAGCCTCTGGTAGTAAAAAATATTTTATGATTTCAAATGTAGTTGCCCCCATTGCTTGAGCTGTTTCTACAATCCCTTTATCAACTTCTAAAATGGAGTTTTCAATAAGCCTTGACATATAAGGTGCTATATAAACTGTTAATGGAACTATTGCTGCTTTCACCCCTATATATGTACCTGCAACAAACTTTGTAAAAGGAAGTATTGCTACTAAAAGTATAATAAATGGTAATGAACGAAACATATTAATAACTGCATTAAAACTACTGTAAACAACCTTATTTTCACTTATTCCATCTGGTCTAGTTAATACTAATATAATCGCTAAAACAAATGCTATTATGCTTCCTAAAAAAAGTGACCAACTTACCATAGTTATAGTTTCTATAAAAGCTTTTAAAAGCTGTTCATTTGTTACTAACATAAGCTATCCATCCTTTCCACAGCTATGTTTTTCTGTTTTATATAATTAAAGGCTTTCTTAACTTCTTCATTACTTCCCTCTAGAGATAATAATAAATCTGTAAATGCCTTCTCCTTTATTTCTGTTACTGTAGCAGATAATAAATTAATACTTACATCAAAGTTTTTAGCAATATCTGATATTATGTACCCCTTTCTATCTTCACTTACATAGGTTAAGTTAAAAGCTACGCAGTTCTTTTGATTATTCAATAAAGACTTACCTACCTTTTTATTTAATATAGTTTTTACAAAATCTTTAGTTGTTTCATGTTTTGGATCTCCAAAAACATCTACAACATTTCCTTGCTCTACTATCTCTCCATCTTCCATAACAGCTACCTTATTACAAATCTCTTTTATAACATTCATTTCATGGGTTATTATTAATATGGTAATTCCCATTTCATCATGAATTCTTTTTAAAAGATTTAATATAGATTGTGTAGTTTTAGGATCAAGTGCTGATGTTGCCTCATCACAAAGTAAAATAGATGGGTTTGTAGCAAGAGATCTTGCTATTGCTACTCTTTGTTTTTGTCCCCCTGAAAGCTTTGAAGGATAGGTATTTGCCTTATCTTTGAGTCCAACAAAATCTAAAAGTTCATAAACTCTTTTTTCAATTTCTTCTTTAGACTTTTTTTCAAGAATTAATGGAATAGCTATATTGTCATAAACTGTTTTTGAGTTAAGAAGATTAAAGTTTTGAAATATCATACCTATACTTTTTCTAATGTTTCTTAATTCACTTTTACTAAGATTTAATAGATTTTTTCCATTAACTACAACTTCTCCTTCTGTAGGTTTTTCAAGAAGGTTTACAAGTCTTACAAGTGTACTTTTTCCTGCTCCACTATAACCTATAAATCCAAATATATCTCCTTTATCAATGTGTACATTTATATTTTTAAGGGCTTGTACTTTTGTATTCTTATTTTTAAATACTTTGTTTACATTTTTTATAGTTATCAATTTTTTCACCTCTTACTAAAAATTATCTCCCTTAAATACAAAGTACCTTATAATCTCAAGCTTTGTAGCTCCCATTGCCTTTGCTACTTGTAGTATTTCTTTATTTAATGGAAGTAAATTTTTTTCTATAAAAGCTACAATATAAGGAACTATATAAATATATAAAGGTATATAGCCTTCTATGACTTGTATTAAACTTTTAGTACTAGGAAGTAGTAACAAAAACACTACTCCAAAAGGCAAAACTCCTAATATATTAACTAAAGTTTTTATTATTTTATAAAGTCTTTTATTTTCTAATATCCCCTTTGGCTTTATTAAAACTAAAGTCAATGCTAAAGGAATAGATATTAAAACAGCAAAAACAAATGCTAGAAATATTACTAAGCTTGTATCTAAAAATGCATTAAAAAATGCTTCATAGTTTATGAACATTTAATATCCATCCTTTCTAAACAATATATTTTACTTTTAGGATTACTAACTATTTCAGAAATACTTCCTATTTCCTCTATTTTTCCTTTTTCTATAATAGCTAGTTTATTACATATAGTTTTTGCAACCATTATTTTATTAGTTGATAATACAATAGTTACATTTGTTTCTCTATGAATACGTTTTAAAATATTTAGTGTAGACCTTGTAAATTCATTATTAAATTTTCCCGTTATATCCTCACATAAAAGCACAAGTGGCTTTGCAACTATTGCTCTTGCAATTGCTATACGATACTTTTCTTCATATGATAAATTAAAAGGATATTCACATGCTTTATCACTAAGATTTACAAAATCTAAGCTTTTATATATTCTTTCTCTCATTTCCTCTATTGGAAACCTTTCTAAAATTAAAGGTATTTGTAAGTTTTCATAAACTGTTTTAGATTCTATAATGTTTTCATTTTTAAAAACCATACCTATTCTTTTCCTAATTGTGTTTAAATTTCTATCATTAAGTCCTAAAACATCTACTTTATCAACTAAAATTCTTCCTTTAGTAGGCTCTTCAAGAAGGTTTATCATTTTAAGCAATGTAGCTGTTTCTAAAGAATCTTTTCCTACAAATCCAAATATATCGCCTTTATCAATTTTTATATTTATATCTTTAATATCTTCTCTATTTTCATTTTCAAATACTTTATTAACGTTTACAAAATCTATCATTTTCATATCCCCCTAGATGCCTAAATTGTCTAGGGTTTTAAATGCTATATCAGCAAAATACTTAGCTGAAGGTAATATAACAGATGTATCTATAGTAAACTTAGGATGGTGATTTGGGTAACTTTCTCCTGTTCCTATATTAATAAATGCACCTTCTATAAATTCTTGGTAATAAGCAAAGTCTTCTCCTCCAAGTGAAGGTGGAAGATCTACAATGTTTAAACTGTTTTCTTTAGCTACATTTTGAGCAACTTTAATCCACTTAGGATGATTATTTGTAGCAGGAGGTCCTTGATGCCATATAAACTCTACATCTCCACCAAAGCTAGTTGCTATACCCTTTGATATTGACTCCATTTTTTGTGGTATTAGTTTTCTTGTTTCTTTTTTAAGTGTTCTAACTGTTCCCTCTATATATGCATCTTCAGGAATAACATTCCACGTTGTTCCACTGTGAATATTTGTAACACTTATTAATGCACTATCAAAAGCACTTAAGTTTCTGCTTACTATTGTTTGAAGTGCTGTAACTATATAAGATGAAATAACAATTGGGTCTACTCCTTCTTCTGGATGAGCACCATGTGTACCTACCCCTTTTACTTTAATTTCAAATCTATCTACAGCTGCTGTTGGAGGTGCTACATCAACTGCAACTTCCCCTACTTTAAGGCTACGAGAATTGTGAATTCCATATATAGCTTTTACATCTTCAAGTACCCCTGTTTTTATAACTTCCTCTGCACCGTGTCCTGTTTCTTCAGCTGGCTGAAATATAAATTTTACTGTTCCATTTAACTTGTCTTGATTTTGCTTAATTAAATAAGCAGCACCAAGTATAGTTGTTATATGAAAATCATGGCCACAAGCATGCATTACTCCATTATTTTTTGATGAAAACTCAAGTTCAGTTTCTTCATTTACTTCTAAAGCATCAATATCACATCTTAAAGCTATAACAGGCTCCTTTGTTTTTCCCTCTATTTTAGCTATAAGCCCTGTTCTAAGTGGAAGGTCTAAAACTTCTATATCTACAGCTTCTAAAAGCTCTTTTATTTTTCTAGTTGTTTCAAATTCCTTGTTAGATACTTCAGGGTATTGATGAAACATTTTGTAACACATAGTAAGTTCACCTTCTAAGTTATTTATTATATTTTTTAAATTTGTTACCATACGAATCATCTCCCTTTCATAATAAGTTTTTCATTTCCTATTTATTCACTATATTAACTAGGAATTAAAATTGTTACTAGATTATACCATGGTAAAAATTAGGTGTCAATCAACAAAATAGGTTTTTAGTGAATACAAACCATAAATTAAGGAAATAAATATTTAATAGTCAGTATGGTAAGAACAATTTAAACATTATTTAAATGTTATTGACAAGTATAGAAAAAATAAATTTATAATTGATAAATAATATTAGTATCATGTCGTAAATTGTATTATTTGATAGTAATTTGCAAAAGGTCTATAATATAAAAAATCAGAAGGAACAGAAATTTGTTCACTATTAACTTATCTTATAGCAGAAGGAGATGATAAATAGTTAATCAAAATAATACATATATATTCAAATATAGCACAATATAATCACAGAAGGGTTGTGATTATATGGGAAAACATTATAAACATAAAGAATTTGCAGAATTATTAAATGCATCGGTTATTACATCAAGAGATTCAACTTCTAATCAAAAGTATGATTTGAAAAATCAAGTAGAATTTCTTAAACAATATATGTAAAAGTTATAGTTGTAAATGATGAAAGTCTTTCCCCAAAGGAAGAATTAGTCCAAGATATAATATCTATATTACATATATTTAGTTGCAGAATATACGGTTTAAGAAAATACAATAAAAAAATTAAGGAGAATGAAAAAGTTGAAAAGAGCATACAAAACAGAGATTAATCCAACGCCTGAGCAAAAGAAAAAGATTAATCAAAGTATTGGTGTTTGTAGATGGTTATATAATTCATATTTAGCTAAAAATAAAGAGTTGTATA
>JAEWEN010000090.1 GCA_023389275.1 Bacillota bacterium
TGTAAACAAGAAAATGAATGTTAAGGATATAGCAGATACTATTCATGCTCATCCAACACTTTCAGAAAGCTTTGTTGAAGCTGTTTTAGGTATTAAAAACGAAGCAATTCATATGGTACCTAAAAAATAACCTAACCTTTAGTAAGTGCATTTTTTAAGGCTGTTAACGTAAGTTAACAGCCTTTGATTTTTTTATAAGAGAAAGTTTTTTATCTCTAGAAAACTTTTTAATCTCATATTCTCTTTTCATAGCTTCTTCTTTTGTTTCAAATTCTTCTAAATAAACTATTTTAACAGGAAGTCTACATCTTGTATATTTAGCTCCTTTTCCAGCTAAATGGGTTTTAAGTCGTTTTTCTATATTATTTGTCCATCCTGTATAAAGAGTTTTATCGCTACACTCTAAAATATATGTATAATTCATTTTAATCACCTAATTTAGTATATATTTTTACAATTCATAAATCAATAATATTAATTGATTTGTTGATTCAATAACTATTTTGGAATAATTTTTAACTAAAGTAAATATACATGTAATCTATAATAGTTTTGGAGGGATAAAATGAAAAGTTTAAAAAAGCTTTTTATACTTATTTTTTCTTCTATTCTTTGTTTTATAATGGTTTCATGTTCTTCAAGTGGAAGCAAAGAAATATCGTTAGCTTCAGCTAACCCAATGACAGGAGATTCTGCTCAGTTTGGGGATATGAAGGTTAAAGCAATGAATATTGCAATTGATGAAGTAAATGCTAAAGGTGGCATTAAGGGTAAAAAAGTTAAACTTTTAGTTGGAGATGATACTGGAAATCCTAAAGAAGCTCCTAATGTTGCGCAAAAATTTACGTCTGATGACAATATATTAGGGCTTATAGGACATTGGAATACAGCATGTACTTTAGCAGCTAGAGGAATATATGAGTCAGCAGGTCTTCCAGTTATTACAGATATAGTAAATAAAGCTATATCAGATGGAACTACACCTCATGTTTATAGAATATCTCTTTCAGATAGTCAACAAGCAATTCAATTAGCTAAATATGCTTATAATCAAATGGGGAAGAAAAAAGTTGCTATAATACATTCAGCAAATGATTATGGAACAAATCTAACATCAGAATTTTCAAAAGAGCTAAAAAAACTTGGTGGAGAAGTAGTTGCCACTGAAATGTACTTTGAAGGACAATCAAAGGATTTTAGTCCTCAAATTACAAAAATAAAAACTAAAAATCCAGATTTAGTATTTGTAGCAGGATATTATGTTGAAACAGCTTTAATAGCTCAACAAAGTAAGTCACTAGGATTAAATGTTCAAATGATTGGTACAGAAGGAATAAGTTCAGAAGAGCTTATAAAACTTGGTGGAGAATCAGTTGAAGGTATAGTATTTGCAGGGTTCTTTCATCCAGATATAGAGTTTAATGGGACAAAAGAGTTTGTTAAAAAGTTTAGAGATAAATATGGAAAAGACCCAGATACTTATGCTGCACTAGCATATGATTCAGCAAAGCTAATGATTAAAGCAATAGAGGAAAAAGGTGAAACTAGAGATGGGGTTAAAGAATATTTTGATAATGTTAAAGAGTTTCCAGGAGTTGCAGGTCCAATAACATTTAAAAACAATGAAGTAGCGAGGAAAATATTAATCCTTACAGTTAAAGATGGTAAAATAGTTCCAGTTGAAAAGCAAATTCAGTAATCCTTTATTAGGTAAAAGGAGGATAATGTATGTTTCTAGAGCAATTAAGTAATGGTTTAGCTCTTGGAAGTATATATGCACTAACTGCAATTGGCTTTACAATGGTTTATGGAATTATAAGCCTTATAAACTTTGCACATGGTGATATATACATGTTAGGAGCATTTATAACACTTACATGTTTAACAGTTTTTAAAATGCATATTGTTCCAGCATTTTTAATTGGAATGATAGGTGCTAGTATTTTTGGAGTTTCAATGGCAAAGTTTATATACAAGCCGCTTTTTAAAGCGGCTCGTATAAATTTATTTTTATGTGCTATTGGAGCAGCGATTTTTTTAGAAAACTTTTCTATGCTTGTATGGGGACCGGAAACTAAGTCGTATCCTACTGTAATACAAAGTAGTGAGTATTCTTTTTTAGGAATGAAGTTTACAACCATACAAATAATCATATTCATAATAGCAGCAACCTTAGTAGGTATTCTAACTTATATTGTTCAGTATACTAAGATTGGAAGAGCAATGAGATGTACATCACAGGATATGGATGCTTCAAGACTTATGGGTATAAACACAAATAAGATAGTATATTTTACTTTTGCAATAGGTTCAGGACTTGGTGCTGCTGCAGGAATATTAGTTGGAATGTATTATCAAGCTGCATATCCAATGATGGGCTTTATGGCAGGACTTAAGGCATTTATTGCAGCTGTTATAGGTGGAATAGGAAGTATTCCAGGAGCCATGTTAGGTGGACTTATAATGGGAGTTTCAGAAAGCTTAGGAGCTGCTTATATATCTTCAGGATATAGAGATGCAATAGCTTTTGTTATTCTTATATTAATACTTCTTATTAAGCCTTCAGGTATCCTTGGTAAATCTACTAAGGAAAAGGTTTAGGAGGTGTAATTATGGATTTTATAAAAGTAGTTTTTAATCTTATAATGGCTTCCTTAATAATGTTTATTTGTATTAAGTTTTTAGCTAAGTTTTTTGATGCATCAACTTATAAAATAGTAAATTTAAATAGAAAGAAAAGAAATATATTAGGAGCTTTAGTTTTAGGATTAACTATTATATGGCCTATTATATGTTCAGGGCAGGCATATATTTTAAGAACAAGTGTAGTAATTCTTTTGTATGTAGTTTTAGCTTTAAGTTTAAATTTTGTACTAGGTTTTACAGGCCAACTTTCTATGGGACATGCTGCATTTTATGCAATAGGTGCTTATACAGTTGCTATTTTAACAGTAGATTTTAAAATATCATTTTGGATTGCATTATTATGTGCAGCTATAATATCAGCTATATTTGGTTTTATATTAGGTATACCAACCTTAAGATTAAGGGGGGATTATCTTGCAATAGTTACAATTGGATTTGGAGAAATAGTAAGACTTGTTTTAGTTAATTGGATAGATTTTACAAAGGGGCCATCAGGAATACCAGGTATACCTTCACCTAGTATATTTGGCTTTCAAATAAATAATAACACTAGATACTACTACTTAATATTAATAATAGTTTTTATAACTATATATATATCCTATAAGCTTTTAAACTCAAGACTAGGTAGAGGATTAATAGCAATAAGAGATGATGAAGTTGCAGCTGATGCTATGGGTGTTAATGTTACTTCATTAAAGGTTATGGCTTTTGTTTTAGGCGCAGTAATAGCAGGGATAGCAGGAGGATTTTTTGCTTCTTTTGTACACTATGTAAATCCTGATAATTTTACTTATATGGAGTCAGTAACTATACTTTGTATGGTTGTTTTAGGGGGACTTGGAAGTATACCAGGGGTAATACTTGGAGCTGTTGTATTAACGCTTTTACCAGAGGCTTTAAGAGATGTTGCAACATATAGATATGCTATATATGGGATACTTCTTGCAATGATGATGATAATGCGTCCTCAAGGTATGATAAGTATGAGTAAGTTAAAAAGGAGGTCTAGTAAATGATACTATTAGAAAGCATTGGTTTAACTAAAAAGTTTGGTGGATTAACAGCTGTAAATAATGTTGATTTTTATGTTAAAGAAGGAGAGATAGTTAGCCTAATAGGACCTAATGGTGCAGGTAAGACAACTTTTTTTAATTTATTAACAGGAATATATGAGCCAACTGAAGGTGAAATGAATTTTTTAGGAAAAAGTATAAAGGGAGAAAAAACATTTAAGATAACTAGAGAGGGTATTGGAAGAACCTTTCAAAATATAAGACTTTTTAATACAATGACTGTTTATGAAAATATTTTACTAGGGCAGCATTGTAGGGGAAAGTCAAATATATTTAACACTCTTTTAGGACTAAAGAATGTAAAAAAAGAAGAGAAAGAGTCAAGAGAAAAAGCATTAGACTTATTAGATTTTATAGGACTTTGGGATAAAAAAGATGAAATAGCAACTTCACTTCCCTATGGACATCAAAGAAGGGTAGAAATAGCAAGAGCCTTAGCAACAGATCCTAAAATAGTTCTTTTAGATGAGCCAGCTGCAGGTATGAATACTGGTGAAAAAAGAGAAATGGAGAAGTTTATTAGAAAAATACGTGATAAAGGTTATACTATTATATTAATAGAACATGATATAAAACTTGTTATGAATGTTTCAGATAGAGTTGCAGTTTTAGACTATGGAAATAAAATAGCAGATGGAACTCCAGAGGAAATACAGCAAAATGAAAAGGTTATTTCTGCATATCTTGGAGGTAATAAAAATGCTTGAGATTAAAGAATTAGATGTTTTTTATGGTGGAATACATGCTTTAGACTCTATAAGTTTTAATGTTAAAGAAGGAGAAATAGTAACCTTAGTTGGAAGCAATGGTGCAGGTAAAAGTACAGTTTTGAAAAGTATTTCAAATTTAATAAAAATAAGAGGCGGAAATATTATATTTAATGAAGAGGATATTACAAAAACTTCATCAGAAAAAATTGTTAGTAAAGGACTTATTCATGTTCCTGAAGGGAGAAGAATATTTAACAAACTAACAGTTGAAGAAAATCTTTTAATGGGCTCATATCTTAGAAATGATAAAGATGAAATAAAAAAAGATTTAGATTATGTATATAATTTATTTCCAAGACTAAAAGAAAGATTTAAACAAATGGGAGGAACCCTAAGTGGAGGAGAGCAGCAAATGCTTGCTATTGGACGTGGTATAATGTCAAAGCCTAAACTTTTAGCTCTTGATGAGCCTTCTATGGGACTTGCTCCAATTGTAATAAAAGAAATATTTAACGCAGTAGTTGATTTAAATAAAAATGGTCTTACAGTTTTACTTGTAGAACAAAATGCAAACATAGCATTAGCAATAGCTGATAGAGGGTATGTTGTTGAGTCAGGTAAAATAGTATTTGATGGAATAGGGAAAGATCTTTTAAATGATGATAGAGTTAAGAAGATTTATCTTGGAGAAGAATAAACTATTGACATTAAAAGATAAGTAGATTAGAATATATAAAAATGGAAAATAAGGAAATCGTTGAATAAGAGAAGTAGTTATTTTGGATAATTTAGAGAGTCGATGGTTGGTGAAAATCGATTTTGAAAAAATAATGAATGGACTTATGAGAGGAAGCTGAAATCATTTTGAAAGTAGGTAACACGGGTCTCCACCGTTAAAAGGATAGGATATCGAAGTATTTCTGTATCTGAAAGAAGATAAATCATATTGGTTTAATATGAGGTGGCACCGCGTATATTCGCCCTCTGTAGTATTCTACAGAGGGCTTTTTTATTTTAAAGGAGGTATAAAGGTGAATATATTAGATAAAATTATACTTACTAAAAAAGACGAAGTTAAGGTTATGAAAAGAGAAAGAGTATCATTTGTAGATAAATTAAAAGACAATAAGTTTTTAAGTATTATAGCAGAGGTTAAAAGAGCATCACCTTCAAAGGGAGATTTAAATATTAATCTAGATGTAGAAAGTTTAGTAAAATCCTATGAAAAAAATGGGGCAACTGCTATATCTGTTTTAACTGACAGAAAATATTTTAAAGGAAGTTTTGAAGATCTTTATAAAGCTAGAGAGAATACTTCCCTTCCATTACTATGTAAAGATTTTATAGTAGATAAATCCCAAATAGATTATGGGAGGATGACAGGTGCAGATATAATTCTTCTAATAGTTGCTGCACTTAATGATAAGGACCTTAAAGAGCTTTACACATATGCAAGAAGCCAAAACCTTGATGTTATAGTTGAAACCCACAATGAAGAGGAAATAGAAAGGGCATTAAAAATAAATCCTAGAGTAATAGGAATAAACAATAGAAACCTAAAAACATTTGAAACCAATATTGAAACTACTTTAAGTTTAGCAAATAAGGTTAAAGAAAAAGGAATACTTTTAATAAGTGAAAGTGGAATTAAAACAAAAGAGGATATTGAAAAACTAACAAAAGCAGGGGTAGACGCTATTTTAGTTGGTGAAAGCTTTGTAACTAGTAGTGATGTAGATCAAACAGTTTCATCATTTAAAGTTGAGAGGACTAAGTAATGCTAATTAAAGTATGTGGAATCACAAATAAAAGCATAGCCAATAAAACAATAGAATATGGTGTAGATGCACTAGGATTTGTTTTTGCTAAAAGTAAAAGAGAAATAAGCTTTATAGATGCAGAAAATATTATAAATTCTTTAGAAAAAGAGATTTTGAAAGTTGGAGTATTTGTTGATGCTCCAATTAATATGGTAAATGAATATGTAGAAAAACTAAAGCTTAACATAGTTCAGCTTCATGGAGATGAGACCCCTAATTACTGTAAAGATGTTAAAGCAAATGTTATAAAAGCCATATCAATAAAAGAAGAAAATGATGTTAATAAGGTTTATGATTATAAAAATTTATACGGATATTTATTTGACAGAAAAGGTGAAATTTATAAAGGTGGAGAAGGAAAAACATTTAATTGGAGCTTTTTAAATTCACTTAATGAAAATATAAGAAAAAAGCTAATACTTGCAGGTGGACTTAATATAAACAATATAGAAAATGCTATTAATAGTGTAAATCCATTTATGGTAGATGTAAGTTCAGGTGTTGAGAAAAATGGTATTAAAGATGAAATTCTTATAAAAGAATTTATAGAAAAAATAAGGGGAATAAAATAGGAAAGAGGGAGTAAAATGGATAAATATAACTTACCTGTTAATGGGTACTATGGACGTTTTGGAGGAAGATTTATACCAGAGGTTCTTATAAAACCAGTTTTGGAACTGGAAGATGAATATGAAAAAATAAAAAATAGTAAAGAATTTCAAGATGAATACGCTTATTATTTAAATAAATATGTAGGTAGAGAAACACCTTTATATTTTGCTAAAAACCTAACTGAATATGCAGGGGGAGCAAAAATATATCTTAAAAGAGAAGATTTAAATCATACAGGTGCACATAAAATAAATAATGCTATAGGACAAGCACTTTTAACAATGAAAATGGGAAAAAGAAAAATAATAGCAGAAACAGGTGCAGGTCAACATGGAGTTGCAACAGCTACAGCAGCAGCACTTTTTAATTTAGAGTGTAAGGTTTTTATGGGAACTGAGGATATAAAAAGACAAAAATTAAATGTTTTTAGAATGAAAATGCTAGGAGCTGAGGTTATAGAAGCTTCATCAGGTTGTGGAACTCTTAAAGATGCTGTTAATGAAGCTTTAAGATACTGGGTTGAATGTGTTGAAGATACACATTACTGTATGGGAAGTGCAGTTGGGCCACATCCTTTTCCTAAAATAGTTAGAGATCTTCAAAGTGTTATAGGAAATGAGACTAAAAAGCAAATTTTAGAGGCAGAGGGTAAATTACCTAATGCTATAGTAGCTTGTGTAGGTGGCGGAAGTAATGCTATGGGTATGTTTTATCCTTTTATTAATGATAAAGATGTAAAACTTTATGGAGTTGAAGCAGGAGGGATTTCAAGTGAGAAAAATGCTGCAACAATTAACTATGGAAGAGAAGGTATACTACATGGGTCAAGACAGTTTTTAATGCAAGATGAAAATGGACAAGTAACAGAACCTTATTCAATTTCAGCAGGTCTTGATTATCCAGGAATAGGACCTGAGCATTGTAATTTATTTGATACAAAAAGAGCTAAGTATAATGTAATAACAGATAATGAGGCAGTAGAGGGATTTAAATTATTAACAAAACTTGAGGGAATAATTCCTGCAATAGAGTCTTCTCACGCTGTAGCAGATGCTATAAAAATAGCAGGAAAAATGAAAAAAGAAGAGATTTTAGTAATATGTCTTTCAGGAAGAGGAGATAAGGATGTTGAAAGGCTAAGTTATCTTATGGAGGAATAAATATGGAAAATAGAATAAATAAATTATTTAAAGGTCTTAGGGAAGAAAATAAAAAAGCATTTGTTACTTATCTTATGACAGGTGAGGAGTCTCTTGAAAAAACCAAACAAGATATTTTAAGACTTGAAAAAATGGGAACTCACTTAATTGAATTAGGAGTACCGTTTTCAGATCCTTCAGCAGATGGTAAAGTTATACAAGATGCTGGAATTAAAGCACTTGAAAAAAATATATCAATTAAAGACGTTATAAGTTTAGTAAAAGATATTAGAGAGTTAAGTGAAATACCAATTGTTATTATGACATATTTAAATCCTGTATTTTCAATGGGAATAGATAAGTTTTTTAAAGAGGCATCTAAAGTTGGTGTAGATGGAATTATTATACCAGACCTTCCATATGAAGAGTATAATATGATAAAATATGAGGTAGAAAATAATAATGTACTATTTATACCACTTGTAGGATTAACATCAGGCCGTGACAGAATAGAAAAAATATCAGCTATGGCTAAAGGATTTTTATATGCTGTAAATGTTTTATCAGTAACAGGAGAAAATACAAAACTTACAGATAAAACTAATCTACTTTTAGATGATGCAAGAAGTGTATCTAATGTTCCTGTATTATCAGGATTTGGAGTTTCTAGTGTTGAAAAAATAAACAGTGTAAAAAAACATTGTGACGGAGTTATTGTAGGAAGTAAAATTATAAAACTAATACAAGAAAATAACTGGGATGAAATTCAAAATCTTATAAATGCATTAAATTAGAAAAGAGAAAGCTACATTATGGAAATAATGTAGCTTTCTTATTGACATAGGTAAAATTTGACTGTATATTTAACATATAGATTTACTAGGAATTAATATGGAGGGATAAAATGAAAATATCTACTAAGGGAAGATATGGACTTGAGGCTTTAATGGATATAGCTATTTTTTCTGCAGGGGATAGTGTTTCATTAAAAACAATATCAAGTAGAAGAGATATATCACAAAAGTACCTTGAACATATTTTTATTGCTTTAAAGAAAAATAAAATAGTTGAAAGTACAAGAGGTGGACAAGGAGGATATAAAATTACAAGACCACTTGATGAGGTTACAGTAGGTGAAGTTTTAAGAGCTCTTGAGGGGTCGTTATCTCCTGTTAAATGCATAGAAAGTTCTAATCCTAATTGTAAGGATTATGATAAGTGCATATCAAAGGATGTGTGGATGAGTATTAAAAATGCATTAGATGAAACAGTTGATAATATAACACTAAAAGATTTAGTTGAAAAATATAATGACTTAAATGAAAAAAATCTTCACAATAATATAGAGTATTTTATATAGAAAGTGATGTGTTTAATATGAAATTATCTACAAAAGGAAGATATGGGCTTAGAGCAATGATTGATCTTGCTGCTAATTTTACAGGAGAATATATTCCTCTTTATAAAATAGCTGAAAGACAAGGAATATCAGAAAGATATTTAGAACAAGTTTTTTCAGCACTAAAAAAAGCAGGTCTTGTAAAAAGTATTAAAGGAGCACAAGGTGGATATGCTCTTTCAGGAGAAACTAAAGATATAACAGTTAAAGATATACTATCTACTTTAGAAGGTGACATTTCTATTATAGACAATTTAGAGTTTAGTCAAAATGATACTTTAAAAGAGTGTATAAAAATAAATGTTTGGGATAAGATGGATGAGGCTATTGAAAATGTTGTAAATAACATTACATTAGAAGACTTAGTTAGAAAATATGATAAAGTCAATAGAAGAAATGAAATTATGTATTATATATAGTTGAATTTTAAGGGGGATAACTTATGGAAAGAAAATTAGGATTTGATACACTTCAAGTAAGAGCGGGACAAAAGGTGGATCCTACAACAGGGGCTATGGCAGTTCCTATATATCAAACAACATCATATGTTTTCAACGATGTTGATCATGCAGCTAACTTATTTGCGTTAAAAGAAGCAGGAAATATATATACAAGACTTACAAATCCAACAACAGATGTTTTAGAGCAAAGAATTGCAGCTTTAGAAGGTGGTGCAGCAGCTCTTGTTGTATCATCAGGTTCTGCAGCTATAACATATGCTATTATGAATATAGCTGGAGCAGGAGATGAGATAGTATCAGCAAGTACGCTTTATGGAGGAACATATAATTTATTTGCTCAAACTTTACCTAGGTTTGGAATAAAAACTGTATTTGTAGATTCAGATAATGTTGATAATTTTAAAAACGCTATAAATGAAAATACAAAAGCAATATATATTGAAACAATAGGGAATCCAAATGCAAATATTATAGATATAGAAAAAGTAGCAAGTATTGCTCATGAAAATTCTATTCCATTAATAGTAGATAATACCTTTGGAACACCTTATTTAATAAAACCAATTGAGTTTGGTGCAGATATTGTAGTTCATTCTGCAACTAAGTTTATAGGTGGTCATGGTACTTCAATGGGAGGAGTTGTTGTAGACTCTGGTAAGTTTGATTGGAAAGCTTCAGGAAAATTTAACGGATTAACACAACCAGACCCTAGTTATAATGGACTTGTATATACTGAAAGTTTTGGAAATCTTGCATATATAGTAAAAATGAGAGCACAGCTTTTAAGAGATACAGGAGCAGCTATTAGTCCATTTAATGCATTTATGTTATTACAAGGAGTAGAAACACTTTCCCTAAGAGTGCAAAAACATGTTTCTAATGCTGAAAAAATAGCAGAGTTTTTAAATAAAAATGAAAATGTTGAATGGGTAAGTTATCCAGGGCTTAAAGGAAATAAATATTATGATTTAGGCAAAAAGTATTTTCCAAAAGGTGTTGGTTCTATTTTTACATTTGGTATAAAAGGGGATATAAACACAGCTAAAAAGTTTATAGAAAATCTAGAGCTATTTTCACTTTTAGCAAATGTTGCAGATGCAAAATCACTTGTTATACATCCAGCTAGTACAACACATGGACAGTTAAGTAGTGAAGAGCTAAAAGCTGTTGGGATAGAAGAAAACCTTATAAGACTATCTATTGGTATAGAAGATGTAGATGACTTAATTTATGATTTGGAAAATGCACTTAATATAGCAGTAAAATAAATAGCAAACGCTTTCTTTTTAGAAGGCGTTTTTTTATTAATTAAATTTATAACAATATTGACTTTTAATTTAAATTTATGTAAATTTTGGATAAGATTTAAGTTAAAGGAGAATGAATTTGGAAAATAAAGAGTTAGTTAAAGAAATAGAAAAACTAAAAAAAGAGAAAAATGCAATAATATTAGCTCACAATTATCAAGTACCAGAGATTCAAGATATTGCTGATATTGTAGGAGATTCATTAAAGCTTAGTCAAGAAGCAGCTAAAACTAAGGCAGATATAATAGTTCTTGCTGGAGTAAGTTTTATGGCTGAAAGCTGTAAAATACTTTCACCTATAAAAAAGGTTTTATTACCTGTTAAAGATGCAGGGTGTCCTATGGCTGATATGATAGACGTTGAGAGACTTAAAGAGTTTAAAAAAAAGCACAAAGATTGTTCTGTTGTATGTTATGTTAATTCTTCAGCTGAAGTTAAAGGCGAAAGTGATATTTGTTGTACGTCATCTAACGCTTTTAAAATTGTTAATAGTTTAGATACAAAGAAAGTATTATTTATACCTGATAAAAATCTTGGTACATATATAAAAAACAATGTTAAAGATAAAGAAGTAATACCATATAAAGGTTTTTGTGTAACACATAATAGAATTAATATGGAAGAGGTAGATAATATGCTTGAAAAGCATAAAGATGCACTTTTACTTGCACACCCAGAATGTGATAACAAGGTTTTAGAAAAAGCACATTTTATTGGAAGTACATCTGCAATAATAAATTATGCTAAAGAGTCTAATAATAAAAAATTTATTATAGCAACAGAGATTGGAGTAATGCATAAGCTTAAAAATGACAATAAACACACAAACAAAGAGTTTTATCTTTTATCTGACTCATTAGTATGTTCAAACATGAAAAAAACTAAATTAAATGATATATATAACTGTCTTAAAAATGAAGAATTTGAAATAATCTTAGAAGAAAATATAAGGCTTAAAGCAAAAAAATCTCTTGATAAAATGCTTGAGTTAAGCTAGGAGATAAATTATGTTAGATAGATTTTTAATTAAAGATATTGTAAAAAATGCTGTTTTTGAGGATATAGGATCAGGAGATTTAAGCTCTAATTTAATAGATAATAATATTTTAGGAAAAGCAAAAATTACCTCTAAGGAAAAAGGAGTTATATGTGGTCTTATTTTAGTTTCAGAAGTTTATAACATTATAGATAACTGTGTAAATATAAAGTTTTTAAAAAATGATGGAGATGAAGTAGACAAAGGCGATGATATAGCTATAATTAGTGGAAAACTAAATAGCATTTTAAAAGGGGAGAGAGTAGCTTTAAACTTTTTACAAAGATTAAGTGGTATAGCTACAATGTCTAAAAAATACTTTAATGAAATAAAAGAGTATGATGTAAAAGTAACAGACACTAGAAAAACAACTCCAGGTCTTAGAATACTTGAAAAACATGCTGTTAAAATAGGTGGGTGTTTTAATCATAGATATAACCTAGCAAGTGGAATTATGATTAAGGATAATCATATAAAAGCTCTTAAGGGAATAAAAAACGCTGTAGATAAAGCAAGGGAATCTATACCACATACCTATAAAATAGAAGTTGAAGTATCAAATATAAATGAAATGAAAGAAGCATTAGACGCAAAGGCAGATATAATTATGCTAGATAATATGGATATAGAAGACATGAAAAAATGTGTTTTATTAAATTCAGGAAAAAGCATATTAGAAGCATCGGGAAATATAACTTTAAACAATGTAAAAGAAGTTGCAAAAACTGGAGTAAATATTATATCAACAGGTGAGCTAACCCACTCTGTTAAAAGCCTCGATATAAGTTTAAATATATATTAGGATTGGCTAGTGCCAATCCTAATATATTTCTCCATGATTTTCATAAAAGGAAACCTTATTAATTTGATTTTTTTCATCTACAAATACAACTTTAGGTTTGTGAATTTTTGCTTCATTTAATTCCATTGAAGCATAGGACATTATAATTATTTTGTCATTTGGTTGAACACACCTTGCAGCAGCTCCATTTACACAAATAATCCCACTGTTTTTTTCTCCTTTTATAGTATATGTTTCAAATCTTTCACCATTATTTATATTTACAATGTGAACTTTTTCATATTCTAAAATACCTGCTGCATTTAAAAGTGAAGAATCTATAGTTATGCTTCCTACATAGTCAAGTTTAGCTTCAGTTACACTTGCTCTGTGGATTTTTGAATTTAACATTGTTATATTCAACTTTACCACCACCTTAAGATTTTAAAATTAAGTTATCAATAAGTCTAGTTTTTCCTATAAAAACAGCTAAAGCAATAAGTGTATTTTCACTTATATACTTAATAGGTTCTAGGGTAGTAGCATTTACAATTTCTATATAATCAATTTTAGCTAAAGGTTCTTTATTTATTTCATCTATTATTAACTGCTTTAATTTACTAGAATCTTTTGTTGTATTTAAATACTGCTTAGCTTTAAATAAAGATTTATTTAAGCAAAGTGCAGCAGATCTTTCTTCCTGATTTAAATAAGCATTTCTTGAGCTTAAAGCAAGTCCGTCTTTTTCTCTATAAATAGGACAAGGTACTATTTTAATATCTAGATTTAAATCATAAACCATTTTTTCTATAACTTTAAGTTGTTGGTAATCTTTTTCACCAAAATAAGCTGTATTACACTTTGTAATATTAAAAAGCTTTAAAACAGCTGTAGTAACGCCTTTAAAGTGATCAGGTCTACTTTTACCACATAGATTAGAAGTAATATTATTAACTTGAACGAAACTTGAAAAATCTTTTTTATACATTTCATTTTCATCTGGAATAAAAACTATATCAACATTAGAGTTTTTGCAAATTAAAAGGTCTTTATCTATATCCTTTGGGTAAGTAGATAAGTCTTCACTTTTAGAAAACTGAAGAGGATTTATAAAAATAGATACTATAACCTTATCATTTTCTAATCTAGCTTTTTCTATTAAAGATTTATGTCCATTATGTAAGTATCCCATTGTAGGAACCAATCCTATAATTTTATTATTTAGTTTATATGTACTTACAAAATCTTTTAAATCATTTATTTTATTTAAAACCTTCATAAATTACCTCCTAATTTATTGAAAATGAGTGAGAATCTAATGGAAAATTGCCATTACAAACATCACTAATATATTCATTTATACAGTTTTGAATTTCCTTATTTAGATTACAATACTGTTTAACAAATTTAGGATTTAAATTATCAAAAAGACCTAACATATCTTCTAAAACTAAAATTTGCCCAGTAGTATACTTTCCAGAGCCTATTCCTATTGTTGGTATAGATATACTTTCATCTATAAGTTTAGCTATTTCATATGGGATACATTCAAGAACTATTGAAAATACACCAGAGTCTTCAAGTGCTTTAGCACTTTCGATTAAAGATTTAATTTCTTTAACATTTTTTCCTTGCACCTTATAGCCACCTAGATTATTAACAGACTGAGGGGTTAAACCAATATGTCCCATAACAGGTATTTTAGAATTTACTATTTCTTTTACAGTAGAAGATATTTCACAGCCACCTTCTAGTTTCACAGCATGACACATTCCTTCTTTAATAAGAATACCTGCATTTTTTACAGCATCATAATTAGATGTTGTATATGACATAAAAGGCATATCGCATATTATGAAGCTGTTTTTTGCACCATTTGCAACAGCTTTTGAATGATGAACCATATCATTAATTGTTACTGGAAGGGTATTTTCGTACCCAAGAGCAACCATTCCAAGTGAGTCACCAACTAATATAGCATCTATGCTGCAAGAGTCGATTATTTTAGACATGTAGTAATTATGAGCTGTTAAAAGGGTAAGCTTTTTGTTATTCGCTTTTGCTTCCCTGAAATTTAAAATTGTGTTTTTCATTATTAATCCTCCTTAGGTATGGTTCAATTGATACCATCCTACTATAGAATTTACCTAAAAAAGGAAAATAATTCAAGGATTTCTTTTGTAATATTATTAAAAATATAACTATGTTGAAAAAGTTTGTAAAAAATATACAATTATAAAAAGATTATATAAAAGTGGGGGATAATATGAAAAATATATATGATGTAATTATAATAGGATCAGGGGTTGCTGGACTTTTTACTGCAATAAATATTATGAAAAATAAGAAGGTGCTTTTAATATCAAAAACTAAGCTTGGAAAAGGAAGTAGTGAACTTGCTCAAGGTGGAATAGTTTCATGTATAAATAAAAAGGTTCATTATCAAGATACACTTTATGCAGGATGTTACTATAACAATAAAAGAGCTATAAAAACTCTTCAAAATGAAAGTGACAAATGTATAGAAAAATTAATAAATATTGGTGTAAATTTTGAAAAAGATGAAAATGGAAACTATCTATATACAAAAGAAGGAGGACACAGACAAAATACTATTCTTTATCATAAAGATGAAACTGGAAAGGAAATAATAAGAGGGTTAGTTAAAAAGGTTTTAGAGAGCAGTAATATTACTATTTTAGAAGATACAATTGCATTAGATATTTTAAATAAAAAACATATTAAGGGAGTGTATACTTTAAACAGTAAATTAGATATTTTTTATGGTAAAAATATTGTTATAGCAACAGGGGGAATAGGACAGGTTTACAAATCTACAACTAATCCTTTAGAAATAACAGGTGATGGAATAGCTATGGCAAAAAGAGTAGGTATTAAAATATCTAATATGGAATTTATCCAGTTTCATCCAACAGCAATGTGTGATAAAGGATATAGCAGAAGATTTTTAATATCAGAAGCTGCTAGAGGGGAAGGAGGAGTTTTAATAAATAGTAAATTTAATAGATTTATGGATAAATATCATAAAATGAAGGAATTAGCCCCAAGAGATATAGTATCAAGAGCTATATATAAAGAGTGTTTAAATGAAAATAAAGATTATGTATATATTGATTTAACTAAATTATCAGATGAATTTTTGAAAAGTAGATTTAAAGGAATATATAGTAATTGTCTTAAAAAAGGAGTAAATATATCTAAGGATTATATAAAAGTTTATCCATCTCAGCATTATTTAATTGGAGGAATAAAAACAAATTTAAAAGGAGAAACAAGTATTAAAAATATTTATGCATGTGGTGAATGTGCTTTTACAGGAGTACATGGTGCAAATAGACTTGCTAGCAACTCTCTACTTGAAGCTATTGTGTTTGGAAGAATAGTGGCAAAAAATATTAATAAAAAACAAACAAGTAAAGAATTAATAGAAGAAGATTTTGATATAAAAAATTATAAAGAGAAGTTTGATTGTAAGAATTTAAATTATGTAAGTATTAAAGAATCAATTAAAGATATAATGGAGGAAAATGTGTTTGTTGTTAGAACTCTAAAAAGGCTATATAAAGCGTATAGTGATATACAAACTATAAAATATAATATATATTTAAATAAAAATTTAAGCAAAGATTATTTTGAAATTTTAAATTTAGTAGAAATAGCTAACATTGTAATAACTTCCTGTATTAAAAGAAAAGAAAGTATTGGTGTTCATTATATAGAAAGAGTATTGTAAACTTTAAATGAAAAAAGAGTTTACAATACTCTTTTTTATGTGTAAACTATTAACAAATAATATTTCGGAGGAATTATGGATAGTTATATATTCAATAAATTACAAAATATAAAAAATGAGAAATTATATAGATGTGAAAAAAATATTGATAAGTTAAATATTAAAATAAATTTATCTAGCAATGATTACTTATCAATGTCTAAAAATCCAGTTTTATTTAATGAAGCTATAAATGCTATTAATTTATATGGAGTAGGCTCTCCTTCTTCAAGACTAGTTTCAGGAAACCTTAGTATACATAAAAACCTTGAAAAAACAATTACAAGTTTAAAAGAAACAGAAGACACTATAGTTGTAGGGTCTGGATATATTGCTAATTTAGGTGTTTTATCATCTTTGTGCAGCAAAGATTTTATTATTTTCTCAGATAAAATTAATCATGCAAGTATAGTTGATGGTGCTATTTTAAGTAGGGCTAAACTTGTTAGGTACAAGCATTGCGATACTAATGATTTAATTGAAAAAATAACTCAGTATAGTAATTATAAAAAAGTTATTATTACAGATAGTGTATTTAGTATGGATGGAGATATAGCGCCTTTAGAAGCTTTAAGTGAAATATCTAAAAAATACAATGCACTTTTAATAGTAGATGATGCCCATGGATTTGGAGTGCTTGGGAAAAATGGAAGTGGAGCATTAGAGCACTTAAGGTTAAAAAATGAAAATATTATACAAATAGGAACACTAAGTAAAGCTGTTGGAAATTATGGAGGATTTATAACAGGAAAAAAATTATATATAGATTATTTTAGAAACTTTTTAAGAGGATTTATATACTCAACAGCACTTCCTCCAAGTGTAATTTTATCAAGTAAAAAATCTATAGAAATTATCTCTACTATGAAAAATGATAGAGAAATTTTAAGAGAAAACTCAATATATTTAAGAACAAAACTAAAAAATATGAAACTTGAAACAGTAGAAGGCGAGACTCCTATTATTCCTATAATCTTAAAAGGAGAGGAGAAGGTATTAGATATATCTAAAAAACTTCTTGAAAAAGGAATATATGTACCAGCTATAAGAAAACCTACTGTTCCCAAAGGTTTAGAAAGAATTAGAGTATCATTAAACACAAATATAAGCAAAAAGGATATAGATATATTTTTAAATAATCTTAAGGAGCTAATATGAAAAAAATACTTATAATATCAGGTTGGATAGGAAGTGAAAATATTTTTTATCCTATTGCAAATAATTTTAAAGATGAAAATATTAAGTTTATAAATTTCAAGAATATAAGATCTCAGTATAATATTTTAGATATTGTAGAAGAAAATATAAAAAATTTTGAACCAGATATAATAATAGCCTGGTCTATGGGAACTCTTGCTTTATTAAAAGTTCTTGAAAATATAGCTATAAAAAGTAAATTAGTTTTAATATCTTCTACACATAGCTTTATTAAAAGAAAAGATATGGAGTTTGGTTTAGAGGAAGATATTTTAAATAATATGATAAATGCTTTAGTTGAAAACAAAAAAATAGTTTTAAAAAGATTTTATAAAAATATGCTTTCAACTTGTGAAAAAGAATTTTTTAAGGATTTAGAAAATGATTTTAATATAGTAAATAATGAGTTTAGTGTAAATTCACTTTTAAATGGTCTTTTATTTTTAAAAGATACAAGTACATTTGTTAAAAATATAAAAAATAAATCTATTATAATTCATGGGGAAAAAGATAATATATGTAGTTTAGATGGTGCAATTATATTAAATAAAATTATGTCTAATTCTAAAATAGAAATTTTAAAAGATACAGGTCATATTCCATTTATTACAAATACAGAAAAGTTTATTAACACACTAAATAAGTTTTTAAAGGATGTATAGCAATGATAAATAAAAAAGTAATAAAAGAAAGATTTAACAAGTCATCCTCAGAATATAATAATTATGCTTTTGTACAAAAAATAATGGCTAAAAAACTTATAAAATATATAAAAAATACAAATGTAAATTCTATTTTAGAAATAGGATGTGGTACTGGAATACTTACTAAAAAACTATTAAGCAAATATAAAAATGCTAAGTTAACAGTTTTAGATATATCAGAAAATATGATATTAGAGTGTAAAAAAAATCTTATTAAAAGCAATGTTTGTACAAACAATATAGAATTTATATGTTTTGATGGAGAAAATTATAGTGATGATAAAAAGTATGATTTAATTATTTCAAATGCTACTTTTCAATGGTTTAAACATCCTATATTATCTATAAAAAATTATGAAAATATGCTAAGTAAAAAAGGTGAAATTATAATATCAACATTTGGAGAAAATACATTTATTGAACTTGAAAAGTCAGGTAGTAAGGCATGTAAAGCTTTAAATACTAATAAAGTGAATTTTAGAAAAAGCTTTTTATGTGAAAAGGATTTTGAAAGTCACCTTTTATGTGAAAACTTTATTGTAAAGTCAGAAAATATAAAAGAGTATTTTGATTCTTCTATTGATTTTTTAAAATCAGTAAGAAAAATAGGTGCTAATATATGTGATGAGAATAATATAATATCTCCTAATATAATGAAAAAAACTTTAAATATATATAATGAAAATTTTAAAGAAAACAATAAAGTATATGCAACTTATCACTGTATATATTTATATAAGAAAAAATAGCTCTATTTAGAGCTATTTTTTTCCCATGTAATCTCTATATCACAAAGATGAATATTTTCACTATTACAAATAGCATGTAACGTTTTAACAGAGGAGTTTTCACTTATTATTTCACATTTAGAATATACGCTTCCACCATAACGTTTTTCCTTAGAATATAAAATTTTAATATTAACAGGTGAGTTGTCCTCTAAAAATTTTAAATCAAGGGTTTCAAGTGCCCATGTAATATATTTAGAATTATTTACATGATTATTTGTATCTATATCTGTGTATCTAACAATAAAATCTTTTTCTAAAGAGAAATTAGATATTTTTTGAGGTTTAATAACTTCAACAATTTCTTCATCTTCTTCTCTTATACCAAAACACTTAATGTCATCATAAGATAGTCTTATAGGTCTTCTTTTTTCAGTGTCTAAGCACATCCAAGAACTTTTTCCCTTAACTAAAATATTATTATTTTCATCTTTAAGTTCAAAAATTCTATAAGCAAAAAACTTTTTATAAGAATAAGGGATTGTGGTTACAGTAATATTTTCTCCATATGTAGGAAGTCTAAAAATATCTATATCCCACTGACATAAAACCCATCCTCTATGTACTTCTTTTAATTTATCAACATCAAGTCCAACACTAGTTGCTTGTTGAGTTGCAACATCAGCAAAATAATTTATTATTGATGGAATAAAAGCTTTATTAGTAAAATCAACATCATCATATCTAATTGGATATTTTAAACTCATAGAAGCTCCAGACATTAGTAAACACCTCTTTTTTGTAAAATGTACATTTTATTATACCACAGCTTTTATAATATTAGGTTAAAAATAAATATTACTCATATTTTACTATTTTATGTAAGTATATTTTATTATTTTAATTGAAAGTAAATCCTAAAAAGGATAATATATAATGAATAGAATATAATATGTATTTAAATAAAAAAATGTAATTAGCTTTTAGGAGGTGTCAACTTTGGGATTTAAAGAAAGTTTAAAGGAAAGAATTCTTGTATTAGATGGTGCAATGGGAACTGCTATACAAGCATATAATTTAACAGAGGCAGATTATAGAGGTGAAATATTAAAAGATAGTAAATATGAACTTAAAGGTAATAATGATCTTCTAGTTTTAACAAAACCAGAGGTTATAAGGGAAATACATGAAAATTATTTAGCTGCAGGAGCGGATATTATAGAAACAAACTCTTTTAACGCAACAAGGGTTTCACAGCTTGATTATGGTACAGATAATATAATATATGATTTAAACTATGCAGCTGCAAAACTTGCAAAAGAGTGTGCAAAAAAGTATTCAACTAAAGAAAAGCCAAGATATGTTGCAGGATCAGTAGGCCCTACAAATAAAACATTATCATTATCACCAGATGTTGAAAATCCAGGATATAGGGCAATAAATTTTGATGATATGATGGAATCATATAAAGAGCAAATGGAAGGGCTAATAGATGGTGGAGTAGATGTTATTTTAATAGAAACAATATTTGATACTTTAAATGCAAGAGCTGCTATTTTTGCTTTAAATACTATTAATGAAGAGAGAAACATTGAAATACCTATAATGATATCTGGAACATTAACAGATAAAAGTGGTAGAACTTTATCAGGACAAACCCTAGATGCTTTTATAGAGTCTATAAAAAATGAGTATGTAATATCAGTAGGACTTAACTGTTCTTTTGGAGCAAAGGATTTAGTGCCTTTTATTAAAAAACTTTCAAATGAAGTACCTTACTATGTAAGTGTGTATCCTAATGCAGGGCTTCCTAATAGATTTGGAGAGTATGATGAAAAGCCAGAAATAACAGCTGAAAACTTAAAAGAGCTTGTTGATAATAAACACGTTAATATAGTAGGTGGTTGCTGTGGAACTACATATGACCATATTAGAGAAATTGCAAAGCTTGTTGAGGGAAAAACACCAAGAACTCCTAAGGAAAAGATTCTTGAAACAAGACTTGCAGGACTTGAAGTTGTACATGTTACAAAGGAAAACAACTTTTTAAATATAGGAGAAAGAACAAATGTAGCAGGTTCTAAAAAATTTGCAAGATTAATTTCAGAGAAAAAATATGAAGAGGCTCTTTCTATAGCAAGGGATCAAGTTGAAAACGGAGGACAAGCTATAGATATTAACTTTGATGATGGTATGTTAAACTCTGAAGAAGAAATGGATAGATTCTTAAAGCTACTAGCTTCAGAGCCTGAAATATCAAAGGTTCCAGTTGTTATAGATTCATCTAAGTACTCTGTTATATTAGCAGGACTTAAGGCTATACAAGGAAAGCCAATAGTAAACTCTATAAGTCTTAAAAATGGAGAAGAAGAATTTATAAATCATGCTAAAACTATTAAAAAATTTGGTGCTGCTGTAGTTGTTATGGCATTTGATGAAAAAGGTCAAGCAGACACTTATGAAAGAAAAATAGAAGTTTGTAAAAGAGCTTATGATGTTTTAGTTGAAAAAGTTAATTTCCCAAGAGAAGATATTATATTTGACCCAAATATTCTAGCAATAGCAACAGGTATGGAAGAACATAATAGTTATGGAATTGACTTTATAAAGGCTACAAAATGGATAAAAGAAAATCTTCCAGGAGCTAAAATATCAGGAGGGCTTTCAAATCTTTCATTTTCATTTAGAGGAAATAATACAATAAGAGAAGCAATGCACTCTGTGTTTTTATATCATGCAATAGAAGCTGGAATGGATATGGCAATATTAAATCCAGGTATGGTTCAAATTTATGATGAGATTGACAAAGATCTACTAGAAAAAGTAGAAGCTGTTGTTTTAAATACACATCCTAATGCTGCTGAAGAATTAATTGAATTTGCAGAGCAGTTTAAAGGGGAAAGTAGTAAAGTTGAAGAAAATAAATTAAAGTGGAGAGAAGAGTGTGTTGAGGAAAGACTAAAACATGCTTTAGTTAAAGGTATTGTTGATTTTGTAGAAGAAGATGCAATTGAAGCTAGACAAAACTTTGAAAAATCACTTGATATTATAGAAGGTCCTTTAATGGATGGTATGAAATTAGTTGGAAACTTATTTGGAGAAGGTAAAATGTTCCTTCCTCAAGTAGTAAAAAGTGCTAGGGTTATGAAAAAAGCAGTATCTGCCTTAATGCCTTATATAGAAGAGGAAAAACAAAACTCTTCATCAAACGCAGGAACTATGGTAATGGCAACTGTAAAAGGCGACGTTCATGACATTGGTAAAAACATTGTAGGAGTTGTACTTTCTTGTAATAACTTTAATGTTATAGACCTTGGAATAATGGTTCATCCAGAGGAGATTGTAAAAGCTGCTAAAGAAAATAACGCAGATATAGTAGGTCTTTCAGGACTTATAACTCCATCTTTAGATGAAATGGGAATAGTTGCAGAGATGATGGAAAAAGAAGGAATGAATATTCCTATAATGGTTGGAGGAGCTACTACTAGTAAGGTTCATACTGCTATAAAGCTTGCTCCAAAATATAAAGGTGGTGTATACCACACACTTGATGCTTCAAAATGTGTTGAAGTTGCAAAAATACTTACAGATAAAAACAAAAAAGTTGAGTATGAAAAACAAATAAAAGAAGATTATGAAAAAATAATAGAAAGCTATAAAAAAGAAGATGAAAATCTTTTAAGTCTTAATGAAGCAAGGAAGAACAAATTAAAAGTTGATTGGAATAGCCTAAATGTAAAAACTCCAGATTTTAGAGGAATTGAAAAAATAAATGTTCCTGTTAAAAAACTTAGAGAAGGAATTGATTGGACATTTTTCTTTGTTGAATGGGGAATTAAAAAAAGCTTCCCTAAAGTTTTAGAAGATGATAAATATAAGGAAGAAGCAAAAAAACTTTATATTGATGCAAATGTAATGCTTGATGAATTTGAAGAAAATGAAAACATTAACCCACATGGTGTTTATGGACTATTTGATGCATTTTCAGAAAATGAAGATATAGTTGTTTTAAATAAAGATGAGAAAGTAGTATTTAATAATTTAAGACAGCAAAAGAAAACTGAAAGTGGTATAAACCTTTCGCTAGGAGATTTTGTAGCGCCTAAGGAAAGTGGAGTTAAAGACTTTGTAGGTGGTTTTATAGTAACATCAGGAAAATACTTAGATGAAATATATAAGCAATATAAAGAAAGTGGAGATGAATATAATGCTTTAATGGTAAAAGTATTATCAAATAGACTTGCTGAAAGCTTTGCTTCTTATCTTCATGATTATATGCATAAAAATTATTGGAACTTTGAAGTTGAAGGAATAAGACCTGCAATAGGATATCCATCACTTCCAGATCACTCAGAAAAAACAAAACTATTTAATCTTTTAAATGGGGATGTAAATACAGAAGTTACATTAACAGAATCTTTTATGATGGAACCTGTAGCTAGTGTATGTGGACTTTATATAGTGAAAGATTTTGCAAAATATTTCTCAATAGATTCTATAGACAAAGAGCAACTTAAAGATGTTTCTAAAAGAAAAGGTGAAAATATAGAATTTATGAAAAAAATGCTTGGTAATAATTATAAAGAAAATTAATTTTAAAAAAGGAAGTATATGCTTTTAATATACTTCCTTTTTGTTTAATATATTAATATAAAATAAATAAGGAGTGATAAAATGGGCTTATTTAGTGGATTAATGGGAAATGCTTCAAAAGTAGACATAGGACAAATAGAAAAGGATTATGAGGATCTTTTTTCAGCTTCAGAAATAGTAGAGTCAGCATATAAACTAATAAGAGATACAATAATATTTACTAACAAAAGAGTTATATTTGTAGATAAGCAAGGAATGACAGGAAAGAAAACAGAATATCTTTCTGTTCCTTATAAAAGTATAAGTTACTTTGAAATAGAAACAGCAGGACATTTTGACTTAGATGCTGAGCTAAAAATATATATATCAGGAAAGGATCTACCTATACAAAAACAATTTAATAGAAATACTAATATATATGAAGTTCAAGCTATACTTATAGATCACATAGGATAATAAAAAAGGTGCCATAAGGCACCTTTTTTTGAAGAGAATTAAATGAATATGTGAATTCAAAATAAATATAAAAGTATTATCTTTGTTATCCTAAGTAAAGTATAACGGATTTTAAAATTAAATTCAATAGTTAAATTGAATTTTTGCAAAAGAAATTTTAGTTATTCAAAGTTACTCTATTGGTTTAGTATATTATGGAAAAATTTATGCTATATAAAGTGATAAACATAAATTATAAGTTGTTATTTTGTAATAACCTATGAAAACATTGGAGAATATAAATGTATATGTTTAAGGAGGAGAGAAATGCTTAAAATATACTTAAAAGATCTTAAAAGCATAAGGGAAAATATAATTGCTTTAATAGTAGTAATTGGATTATGTATACTTCCAGCACTTTATGCATGGTTCAATATAAAGTCTTCTTGGGATCCGTATGGAAATCTTTCAGATATTTCAGTTGCAATAGTTAACAATGATGTTGGAGGAAGTATATTTAATAAAACAGTTAATATAGGAGAAATAGCTACTAAAAATTTAGAAGAAAATAAAACATTAAATTTTCAGTTTGTAAATGAAAATGAAGCTAATAAAGGCTTAGAAAGTGGTAAATATTATGCAAGTATTGAAATAACAAATGATTTTACTAAAAATATATTATCAGTTGTTGAAAAAACTCCTATTAAGCCAAAGTTAATATATAAAGTTAATGAGAAAAGAAATGCTGTAGCTCCTAAAATAACAGATAAAAGTGCATCTTTAATTCAAGAGGAAATTAGTAAAAACTTTATAAAAGAAGTTAGTAGTGCTGCTCTTGAAGGAATGAAAAAACTAGATATGGAAATAGAAAGTCAAATACCTACTATAAAAAAATTTGAAAAAATTTTATTTGAAGTAGAAGGAAAAACTGGAGAAATTAAAGAATCTATAAATTCTTTTTACTCAAGTGGTAAAGAGGCTTTAACAGTGGTTGAAAATGTAAAGAAAAAAATACCTGAAATAAATAATGCTATTAATAATGGAATAGACATTGTAAATTATAGTAATAACTTTATAGATAAAGCTTCTGACTTAATTAAAAATTTATCACCAACTATAAAAGCAGACTTAGAGTTTATAAAGAAAACATCTGAGGATTTAAATAAGTTTTTAGATAGTTTAAGTGAAAGTTCTGAGGCTGAAATTTTATTAGAGAAAATTAATTACATTAAATCAAAGGAAGAAATACTTTTATCAAAAATAAACTCAATTATTAATTTAATAGAAAGTGTTAATAGTGAAAAGCTAAATAATTTATATGAAAATCTTTTGAAGGTAAAAAATGATATTGAAAATAATATAAAAGGTTTAGATAATTTAAAAGCGCTTATTGAAAGTGGTGATTCTATTTCTCAAGGTGCTATAGAAAAAATTAAAAATATAACAGAAAATATAATAATAAAAACAGACTATATTTTAAAAAACTTTGACTCAAAATACAAAGAAGATTTTGAGGCGATATCTAATGATTTGAAAAATATTATATTAACTGCAGATAATGTATTAAATGAAGCAATAGAAGAAATGCCAAAGATTAAAAGCATTTTAGATAATACATCAAATGGTTTAGTATCTGGAATAGATGTTTTAAAGTTTGCTAGAGAGAATATGAATGATGCAGAAAATATTATAAAAACAACAGCTAATAAAATAAGGAGTTTATCAGAAGATGAAAGACTTGAAGAAGCTCTTGAGATATTAAAAGGTGATATAAAAAAAGAAAGTGACTTTCTATCAGACCCGGTAGAGCTTATTAAAGAAAGGGTATACCCTGTTCCAAACTACGGTTCAGCAATGTCACCATTTTTTACAACACTTTCACTTTGGGTTGGAGGGTTAATACTTGTATCTGTATTAACTACTAAGGTTTATTATAATATGGAAGTAACAGGTTCTATGGAGTATTTTGGAAGACTTTTAACTTTTATTACAATAGGAATTTTTCAAGCTTTAGTAGTTACTTTAGGAGATATATTTATACTTGGAACCTATAATTACAGCAAAAGCTTATTTGTAGTTTCTGGAATAATTATTAGTATAGTATTTGTGTCAATAATATATACACTAGTTTATGTACTTGGAAATGTAGGTAAAGCAATAGGAGTAATACTTTTAGTTCTTCAAATATCATCATCAGGAGGTACATTTCCAGTAGAGGTTACACCACCATTTTTTAAAGCTATAAATCCTTTTTTACCTTTTACATATGGAATAGGTCTTATGAGAGAAGCTGTTGCAGGTGTAGTTTTAGAATCCGTATATAAATATTTGTTTATGTTAAGTTTATATATTGTTATATTTATAACTATAGGATTTTATATATCAACTAAAAATAGAAAACTTGGAGAAAAAATTAGAAATAGATTAAAAGATAGTGGACTTGTAGAAAAGTAAATATTAAAAGGGAGGGGATAACCCTCCCTTTTAATATTGTATTTTGAAAACATGATAGTCAATGTTATAATATTTTAATATATAGGATTAGAAAAGATAAAATTAATATAGATTACAAGAAGGTGAAAAGATGAAAGATAAAAAAGATATAAAAGTAGTTGTTGGAATGTCAGGTGGAGTAGACTCATCTGTTTCAGCACTTCTTTTAAAAGAGCAAGGATACGATGTTATAGGACTTTTTATGAAAAACTGGGATGAAAAAGACGAAAATGGAGTATGTACTGCTGAGGAAGATTATAATGATGTAAGAGCTGTATGTGATGAAATTGGAATACCATACTATACAGTAACATTTGTTAAAGAATATTGGGATAGAGTTTTTACATACTTTTTAGATGAATACAAAAAAGGAAGAACTCCAAATCCTGATGTTATGTGTAATAAAGAAATAAAATTTAAAGCGTTTTTAGACTATGCAATGAAAATAGGTGCGGATTATATAGCTATGGGACATTATGCTCAAGTTGAAAAAAGAGGAGACGAGTACTGTCTTATAAGAGGAAAAGATAATAATAAGGATCAAACATACTTTTTATGTGAACTTACTCAAGCACAACTTTCAAAAACAATGTTTCCAATAGGACATCTTGAAAAAAGCCAAGTAAGAGAAATTGCTAAAAAATATAATCTTAAAACAGCTAGTAAGAAAGATAGTACAGGAGTATGTTTTATTGGGGAAAGAAACTTTAGAGAGTTTTTATCAAATTATCTTCCAGCAAAACCAGGAAAAATAAAAAGTTTAGATGGAAAAGAAATGGGAACTCACTATGGGCTTATGAATTATACATTAGGACAAAGAAAAGGTCTTGGAATAGGTGGAGCTGGAGAAGCTTGGTTTGTTGTTGATAAAGACCTTGAAAAAAATGTTTTATATGTTGTTCAAGGGGAAAATAATCCAGAAAGACTTTCATATGGACTTTTAGCTAGTGATATTAATTGGGTTGGAAGTTTAAAAGAAAATGAATTCCATTGTACAGCTAAGTTTAGATACAGACAAAAAGATCAGGGAGTTACTGTAAAAGTTTTAGATGAAAAATCTGTTTTAGTAATATTTGATGAGGCACAAAAATCTATAACTCCAGGTCAAGCAGTTGTTTTTTATAACGATGAGATATGTCTTGGAGGAGGATTTATTGATAGTTACTTTAAAACACAAGAAGATTTAAATAATTATATAGAAAAAAATAAGTAGCGATTTGCTACTTATTTTTTATCCTTTAAATTTAAAAAGAATAATTCCAGCGATCATAACAATAACTCCTAAGATTTTCGTCCATCCAAATGCCATAGGCTCAGTTCCAAATAAAGAAAACTTATCTATAGCAGCTGCAGTTAAAAGCTGTGCAACTAATATTAAAGATATTGCATATGTAGCACCAAGGGAGGATATTCCCCTAATAACTGTAAAAGTAATAAGTGCACCAATAATACCTCCAGTTAAATAAAGCTTATCAACTTCCATAATTTTTCTAAAATCTCCACTAGATGCGAAAAATAAAACGATAATAGATACAATTAGAGCAGTACCATGTACAAAGGCATTAGCTTCCCATATACCTATTCTCTCGTTTAATCGAGTGTTGAAAACTCCTTGGAAACTCATTAGAGCACCAGCTAAAATTGAAAAAATAATACCCATCATATTTAAAACACCTCATTACTTAGTTTTAATAAAACAAAAGAATTTATACTTGAAAAATATGGAATGAGATATTTATGTTTACAAAGTATTATTATCTTATTAAAAAAATGTTTAAAATGATTATTTATAATTACACTATTATTTACAAATATAAGACATAAATGTATATGTATATATACTGCTTTACAATAAAAGCGAGAATATTGTATAAATAAAATAATTAAGATTGATAGTTTCAAATCTATGATATATAATTAATTTGTCAAATTACTGAAACATAATAATTTGAATAATTTTTTAATGTGGTGTAGAATTATCTAAAAATATAAAACTAATGGAGTTGAATGAGTATATGATACTAATAAAAGAGTTTGAATTTGATGCAGCACATAACTTAGTAAAGTATCACGGAAAGTGTGAAAGACTGCACGGTCATACGTACAAGTTAGTTGTAAAAATAGAGGGGGAACCAGGTGAAGAAGACATGGTTTTCGACTTCGTAGAACTAAAAAGAATAGTTAAAGCAAAGGTTATAGATAGATTAGATCACTATTACTTAAATGACATAATCGAACAACCAACTGCAGAGAATATAGCTAAATATGTATGGAATGAATTAGTTGATGAAATCAAAAGAGACAACTGTAGATTATGTGAAATCGAAATTTGGGAAACAAAAACAAGTGGATTAATTTATAGGGGGTAAATCATGAAGGATGTACAAAGCCAAAAAGACACAAGAAATATAGCTTTAAAAAAAGTAGGGATTAATAGTTTAAAATGGCCTATTAAAGTATTAGATAAGGCAAACAAAGAGCAATCTACTGTATCAACAATGGATTTATCAGTATACCTACCACATGATCAAAGAGGTACTCATATGAGTAGATTTGTTGAAGTTGTAAAAGAAGCTCCAAATCTTTCACCAGCAGGCCTTGAAGAAATGTTAAAGCATTTAGTAGAAAGACTAGAAGCTAAAAAAGGACACTGTGTAATTAAATTTGACTATTTTATTACAAAACCATCACCTGTAACTGGAATTATGGCACCATATGACGTTCAATGCGAATTTGAAGCAGAATACTCAGTAGAAACAGGATTTAAGTTTGTTTTAGGAGTAGATGTTCCAGTAACAACACTTTGCCCTTGTTCAAAGGAAATAAGTGAATTTGGTGCACATAACCAAAGAGCAATTGTTAAAATGAAAATAGAAATGGATAAACTTGTTTGGATAGAAGATCTTGTTAAAATAGCAGAGGATAGTGCAAGTTCTCCTATATTTACTTTACTTAAGAGAAAAGACGAAAAGTGGGTAACAGAACAAGCATACTTAAACCCAAGATTTGTTGAAGATGTAGCTAGAGAAACAGCTTCAAGACTTGAAAATGCAGAAGGAGTTACTTGGTATAGTACTTATGTTGAAAGTATAGAAAGTATACACAACCATAATGCTTTTGCATACACAGAAAAAGGTTGTACTTTATAAAAGAAAGAGATGTTTTTATGAGAAAAAGTATTACTTTAAAAGATGGTAGGGTTTACCACTTTGATAATATGAAAATAATGGGTATATTAAATGCTACACCAGATTCATTTTTTGAAGGATCAAGAGTTAAGAAAGATTCTTCTGCTCTTGAAAAAGCAAAAGAGATGATAAAAAATGGTGCTGAAATACTTGATATTGGTGGAGAATCTACAAGACCAGGATCAGATCCTGTAGATGTAGATGAAGAAATAGCAAGAGTAGTACCTCTTATAAAAGAAATTAGAAATATAGATAAAAATGTTTTAATTTCTGTAGATACTTATAGAGCAAAAACAGCTGAAGAAGCAATTAAAGCAGGTGCAGATATTGTAAATGATATTAGTGGGTTAACATTTGATGATAATATGGCTGATGTTGTTAAAAAATATAATGTGCCTATAATAATTATGCATATTAAAGGAACTCCTAAGGATATGCAAAAAGACCCTCATTATGATGATGTAATTAGGGAAATGAAGGAGTTTTTCAAAGACAGAATTGACTATGCTCTTGAAAAAGGTATAAGTGAAGATAAAATAATTTTAGATCCAGGTGTTGGATTTGGTAAAAATTATGATCACAATATAGAAGTTATTAAGAAAATAGAAGATTTCTATACTTTTGATATGCCAATTCTTTTAGCAGTTTCAAGAAAAACAACAATAGGTGTTGCTCTTGGAAATCTTCCTCCAGAGGAAAGACTAGAAGGTACAATGGCTATAACATGTTATGCTGCTTTAAAAGGTATAGAAATGATAAGAGTACATGATGTTTTAGAAAACTATAGAGCAGCAAGAATGACTGAGGTACTAAGAGATGAATAAAGTGTATATAGCTTTTGGAAGCAATATTGGAGATAGACATAAAGCTGTTGAAGATGCTTTTGAGATGCTAGAGCAAAGAGGAATAAGAATAACTGCAAAATCTAAAATGTATGAAACAGAGCCTTATGGGTATACAGATCAACCTCCATTTTTAAATGGAGCACTTGAAGCTGAAACTCATTTAAGCTGTAGAGAAGTTTTAGAAACACTTTTATCAATTGAAAGTGATATTGGAAGAGTTAGACTTATAAGATGGGGCCCTAGAATAATAGATTTAGATATACTTATGTTTAATGATGAAGTATATGATGAAGAAGATTTAAAGGTTCCACATGTAGATATGCAAAATAGGACTTTCGTTTTAGAGCCACTTAACGATATTTGTCCTGATAAAATTCATCCTACACTTAAAAAGTCTATAAGAGAATTATTAAATGATTTAAAAAAGTAGCTATTTGCTACTTTTTTTATGTTAAATTGACGATTATTTTATAATATAATATACTGTTTTAAGAGTGAAGGGAGTGTGAAATATTGAGTTTTATAAAGAAAATGGCAAAAGAAAATTTAGATATAGTTTTATTTATTCTAGTAGTTTTCATAAAGCTTATATCAGTAAACTTTACTATTAAACTAGGTGGTTTTACTCAATATACTGTTTTAGGATGTTTAGGATCTATTTTAGTTTTAGTAGGGATAGCTTTTCTGTTTACAAAAAGAATTAGAATACCAATATTATTTGTATTTAATATACTAGTAACTCTTATTGTTTATATAAACAATGTTTATCATAGATATTTTTTAGATGTTACAACAATAGGGCTTGTAAAACAGTTAGGTATTGCATCAGATGTTAGTGATAGTGTATTTGCACTTTTAAGTCCTTTAGATATTATATACTTTTTAGACATTATTGTTTTAATAGTACTTTATATTAAAACAAAGAATAAATTAGATATAAAAACTTTTAAATTTACAAAAAGAGTATTAATATCAATATGCACACTTATTATAGGATTTGTATTTGCTACTCTTAGTGTTAATGGACTTGCTAAATCTCAAGTTGGGATACTAAAAACATTTTATGACAAAAAAACTATAGTTAGAGAAATAGGGCTTTTAAATTATCATGCTATAGATATAAATAAATACTTAAATAATTATGTATTTAAAAAATCAAATATAACAGATAGTGAAAAACAAGAAGCAAAACAGTTTTTTGAAAGTAAAAATCAACAAAAAACAGGAGAAAAATATAAAGGAATAGCTAAAGGTAAAAACTTAATAGTTATTCAATTAGAAGCTTTCCAAAGTTTTGTTCTAAATAAAGAAATTAATGGAGTAGAGATTACCCCTAACTTAAATAAACTTGCTAAAGAAAGTCTTAACTTTAAAAATTATTATTTCCAAACATCTTTAGGTGGAACAAGTGATGCAGAATTTTTATCTAATACATCTCTTCTTCCTATAAGAGAAGGATCAGTTTATTATCAATATGCTTCAAATGAGTACGAATCTTTACCTAAATCTTTAAAGGAAAAAGGGTATTATGCAGCTGTAATGCATGCTAACAAACCAGGATTTTGGAACAGACAAGAAATGTATAAAAGTTTAGGATTTGACGTTTATGAAAATGAAAAAACTTATAATATAGATGATGTAAAAATATTAGGACTTAGTGATAAATCATTTTTTAAACAAAATATAGAGAAGCTAAAAAGCTATCCTAAGCCTTTTTATAGCTTTATGATATCTTTAACAAGTCACTATGCATTTAGAGACAAGGAAAACTCATTTAAAGACATTATGAATGTTGGTGAATTTGAAGGAACCTTAGTTGGAGATTTTATGAAAACTGCAAAATATACAGATGAGGCAATAGGTCAACTTATAGATGATCTTAAAAAGGAAGGTCTTTATGAAAATAGTGTAATAGTGTTATATGGAGATCATTCAGCAGTTTCATCTGATAAAAGACAAGAACTTGCAAAAGCTGTTTATGGAAAAGATAATATAACAGATCTTCAATGGCAAGAGGCTCAAAAGGTTGTATCTATGATTCATATACCTGGTAGTGATTTAAAAGGAGATATGAATATTGCAGCAGGACAGTACGATTTATATCCAACTCTTGCAAACTTATTTGATTTAGATACAAATTATACTTTAGGTCAAGATCTTTTAAATGCTGAAGATGGCTTTGTAGTAACAAGAGCAGGAAATTTCTTTACTGATAATTTAATATATGTTAAATCAGAAGATAAGCTATATGATAGAAAAACAAATAAAGAATTAAATAAAGCAGATTATCAAAAGTACTTTGATAAAATGAACACATATTTTATTGTTGGAGATAGGGTTATTGAGAATAATCTTTTAAATAAATTTAATTCAAAATAAAAAAGAGCTGTTGATTTTCAACAGCTCTTTTTTCTATTTTAAAAGTATTTTATTATATTTTTTCTTACCTTTTCTTATTAAAAGATATCCTTCACTAAACATATCCTCTGATAGCGAAAGATTAAAATCTTCTACTTTTTCATTATTAACGTAAAGTCCACCTTGTTTTACAAGTCTTTTACCTTCACTTTTTGATGGTATAATATTTGTTTCAAATAAAATATCAAGTAAAGCTTTCCCAATGCTATCACTAGGAATTTCAACAGATTCTACATTATCAAAGTTTCCACTTCCTTCAAATAAAGCTTCAGTAGCTTTCTGTGCAGAAGTAGCTTCTTCTTCTCCATGGATAAGTTTTGTAACTTCAAAAGCAAGAACTTTTTTAGCTTCATTAATAGCAGAACCTTCAAGTGCTGAAAGTCTTCTAACCTCATCCATAGGTACAAATGTTAAAAGTGATAAACATTTTTCAACGTCTGCATCTGCTACGTTTCTCCAGTATTGATAAAACTCATATGGGCTAGTTTTTTTAGCATCAAGCCATAGTGCACCTTTTTGTGTTTTTCCCATTTTCTTACCTTCACTATTTGTAAGAAGTGTACAAGTCATTGCAAATGCACTTTTACTTTCTTTACGTCTTATAAGTTCCATACCTGCAATCATATTAGACCATTGGTCATCTCCACCTAATTGCATTTTACAGTTATATTTTTGATTAAGTACATAAAAATCATATCCCTGCATTAGCATATAGTTAAATTCAAGGAATGATAAACCTTTTTCATATCTTTGCTTAAAGCATTCAGCTGAAAGCATTCTGTTAACAGAGAAGTATGCTCCTACTTCTCTTAAAAAGTCTACATAGTTAAGTTCTAGTAGCCAGTCAGCGTTATTAACTAGTATAGCTTTTTCATCAGAAAAATCTATAAATTTTTCCATTTGTTTTTTTATACAGCTAACGTTGTGAGCAATATCTTCTTTAGTTAGCATTTGTCTCATATCTGTTCTACCACTAGGGTCACCGATCATACCAGTTCCCCCACCAACTAAAGCAATAGGTCTATGACCTGCTTTTTGCATATGAGCCATAAACATCATAGCTATAAAATGGCCTACATGAAGTGAATCTGCTGTAGGGTCAAATCCTATATAAAAAGTTACTTTTTCCTTTTCTAATAATTCTCTGATTTCTTCTTCATGTGTTAATTGAGCAATATATCCTCTTTCTTTTAGTGTATCAAATACAGACATTTCAAAACCTCCTATAGGTAAATTGCATTTCTCCAAATTACATAGATAATTCTATCAAATATATATATAATTATCAAATTTTAGTTAATTTATATTTAAATTTATAAATATAAAACAAAAAGTTTTAAATTTCTATAAAACTGTTTATATGTTTACTATACCGTCGAAAAGTGTTAAAATTTATCTTATTATTATAATCATTTCAGGGGGTAGGAAAATGATAAAAATTATACTGAAAGATGGTAGAGAGTTTGA
>JAEWEN010000114.1 GCA_023389275.1 Bacillota bacterium
TTTGATTTACAATGTAATCAACAATTTTGGTACCTTTTCCAATACATATAGGTAAGACTCCTGCCGCACCAGGGTCTAGCGTACCTGTATGTCCTACTTTCTTCATTTTTATAGATCGCCTTACAACTGCTACAACATCATGTGATGTCATTCCAGGAGGTTTTAGTACATTTATTATTCCATTCATCTATACTATTTGCTCCTTTAACTTTTCAAGTAGTTTTTTCTTAACTTCTTCTAAATTTCCTTCTATAGCACAGCCAGAAGCTTTAATGTGTCCACCACCATTAAAGTTTTCTGCAACTACTCTTACATCTATATACTCTTTAGATCTTAAGCTAATCTTATAAAGATTATTTTCTTTTTCTTTAATAAGAATACCTACTTCTACGGTATCTATATCTCTTGCTATATTAACTAAATCACCTGTTTCATTATCATCAACATTTGATGATTTTAACATATCTTTAGTAACTGTTAATACAGCTACCTTATTGTCAAAATAGGTTTCAAGAGTAGATGTAACCATTGAAGATAAATTAATTTGTTCTTTAGTTTTTTCATCAAGAATTTTTGTGTAAATTTTTGAATGATTTATGTTAAAGTCTAAAAGTTTAGCTGCTGTAATTAATGTAGAGGAAGACGTATTAGAGTACTTAAATCCACCTGTATCTGAAACAATTGATACGTAAAGACAAGTAGCTACTTCTTTATTTATTGGAAGATTACCTTCACATATTATATTATAAATCATTTCACCTACGCTAGACATGTTAGGTAAAATATAGTTTAAGTTTCCATACATATCATTAGACATATGATGGTCTATATTTATAACAAAACCGCTTTGTAAAAGATTATCTGAAAAACTACCTAATCTTTTTGTATCTCCACAGTCTAAAGCAAAAACAATATCATATTTCTCATTATTAAATGTGTTTTTTATTTTTTCTACACCAGGCATAAATTTTAATCTATTTGGAATAGAGTCATCCATATACATATCTACACATTTTGAATAGTTTATAAGGCTATTATATAGACCTAGCATAGAACCCATACAATCTCCATCTGGAGATGTATGGGAAACTATAGCAAATTTATTATTTTTATTTATTAGGTCTATAATATTTTTAATACTATTCACCTTTTTTTATATCTGAAAGTATTTTATTTATGTGTAAACCGTGTTCTAAGGATTCATCAATTTCAAATAAAATTTCAGGAGTATATCTAACCTTTATTTTACTTCCTACTTCACGTCTAATATAACCTGCTGCACTTTTTAAACCTTCAACACATTTAACTTTTTCTTCTTTAGTTCCAAAAACACTTATATATGCTTTTGCATATCTTAAATCACGTGTAACTTCCACCCTAGTTACAGTTGTAAGCATAGGAACTCTTGGATCTTTTATACCATTTTGTATTATTTCGCTAATAATCTTTCTTATTTCTTCAGAAAGTCTAGCTGTTCTATTAATAGACATATACTACTTCACCTCTATTTTCTTATTATTTCTTCCATAGTATATCCTTCAATAATATCATCTTCTTTAATATCATTAAATCTGTCAATTGTTACACCACATTCGTATCCAGTTGCAACTTCTTTAACATCATCTTTGAATCTTTTAAGTGAAGATAATTTTCCTTCAAATATAACAATTCCGTCTCTTATTACTCTAACTCCATTATTTCTATTTAATTTTCCTTCATCTACGTAACATCCTGCGATAGTTCCAACAGATGAAACTTTAAATGTAGTTCTAACACTTAGTTTTGCAGTTATTACTTCTTTATATTCAGGGTCAAGCATACCTTTCATAGCAGCTTCTATATCATCTATTGCATGGTATATTACTCTGTAAGTTTTAACATCAACTTTTTCTTTTTCTGCTAAAGTTCTAGCTAAAGAGTCAGGTCTAACATTAAATCCTATAACAATAGCATTTGAAGCAGCAGCTAAAGTAATGTCTGTTTCAGTTATTGCTCCTACACCGCCATGAATAACTTTTACTTTTACTTCATCATTTGATAGTTTTTGAAGAGATTGCTTAACAGCTTCTACAGAACCTTGAACGTCTGCTTTAACAACAATATTTAGCTCTTTAACAGCACCTTCTTGTATTTGGCTAAATAATTCTTCAAGAGAAAGTTTAGCTGTACTTGCATAGTACTTCTCTTTGTTTTTATTTTCTACAATTTGTGCAACTTGTCTTGCTGTTTTTTCATCTTGAACTGCGTAAAGTATATCTCCACCTGTTGGTACATGTGAAAGACCTAAAACCTCTACTGGAATTGATGGTCCAGCTTCTTTAACATTTTTACCTTTATCATTAATCATAGCTCTTACTCTACCAAAAGCAGACTCTACTACAATAGCATCTCCGACTTTTAGTGTACCGTTTTGAACAAGTACAGTTGCAACAGGTCCTCTTCCTTTATCAAGTTCTGCTTCTATAACAATACCTTTAGCAAGTCTGTTTGGATTAGCTTTAAGGTCTTGCATTTCAGCAATTAAAAGTACCATTTCAAGAAGAGTATCTATACCTTCTCCTGTTTTTGCTGATATAGGAACACATACAGTGTCTCCACCCCAATCCTCAGCAATAAGTTCATGTTCTGTAAGTTCTTGCTTAACTCTATCTGGGTTAGCTGATGGTTTATCCATTTTGTTAATGGCAACTATTATAGGAACATTGGCTGCTTTAGCATGGTTTATAGCTTCTATTGTTTGAGGCATAACTCCATCATCAGCAGCAACAACTAAAATAGAAATGTCTGTAGCTTTAGCTCCTCTTGCTCTCATTGAAGTAAAGGCAGCATGGCCTGGAGTGTCAAGGAAAACAATTTTCTCATCATTTACATCTACAGAATAAGCACCTATATGCTGAGTAATTCCTCCAGCTTCTGTTGTTGTAACTCTAGCATTTCTTATATAGTCTAGAAGTGAAGTTTTACCATGGTCAACGTGTCCCATTACTGTTACAACAGGAGGTCTTTTCTTAAGGTCTTTTTCACTATCTTCATAGTCATTTATAAGTACTTCTTCTTTTTCTTTTACTTCTTCAATTTCAACTAATATGTCGTATTGTTCAGCAATTTTTTCAGCAACTTCAAAACTTATTTCATTATTTACTGTTGCCATAACTCCCATAAGCATAAGCTTTTTAACAACCTCTGCTGTTGATTTATTAATTTTTTCACAGAAGTCTTTTACTCTTATGCTATCTGGTATATAAACTATTCCTGTTTCTTCAACATTATTTTCTTTTGAAGTATTTTGCTCATTATTTGTATATGACTTTTTATTTCTTTTCTTACTTTTCTTTTTCACAAACTCTTTTTCTTCAACGTCGTGATCCTCATATTTAGCTTGTTCTTCAAATATACTCTTTGGAGAAGAGTCACTTGATTCCTCTTTTGATTTTTTTATTTCATCTATAAATTGTGTAACTATATCTGCTTCCTCGCCTTCTAATACGCTCATATGATTTTTAACTTTTATTTGAAACTCATCATTTAGCATATCTATTAATTCTTTACTACTCATATCTATTTGTTTTGCTAACTCATAAATTCTAACTTTTGACAATACATTCACCCCCACGATTTATCTTAGAAGTTTTATCTAAAAAAGCAGCTGAAAAACCACTATCTTTAATAGCTAAAATACTTCTTGGAGATTTTCCTATAGCAAACCCTAACTCATCTTTTTCTCCAAAAACAATATAGGCTATGTTTTTTCTACTTGCTATATCTTTGAATCTTTTTTTAGTATTTTCACTTGCATCTTCAGATATTATCAAAAGATTAACTAAACCTTTTTTTATATCTAATTCTACAGTATCATCCCCTGAAGACAATTTACCTGCTTTTTGCATAAGCCCTAAAAAACTATAAAGATTATTCATTTTCAAGTTCTTTCTTTAAAGTTTCATATATTTCAGGGGATATTGGTGTAGAAAGAGCTCTTTCAAATCTTTTAGCTTTATATGCTTTTTCAAAGCATTCTATTGATTTACATATATAAGAACCTCTACCTGGAGCTTTTCCAACAAGGTCAATGCTTATTTCGCCTTCTTTATTTTTAACTACTCTTATAAGTTCTTTTTTAGGTTTCATTTCTTGACAGCCAAGGCACATTCTTTGAGGAATTTTTCTTACCTTCACTACATATCCTCTCCTTCAAGTATAACCTGATTATCTAACGTTTCTTCAATTGAATTTTCAACAATAGCTTCAGATTTTAATGCTAATGCTTCTGCTTGTGATTCGCTTTTTATGTCTATTTTCCATCCAGTAAGCTTAGCTGATAATCTTGCATTTTGTCCTTCTTTACCTATAGCTAATGAAAGCTGATAATCTGGAACTATAACCTTAGCACTTTTTTCATCTTCGTTTATAGTAACACTAACAACCTTTGAAGGACTTAGTGCATTAGCTATAAATTCAGCAGGATCTTTGCTCCATTTAACTATGTCAATTTTCTCGCCTTTAAGTTCTGAAACAATATTTTGCACTCTCATACCACTTGGTCCTACACAAGCACCTGTAGCATCAACGTTTTCATCCTTTGAATAAACAGCTATTTTTGTTCTAGAACCAGCTTCTCTAGAAACGCTTTTAATTTCTACTGTACCATCGAATATTTCTGGAACTTCCATTTCAAAAAGTCTTTTAATAAGACCTGGATGTGTTCTTGAAATCATAATATTTGGTCCCTTTGAAGTCTTTTTAACTTCTACAACATAAAACTTTAACATATCTCCATGTTTATAAATTTCATTTGGCATTTGTTCAGTTGGAGTTAGGAAAGTTTCAAGTCTTCCTATATCAACTAAAATATTTTGCTTTTCTTTTTTCTGAACTATTCCTGTAATTATATCGTTTTCTTTTTCTACTAATTCTTTATAAATAACATCTCTTTCAGCTTCTTTAATTTCTTGTATAACTCTTTGTCTAGCATTTTGAGCTGCTACTCTACCAAACTCACGAGGATTTACTTCTACATCTACAATATCATCTAGTTCATAAGTAATGTTTACTGCTTTTGCATCTTCAAGGCTTATTTCTAGTAGGTTGTCATAAACATCTTCAACAACTTTCTTTTGTGCATAAACATGAGTTTCTCCTGTCTCTTTGTTTATTGTTACCTTAGCATTTTGTGATGTACCATAGTTTTTCTTATACGCAGATATAAGAGAAGATTCTAGTGATTCAAAGATAATATCTTGATCAATTCCTTTAAGATTTGCTATTTCAATTAGTGAGTCTATAAACTCATTATTAATCATTTTTATATTCCTCCCAAAATATTAAAAATCATTTAGTCGTACAGAAGCTATAATATCTTTTTCTACTTCTAAAGTCTCATCGTTAACATTTATTATAATTTTATTATTTTCAAATCCTTGAAGTACACCTTCCATAACTTTTTTATCCATAAAAGGTTTATAAAATTTTATTTTTATTTTTTTACCAATATATTTTATAAAATCACTTTCTTTTTTTAGTGGTCTATCAAGTCCTGGAGATGAAACTTCAAGATAGTAAGAATCTTCTATAGGATCTTCTTCATCAAGTTTTGCACTTAATGCTCTACTTACTGTTGTACAGTCTTCTATTTGTATTCCATTTTCACTATCTATATAGAATCTAAGGTACCATTCACCATCTTCTTTAATATACTCAAGATCTACTAATTCATAACCTAAGTCTTCTATTAATGGAGATGTAAACTTTTCAATAGATGATTCTATTTGTTTTTTGTTCATTTCCAACCTCCTATTTATTTTATTATATGTAAAAAATATGCCATTTAAACAAGAGCATAAATTAAAGAGTGGGTTGCCCCACTCTTTAAGATAAAGTTTATTATGTTGTTTAAATTCATTATAACACCTATTAATTTATATTTCAAGTTAAAACAAAGTAAGCTGGCTTGTATCAGGCATTCCATTAAGACATCCATGCTCAGTCATAATCTCAATAACTGTTTTAGAAATTTTAGTTCTTACACGAAGATCTTCTTTAGATATAAATTCTCCATTTTTTCTTGCCTCAACAATACCTTTAGCAGCATTTTCTCCAACTCCTTGAAGAGCTCTAAAAGGAGGAAGAAGACCATTTTCAGTAACTTTAAATTTAATACTGTCAGATTCATATAAATTTACTGGAAGCATTTTTATGCCTCTTGAATACATTTCATTTGCTATTTCAAGTACAGTTAATGCACCTTTTTCTTTTTGAGTCAAGTTATTTCCTATACTTTCTATTTCCTTAATAGCAGATAAAACAGCATGTTGTCCTTTTGATACAATACTTGCATCAAAATCTTCAAGTCCCCTTATTGAAAAATAAGTAGCATAATATGCTTCAGGATAATAAACTTTAAAGTAAGCTATTCTAAGTGCCATCATAACATAAGCAACAGCGTGACCTTTAGGGAACATATATTTAATAGTATTACAGGAATCTATATACCATTGAGGAACACTATTTTCTTTCATTTCAGCTATGTCCTCCTCTCTTAACCCCTTACCTTTTCTAACTCTTTCCATTATTGTAAAAGCATTTTTAGGTTTTACTCCCATAAGTATTAAATAGTTCATTATATCATCTCTTGTACATATAACTTCTTTAAGAGTTGCATACCCATCTTTAATAAGGTCTTGTGCATTGTTAAGCCATACATCTGTACCGTGTGAAAGACCAGATATACGTACAAGCTCTGCAAAGGTATGTGGTTGAGTATCTATTAGCATTTGACGAACAAATTTTGTTCCAAACTCTGGAAGACCAAGGGTTCCAACTTCACACTTAAAGTATTCCTTATCAATATCTAGTGCATCAGGAGATGTAAAAAGACTTAATACTTTTTCATCACCAAGTGGTATTGTTGTAGGATCTATTCCTGTTAAATCTTGAAGCATTCTAATAACTGTAGGATCGTCGTGTCCTAGTATATCAAGTTTTAAAAGCCTACCACTTATTGAGTGATAATCAAAGTGTGTAGTTATAATTTCAGAATTTACATCATCTGCTGGTCTTTGAATAGGACAAAAATTAAATATGTCATTATCTCTAGGTACAACCATAACTCCCCCTGGATGCTGACCTGAAGTTCTTTTAACCCCAGTACATCCTCCAACAAGTCTTGTTACTTCTGCACTAGTAGATTTAATATTTTTTTCATCTAAATAATTTTTAACGTAACCAAAAGCTGTTTTTTCCGCTATTGTACCAATAGTTCCTGCTCTAAAAACATACCCTTCTCCAAATAGCTCCTCAGTATATTTATGTGCATTAGGTTGATATTCTCCAGAGAAGTTAAGGTCTATATCAGGCTCTTTATCTCCTTCAAACCCTAAAAATACCTCAAAAGGAATTTCAAACCCATCTTTTTTTAAGTTTGTTTCACATTTAGGGCATATTTTATCTTTAAGGTCTGCACCTGATCCTATACTTCCATCTGTAAAAAACTCTGAGTACTTACATTTAGGGCATACATAATGTGGAGGAAGAGGATTAACCTCTGTTATATCTGTCATAGTAGCTACTAAAGATGAACCTACCGACCCTCTTGATCCTACTAAATACCCATCATCTAATGATTTTTTAACTAGTTTATGAGCTATTAAATAAAGTACTGCATATCCATTGCTAATAATAGAGTTTAATTCTTTATCTATTCTTTTTTGCACAATTTCAGGAAGAGGATCTCCATATATACTATGTGCCTTTGCCATAGTCATATTTCTTATATCATCATCTGCACCTTCAATTTTAGGTGGAAAGGTTCCGTCTGGTATAGGTTTTATAGTCTCTACCATGTCTGCAATTTCATTAGGATAATATATAACCACTTCCTTAGCTTTTTCCTCTCCTAAGTAGCTAAATTCTTCAAGCATTTCAGTTGTAGATTTAAAGTATAAAGGTGGCTGATTATCAGCGTCATTAAATCCTTTTCCAGCCATTAATATTCTTCTATAATACTCATCATGTGAGTTTAAAAAATGAACGTCTCCAGTTGCTACAACTGGCTTTTTATACTTTTCTCCAAGAGCTACTATTTTTCTATTTAGGTTTCTAAGTTCCTCTCTAGTTTGAACAATTTCTTTTTCAAGTAAAAAAGCATTATTATCAATAGGTTGTATTTCAAGGTAATCGTAAAATTCAACTATTTTACTTATTTCCTCATCAGATGCATTATTTAAAACTGATTTAAATATTTGTCCTGCCTCACATGCAGATCCTATAATAAGGCCTTCTCTATTAGCTTCTATAATACTTTTAGGAAGCCTTGGTCTTTTAAAAAAATATTTCAAATGAGATTCTGATATTAATTTATAAAGGTTATATAGTCCTTTATAGTTTTTAACAAGTATTATAGTGTGATAAGTATCTGCTTTTTTTACATCAAACTCACTTGAGTAAAGTTTATTAATATCTTCTAAATTACATGCTTCTCTTTCTTTTAGCATTTCTAAAAGCTTAATAAATATTTCGCCAGTTGCTTTAGCATCATCAACTGCTCTGTGATGATTTTCAAGTGTAATGTTAAAATGATTAGCTAGTATATTAAGTTTATGTCTTTTAAGCTCTTTTACAAGCCATCTTGAAAGAGTTAATGTATCTATTATAGTACTGTTAAAGTCAAATCCAAATTTTATACATTTTTCTTTTATAAAACCAGTGTCAAATTTAGCATTGTGTGCAACAACAGGACTATTTCCTATAAAGTCTAAAAACTTTGGCATTACTTTTTCAATAGGATCTTTATCCTTAACCATCTCATCTGTTATACCAGTAAGCTCAACTATATTAAATGGTATTGGTTTCCCTGGATTAACTAATGCTGAAAACGTATCTACTATTTCCATATTTTTAATTTTTACAGCACCTATTTCAGTTATCTCATCAACTTTTTTATTAAGCCCTGTAGTTTCTATATCAAAAACTATAAACTCATCATTAATATCATGATTTTTAGGGTTTATAATAAGTGCCTCTCCATCATCTACTAAATAAGCTTCAACACCATATATTACCTTTACCCCAGTACTTGCTGAAGCTTCCATAGCCTCTGGAAATGCTTGAACTACACCGTGATCTGTTATTGCTATTGCACTATGTCCATATTCTTTTGCTCTTTTTATTAAACTTGATGCAGATGCTACTCCATCCATAGAACTCATTTGAGTATGGCAATGAAGCTCTACTCTTTTTTCTTCTGAAGTATCTTGATACTGCTTTGCCTCTTGTTTTGCAACATAACTTCCCATTATTATAGTTTCTTTTGCAAATGTATCAAAGGTAACTCTTCCATGTACAATAACATTAGATGCTGACTTTAAATTTTTAATTGTTTCATCTGCACCATCAGGCTTTAAGAAAATTTTAACACTTACTGAACTAGTGTAATCAGTAACATTAAACATTAAAAGTATTTTTCCACTTTTTAATTCTCTAGTGTCTATACCAAAAATGTCTCCACTAATTGTTACTAAATCTTCTTCATCAAGACAATCACATATTTTACATTTGAAAAATTCTTTAGGGGCTCTTCCGTATATACTATCTCCTGAAGAAACTTTATTTGGAGAAGATATTTTCACAGCCTTAGGTTTATTTTCTTTAACTTCCTTTTTAACTTCAACTATAGGAGCAGTTTTTATTTTACTATCTTCCTTAGCTTTAAATTCTTCATAATCAAATTTTTCTTCAATAACATTAAATTCAATATTTATATTTTCATTATAAATAGATGATATTTGAGATCTTATATCTTTATCTACTTTTTTATCTTTAAGAAATTTTTTTACAAACGGACTTTCAACTTTAATAGATATTAGATCTCTACTTAAGTTATATTCAGCTACTTGTAAAAAACAAAGTATAGTTGGATTAGACTTAAAAATATTAAATATAAAATTTTTAAATTTGTCTTTATCCTTTAAAATATTATTTATGTCCTCTAAAGAACTAGAGTTTTTTTCAATAAATAGTTGTATATTTCCATTAATAGATAAAGATGAAACCAAAAGATTTTTAATTTCATCTAAAATATTATCTTTAATATCATAAAGAGTGGAAAGAACTATATTCCACTCTTTATTTGTTTTACTTACATATATTTTTTTAATAGTAGTACCTTCTAATATATTTTTAAAGGAAGTATCAAATTTTTTCTCTTCTAAATTAATTATATTTGTTAAACACTTTTCCAATGTACTTCCTCCTATTTATTATAGTAGTTTTATTTCTTCAATAAGGGTTTCTAAAAGCTTATCTTCTGAAACTTTTATTATTATTTGTCCTTTTTTAAATAAAAGTCCTTCACCTTTTCCACCAGCAATTCCAATGTCAGCTTCTTTAGCTTCACCAGGACCATTAACTGCACAACCCATTATAGCAACTTTTATATTTTTATCAATACCAATTAAAGCCTCTTCAGCTTTTTTTGCAATACTTATAAGGTCTATTTGTGTTCTTCCACAAGTTGGGCAAGAAATTATTTCTATTCCACCTTTTCTAATTCCAAGTGCTTTTAAAATTTCAATTCCAGCTTTTATTTCTTCTAAAGGATTATCAGTTAGTGATACCCTTATAGTATCACCAATACCTTTAGCTAAAAGATGTCCTATTGCAACAGATGACTTTATAGTACCTGAAAAAATAGTACCCGCCTCTGTTACCCCTAAATGAAGAGGATAATCGGTTTTTTCAGATAATATTTCATAACTTTTTATATTATCTAATACATTAGAAGATTTTACTGATATAACAGTATCGTAAAAACCATTATCTTCTAATATCTCAACATTTCTAAGGGCACTTTCAACTAGTCCTTCTGGAGTTGGTTTTCCATCTCTTAAAATAATATCTTTTTCTAAAGAGCCTGCATTTACTCCAACTCTTATAGGTATTCCATAATATTTTGCCTTATTTACAACCTCTTTAACTTTTTCTCTTCCTCCTATATTACCTGGATTAATACGAAGTGCATCTATTCCATTATCCATTACTTTAAGAGCAAGTTTATAGTCAAAGTGAATATCTGCAACAAGTGGAATATGTATAGATTTTTTTATATTTTTAATAGCTTCTGCTGCTTCATTATCTGGAACAGCAACCCTTATTATATCACACCCTGCATTTTCAAGATCAAGTATTTGTTTAACCGTTTTTTCACAATCTCTAGTATCTGTATTTGTCATAGATTGAACTGTTATTTTAGAATCTCCACCTGTATATATATCTCCAATTTTAATTTTTTTTGAAAGTCTTCTCATGTAAAATCACCTTCTATTTAAAAAATCTTAATATATCATTATAGGTAACAAAAACAACAAAAGTCATTAAAAGTGCAAAACCTATAAAATTAAGCATTCCTATTTTATTTTGATCAATTTTTTTACCTGTTAAAGCTTCTATTAATATAATAATTACCCATCCACCATCAAGTGCTGGAAAAGGAATTAAATTAAGAACACCAAGGTTTATACTTAAAAACCCTACAAATGAAAGAAGAGTCCAAATTCCAGCCTGAGCTGCTTTACCTGATAAATCAACTATTGCAACAGGGCCACCAAAGGAGTCCATTGAAGCACCACCTGTTATAATAGTTCCTAAAAACCCTACCATTTGTTTTATAGAACTAAATGTTTCGCCTACTCCATCTTTTAAAGATTCTAGTATATTACCTTTAACTAATGTAGGCTCTATTCCTATTAAGTAGCTTTTTGTTTCTTCACTATATGTAGGTTTTATTTTATATTCTTTTACTTCTCCATCTCTTTCAACTTTAACATTTACTTCTTCGCCTTTATTTTCATGCATAAACATTGAAAGTTCATTCCATGTTTTAATTTTCTTATTATCCATTCCTACTATTCTATCATTTACTTTTAATCCTGCTTCATATGAAGGTGAATTTGAAGTAAAGTTACTTACAATAGGTTCATAGTTTCCTTTATTGAAAAATATAAGTGTAAATATTAATATAGCAGTTACAATGTTAAAAATTGCTCCTGCTAAAATTATTATAAGTCTTTTCCAAGGATTTTGATTACAAAATGCTCTAGGATCATCTGACCCATCTTCTTCTCCAAGCATTTTTACATATCCTCCTATTGGAAGAAGCCTAATAGTGTAATCTGTTTCTTTTTTCGTAAAAGAAGCTATTTTAGGTCCCATTCCTATTGCAAACTCAAGTACTTTTACACCTGAAAGCTTAGCAGTTATAAAATGTCCAAACTCGTGTGTAGCAATAAGCACACCAAACACAAGTATAGCAGCTAAAAAAGTTGTCAATATATCCACCACCTAGTAATTATTTATAATTGTTAACAAATTCTCTCGTTTCTTTTTCAATCATTAGTATATCATCTACTGTATAGTCATATTTAACTTTATGATTATACATAGCTTTTTCAACAAGATCTTGGATTTTTAAAAACGAAATCTTTTCCTGTAAAAATAATTTAACAGCTTCTTCATTAGCTGCATTAAATACGGTTGTCATTGTTCCACCTTTTTTACCTGCTTCAATACCTAGATTTAAACCTTTGAAAACATTAGTATCTGGTTTTTCAAAAGTTAATGAAGAAATAGTAGTTAAATCTAAATATTTAGAAGTGGTTTGAGTTCTATTTGGATATTCAAATGCATACTGAATTGGATGTTTCATACTAGGAACCCCCATTTGAGCTATAATCGATGCATCTTTGTATTCTACCATAGAGTGAATAATACTTTGAGGATGTACAACAACATCTATAGAATCATATTCAGCATTAAAAAGATAATGTGCCTCTATAACCTCAAGAGCTTTATTAATAAGTGTAGCAGAATCTATAGTTATTTTTTTTCCCATACTCCAATTTGGATGTTTTAGAGCATCTTTCAAAGTTACTTTTTCAAGTTCTTTTAAAGATTTTCCTCTAAAAGGGCCACCTGAAGCTGTAAGTATTATTTTATTAACATCTAAAGGATTATTTCCTTGAAGACATTGAAAAATAGCACTATGCTCACTATCTACAGGAATAATTTTAGAAGTTGAAGTTTTTAAAAGATTTTTTATAATCTCTCCTCCAACAACAAGTGTTTCTTTATTTGCAAGTGCAATATCCTTATTGTTTTTTATAGCTTCAATAGTTGGTCTTAATCCTATCATTCCCATTATAGAAGTTAAAACCATATCTACTTCTTTTAAAGTAGATATTTCAATTAAACTTTCTATTCCATATAAAACATTAACGTTTTCTGATTTTAATATATCTTTTAATTTAATATAACTATCAAAATCATTTATAGAAATATATTTAGGTCTAAACTCGTTATATTGTTTTAATATAACTTCTATATTTGTATTAGCACTTAATGCAACAACATTGTATTGCTCTTTTTTTTCTCTTATAACATCTAAGGCTTGAGTACCTATAGAGCCTGTTGATCCTAAGATTGTCAAATTTTTCATTAACCAAGGTCCCCTTTCTCTAAACCTTTATAAATTTCCTTAAACATTATTAATATTAATGGTCCAAACAATACACCTACTGTACCAAAAAAAATAAATCCACAGTATAGAGAGAATATAACAAATATAGGCTTTATAACAAGATTGTTTTGCAAAAGTCTTATTTCAAATATTTGTCTTACTATAACTGTAAGAATATATGTAAAAATCAATCCTAATGCTATAAAATAGCTTTTCGATATCAAAAGATATATTATTATTGGAATAAAAATTATTAAAGGTCCAACTAGCGGTAATAAGTCAAGTATACCACAAATTATTCCTATTGATAAAGAGTCATTAAACCCTAGTATGAAAAAGGAAATAGTGGTTATAATGCTTGTTATAGCTATTAATTTTAACTCTATAGATATAAGCTTATTAATACTAATAATAGATTTTTTCAAAGGGATAAACACTTTATCTCCTATAAACTTTTTCAATATGTTTGATAAATATTCAATATCCATAGATATAAATATTGCTGAAAGTATTATTAAAAAGAAATAAACAAGTCCACTAAAAGTATTTATAATAGTTTTAAAAATTTTTTCTTTATATTCCATAGCTATATTCTTTATTTCAAATATTATTTTCTCATAATTTTCATTTATAATGTTTAAAAACTCATACTCATGATAAGAATTAATAATCTTAGGTATAGTACTTGTTAAGTAAAGAAATTTTTCAGCTATATAATTCCATATATATGCACCAAATATACATATAATAATAAAATAAATTCCAAGAGTTAATATAACAGATATATTTCTTTTTATGCCTTTTGAAATAAAAAATTTATTTGTAGGTTCCATTATTATTACTATCATAAAAGCAAATAAAAATGGCCACAAAAAAACAAGACTAAGCTTAAGCAATAATATTATTACAAAAGTAATAGTAATAGCTTTAAGTATGGTCTTGTTTTTTCTAATCATAAAAATCATCCTATAAAAAATATTATATAACAGTATACTACAGGTGCAGTAAAAAGTATGCTATCAAATCTATCTAAAATTCCTCCATGACCTGGCATAATTTTACCATAATCCTTTGCACCGTTATATCTTTTTATAAGTGATGCTGAAAGATCTCCTATTTGAGATATTATAGAAGCAATTATAGCCATTACAATAAGTAAGGTCCAATTAAAACTAATATTAGGATTTAAAAATCCCCAAAGAACTACTCCTAAAATACTTCCAAATATTCCGCCTAAAGATCCTTCTACTGTTTTTTTAGGACTTACTTTAGGACATAATTTATGCTTACCAAAATTTTTTCCTATATAATATGCAAATGTATCACAGAAAAATGAAATTAATAAAACAAGCCATATTAAACTTGCTCCATACTCATGTGATCTTATTGGTATTAATAAAGAAAAAAATCCTACAATATAAACATATCCTATTACAGTAACAGCAGAGCTTATTATGTCATATTTCTCCTTAAAAATAGGTGTAGCCATAGAGAGTAATGTTATAAGATATATAATCATCATATTGTACTTTGATATATTAAAAAATATTAAAGTATATGTAACTATAAATCCAAATACAATAATAGGGGAAATAACATTTATGCTAGATGCTTTATATACATTTGTATATTCGTAAATAGCTATAATAGTTATTATTCCAATTCCTATATCGAAAACATATCCTCCGGTTAACACAAAAAATATTAATATTGGTAAGGCTACCAATGCACTAATAACTCTAATATTCATGGTTATCCCTCTTTTACTTTTTTATTCCTCCAAATCTTCTATCTCTATTTTGATAATCTATTACAGCTTTATAAAGATCATTAGAGGTAAAATCTGGCCAATATATGTTTGAAAACCATAATTCACTGTATGCAGACTGCCAAAGTAAAAAGTTACTTAATCTATATTCTCCACTAGGTCTAATTATAATATCAGGATCATCCATATTAGCAGTATAAAGTTTATTTGAAATAAGAGATTCATTTATTTCATTTTCACTTATTAATCCTTCTTTAAATTCTTTTGCTATTTCCTTAACCGCAAGAATTATTTCTCCTCTACCTCCATAATTTAAAGCAAGATTTAAGCAAAGACCCGTATTATTTTTTGTAGTCTCTTTAGCTTTAACAAGCTCATCTTGACAAATCTTTGGAAGCATAGATATATCTCCAATAAAATTAATAATAACATTGTTATCGTTTAATTCGTTTACTTCACTTTTTAAATATTCTACTAGTAGTTTCATTAAAGCACTTACTTCATCTTTAGGTCTTTTCCAATTTTCAGTAGAAAAAGCATAAAGAGTAAGGTACTTTATTCCTAGCTTAGATGAAGATTTAACTATTTCTCTAATAGTCTCTACCCCAGCTTTATGTCCTACGCTTCTAGGAAGACCTCTTTTTTTAGCCCATCGTCCATTTCCATCCATTATTATAGCTACATGCCTAGGTATATTATTTTTATCTATTTCATTTATATCTACATTAGGTTTTTTACTAAAAATTTTTTTAAAAAACATTATAAGTAGCTTCCTCCATAAACTTGTAGATTAATCCCTTAATTAATAATCAAAAACCCCTTATATAAGGGGCTTAAAATAAAGAATAATATATTATAAGTTTTTCATTTTTTTCTATTTTTATTACTCTCTTGTCTTCTCCTAAAATGTCTTTTTTAGGACTTAAAATTTCTATAAGTTCATAACTGTTGCTTTCTAAAAGCTTCTCAACCTCATTAAGACTTTTTCCAAGGAAATTAGAAAATTCCATTATACAGTCATAATCTCCTTTTCCTTGTCTGCAACATGTTTGTCTATATCTTTAACAAAACTATCTGTTTTCTTTTGAATAGTTTCTTCAGCACTTTTTATTTCGTCTTCTGATAGCCCTTCTTTTTTAAGAGCTTTTAATTTATCATTTGCATCTCTTCTAATAGCTCTTATTGCAACTTTAGCATCTTCACCAGTTTTTTTAATAACTTTAACAAGATTTTTTCTTGTTTCTTCAGTTAACTCTGGAATAAGAAGTCTTATAACTTGACCATCTCCTGATGGATTAAGACCTAAATCAGATTTTTGAATTGCTTTTTCAATTTCTTTTAGAGCAGCTTTATCCCATGGTTGAATAACTATCATTCTAGCTTCAGGAGCTGTAACAGAAGCTAAACCTGAAATAGGAGTTGGTGTACCATAGTAATCTACCATAACTTTATCAAGCATAGAAGGATTTGCTCTACCTGCTTTTAATCCTTGAAGTTCTTTTAATAAAACTTCTATAGATTTTTTCATTTTTTCTTCTGAAGTAGATATAACGCCTTTAATCATATCTATACTCCTCCTTACAATACAATTAATTATTATTTACTAAAGTTCCTATTTTCTGTCCAGTAGTTGCTTTAAGAATGTTGCCTTCTTCATCTAAGCCAAATACTACTATAGGTATGTTATTTTCTTTACAAAGTGATGTTGCCGTAGCATCCATAACTTTTAGATCTTTTTCTAAAACTTCTTTAAAAGTTAATTTATCAAACTTTTTAGCATCTTTATTTACATTTGGATCTGAATCATAAACTCCATCAACTTTTTTTGCAAGAAGTATAACCTCTGCATCAATTTCAGCAGCTCTTAAAGCAGCAGCTGTATCAGTTGAGAAATATGGATTTCCAGAGCCTGCTGCAAATATAACAACTCTGCCTTTTTCAAGATGTCTAACAGCTCTTCTTCTAATAAATGGCTCTGCAACTTCTTTCATTTCTATAGCAGTTTGTACACGAGTGTGTACTCCTAATCTTTCTAGTGAGTCTTGAAGGGCTAGTGAATTTATACAAGTAGCAAGCATTCCCATATAATCAGAAGTTGAACGCTCCATATCTACTCCATTTCTACCTCTCCAAATGTTTCCTCCACCTACTACTATAGTTACTTCAATGTCTAATGAAACAAGTTCTTTTACTTCATTTGCTATTCTATCTACAACTTCAAAGTCAAATCCATGTCCTTTAGTTCCAGCTAATGCTTCTCCACTTAGCTTTAGCATTACTCTCTTATATTTTGGAGAATTCATTACTTATAACCTCCATTTATTATTAATTTATTTACTTTTAAAAAAAGAGAACACGGTGTGTTCTCTTTTTAGTTAACTAGAAAAATTACTTACTTAGTCCAGCTTGCTTCATTACTTCTTCAGCAAAGTCTTCTTCTTTCTTTTCGATTCCTTCACCTTTTTCAAATCTAGTGTATTTAACAACCTTAATATCTGAACCTTGTTCTTTAGCTTGTTTTTCAACAAATTTAGCTATTGAATAGTCTTGATCTCTAATCCAAAGTTGCTCTAAAAGACATACTTCTTTAAAGTATTTGTTGATTCTTCCTTCAACCATTTTTTCAACAACTTTTTCTGGTTTTCCATCATTAAGAGCTTGTTGTCTGTAGATTTCTCTTTCTTTTTCAAGAACATCTTCAGAAACGTCTTCTCTTGATAGGAATAACGGATTTGATGCAGCAACTTGAAGTGCTATTTCTTTAGCAGCAGATTCTGATTGCTCAGTTTTAGCTGAATCAAGTTCAACCATAACAGCTATTCTTCCGCCACCGTGGATGTATTGAGCAAGTACCCCTGAAGTTTCATATCTATCAAATCTTCTAATTGACATGTTTTCTCCAAGTTTAGCTATTAATCCAGTAACAGCATCTTTAACAGTCATGTTTTCATCTGCAATATATTTTTCTTCTAATAGTCCTTCAACATCAGCAGCTGATGATAAAGCAGCTTGCTTAGCCATGTTTTTAACAAGTGTTATGAAGTCGTCATTTTTAGCAACGAAGTCTGTTTCACAGTTTACTTCTACAACTGCACCTTTTGTTCCGTCTTCATTTATGTATGTTTCAACAAGACCTTCAGCAGCTACTCTTCCTGCTTTTTTAGCTGCAGCAGCAAGACCTTTTTCTCTTAGTAGCTCAACAGCTTTTTCCATGTCTCCATCAACTTCTACTAGAACTTTTTTGCAGTCCATCATTCCTGCTCCAGTTCTTTCTCTTAGTTCGCTAACCATTTTTGCAGTTATTGCCATTATTACTTCCTCCCTTATGTTAATAAAGGTAAGGGCAAGAAAAGTCTTTACCCTTACCCTCTATAATTATTCAGCGATTTGCTCACCTTGTCTTCCTTCGATTATAGCATCTGCTATTTTACCAGCGATTAGTTTTACCGCTCTAATAGCATCATCGTTTCCTGGTATTACGTAGTCAACTTCATCTGGGTCACAGTTTGTATCTACTATACCAACAACTGGAATTCCTAGTGTTTTAGCTTCAGCTACAGCATTTTTTTCTTTTCTTGGATCTACTACGAATAGAACGTCTGGTACTCTAGTCATGTTTTTGATTCCACCAAGGTTCTTTTCTAGTTTTTCCATTTCATGCTTTAATTTAATAACTTCTTTCTTAGGAAGAAGTTCGAAAGTTCCATCTTCTTGCATTTTTTCAAGATCCATAAGTCTTTGGATTCTACCTTTGATAGTCTTGAAGTTTGTAAGCATTCCTCCAAGCCATCTTTCGCTTACATAGTGCATTCCACACTTTTCAGCTTCTTCTTTAACTGAATCTTGAGCTTGCTTTTTAGTACCAACAAATAGTACTTCGCATCCTTCTTGTGAAGCTTCTTTAACAAAGTCATAAGCTTCTTCTATTTTCTTAACTGTTTTTTGTAAATCTATTATATAGATTCCATTTCTTTCTGTGAAGATGTAAGCTCCCATTTTAGGGTTCCATCTTCTAGTTTGGTGTCCAAAGTGTACACCAGCTTCAAGTAATTGTTTCATTGATATTACTGACATTTTTGCACCTCCAGGTTATTCCTCCGTTACACTCATTTTTCCCAAAGACCATAAGGCACCTTTTAAGAAATTATGTAACGTGTGTAATTTACCTTACAAAGTATATCATATATTTTTTTATAAGGCAATATAATATAGTCTATAAAATTAATTTAGTTTTTAAGCTTTTCTAATTCTTCAAGAAGCTTGTCATTTAATATTTTTATATGTGTTCCCTTCATACCAAGTGATCTTGATTCAATAACACCAGCACTTTCAAATTTTCTTAGTGCATTAACAATAACTGATCTTGTAATTCCAACTTTATCTGCTATTTTACTAGCAACTAAAAGTCCTTCTGTTCCATCAAGTTCACTAAAGATACGCTCAACTGCTTCAAGCTCTGAGTAAGAAAGTGTTCCTAAAGCAAGTTGTACAACAGCTTTCTTTCTAGCTTCTTGTTCAATTTCATCATGTCTTGATCTAATAACTTCCATTCCAACAATAGCAGCGCTATATTCTGCAAGAACTAAATCATCATCGCTAAATTCTTCTTCATATCTTACAAGTATAAGAGTTCCAAGTCTTTCTCTGTTACCTATAATAGGAATTATCGTTGTAACCTTTTCTGGAGTTTCTACAGCTTCTTCTGAAAGATCAAATCCTAAATAATTACTTCCTTTTAAATTAGGATCTGTTTCTGTAATTCCTAAAAGCATAGAGTTATAATCTTCTGGAAACTTACTTTCACCTACTAGTTTACTTTTTAATAAATCTGCTTCAAATTCATCTTTTATTCCGTATCCTAATATTTTACCTTTTCTGCTAGCCACATAAACATTGCAATTCATAACTTCGCTTAAAGTTTTACAAATATCTGAAAACATAACCGCTTCTGTTGCTGTTTTTTGTAATATTCTATTTAGTCTTCTTGTTTTTTCTAATAGTGATGACATAATAATTTATCCTCCTTATAAATAAAGCTATCTAACTTTGTATTTTGTTTCGTCTAAAAATATATTGTTACCATTTAAAATTTTGTTGAAATTAAAAGTATAATATATTATCGTCAAAATTGTGAAAAAACACATAATTTTTTGAATTGTTTTTAGCAATAGTACAATTTACTTTACCACAAAAAAATTAAATAAGCAATATTTAGTACATTGGAAAAATTATATTATTTATGAACTTTATATTAATTGTTTTCTTTATCTTTATTTTCAATTTCTATTAATTCTTCATAGTCTTCATTTTTGCATATTAGCTTTGCTGACTTTTTATTAATCTTTTCATAAAGTGTTTCTCCACATACAGGACACTTCTTATTTGTAGGCTTGTTCCAACTAACAAAATCACAATCTGGATAAGAGCTACATCCATAAAAAGTTCTACCTTTTTTACTTCTTCTAATAACAATTGGAGAACTACACTTAGGACAAGGAACATCTATTTCTTCAAGAATAGGCTTTGTATTTTTACAATCCGGATAACTAGGGCATGCTAGAAATTTACCATATCTTCCATGTTTTATAACCATATTTTCTCCACACTTATCACAGATTATATCTGTTACTTCAACCGGCTCTTCTAAACTTATTTTAGCTATTTGCTCTTCAGCAGTTTGTATTAAAGTTTTTAATGGTGAGTAGAAATCATCTACAACCTCTCTCCATTCTTCTTTTCCTGCTTCAATTTCGTCTAGTTGCTTTTCCATATTAGCTGTAAACTCAGCATCTACAATACTATTAAAGTATTCTATTAATATTTCTGTAACAATTTCACCAAGTTCTGTTGGAACTAAAGTTTTCTTTTCTTTTACAACATATCTTCTATCAGTAATTGTACTGATTATTGGAGCATAAGTACTAGGTCTTCCAATTCCGTTTTCCTCAAGGGTTTTAACTAAACTAGCTTCTGTATATCTTGCAGGCGGTTGCGTAAAGTGTTGCTTTGGAAGAAGTTCTTTTAAAATTAATTTTTCGTTTTCAATTAATTCAGGTAATTTTTTAGACTCATCTTCTTCATCCATTTTATAAGTACTAAGAAAACCTTGAAACTTTATTGTACTTCCAGAAGCTTTAAATAAATAATTTGAAGATAGTATATTTGCAGAAACTGTATCAAAAATAGCATCGCTCATTTGACTTGCAACAAATCTGCTCCAAATTAAGTTATATAATTTATATTGATCACTTGTAAGAGAATCCTTTATTTTAGAAGGAGTTCTTAAAACTGAAGTTGGTCTAACTGCTTCATGGGCATCTTGAGATGAAGCTTTTGCTTTATGTACTCTTTTGGAAGTAGGTAAATACTCATTACCATATTCATCTTTAATAAAATCTTTAGCCATTTCTTCAGCTTCACCAGATATTCTAGTAGAATCTGTTCTCATGTAAGTTATAAGACCTACTGTTCCCTCTCCTTTAATATCTATACCTTCATAAAGTTGCTGTGCTACAGACATTGTTTTCTTAGTTGTAAAGTTTATTTTTTTATATGCCTCTTGTTGAAGTGTACTTGTTATAAAAGGTGGTGGTGGAACCCTTTTTCTCTCACTTTTTTTAACTTCACTTACAACAAATTCTCCGTTTTTAATATCATTTATAATGTTATTAACTTCCTCTTCATTATTCAAAGAAATCTTTTTCTTATCTTTTCCATAAAACTTAGCTTCAAATGCTCCACCTTTAGATTTAAGATTTGCAGTTAATGACCAATACTCTTCTGGTATAAACTCTCTTATTTCCTTTTCTCTATCACAAATTAACTTTACAGCAACAGATTGAACTCTTCCTGCACTAAGTCCCCATTTTATTTTTCTCCATAATATAGGACTTATTTGATAACCAACAAGTCTATCAACTATTCTTCTTGCTTGTTGGGCATAAACTAAGTTATTATTTATTTTTCTAGGATTTTTAATAGCAGATTTAACAGCTGTTTTTGTAATTTCATTAAACTCTATTCTTATGTTTTCTTCTTTATCTAATCCTAATGCATTTGCTAAATGCCATGATATAGCTTCACCTTCTCTATCAGGGTCAGTTGCTAAATATATATTTTTACTTTTTTTAGCTTCTTTTTTTAATGTACTTAAAATTTCACCTTTTCCCCTAATTGTTATGTATTTAGGTTCATAGTTGTTTTCTATATCAACTCCTATCTGGCTCTTTGGAAGATCCCTTATATGTCCCATTGATGCATGAACTTTATAATTTTTTCCAAGAAATTTTCCTATGGTTTTAGCCTTAGCCGGCGACTCAACTATTACTAGGGACTGAGCCATATTAACACCTCCGAAATTATTTTTGTAAACAATAAATGTATTATAAATGAAATGTTCCTGTAAAATCAAGTTTAGCATATTGCATATTGATTTCCACAAACCTTCTTTACTATGTTAGAACATTCAAGTTTTGTTAAAATAGATAGTATCTTATTTGTAGGTATATTGCAACTTTTGCATATCTGTTCAAAAGTTTTATTATTTTCTTCAAGGCAAGAAATAACAATGGTTTCATCCTTTGAAAAATCTTTTTTAAAGGATGATTTAATATTAGACAAATTATAATCTTCTAATATATCATTTACATCTAAAACTACTTTTGCACCATCTTTTATAAGTTTATTACATCCTATAGAAACAGGGGATGTAATATTTCCAGGAATAGCATAAATTTCTTTTCCCTGATCAAGTCCTAAACTTGCAGTTATTAAAGAGCCACTTTTTTCTCCAGCTTCTACTATTAAAACTCCATTTGAAAGTCCACTAATTATTCTATTTCTTTCAGGAAATCTGTGTTTTAATGGAGGTTCATCTGGAAAATACTCTGATATTATACATCCCTTTTCTAATATTTTTTCATAGAGACTTTTATTTGTATTAGGATATGTATATTTAAGTCCACTTCCTATTACTCCACAAGTGATACCACTACCTTCAATTGCTCCTATATGGGCATATGTATCAACTCCTAGGGCTATACCTGATATTACACATATACCATTTAAAGATATATCTTTTGCTAAAGACTTTGCTACAGTTTTTCCATATAAACTACATCTTCTAGCTCCTACTATAGAAATACTATTTTCAAAAGAAACGTGGTTTCCTTTTAAAAACAATCCTATAGGTGGTTTATATATGTTTTTTAAGCGAGCAGGATATAATTTATCATTAATAAATATATATTTAATACTTTCTTTTTCTAAGTATTTAATGGTATCATGTATATATTTTTCATCTTTAGCTTTTTGCAGCTTTTCAAAGTCTTTAAAAGAAATTCCTATTTTAAAAAAGTCTTCATAAGTATAATTATACAATTTACTTAGAGAAATTCCTTCATTTAATATATGAAGTTTAGTATTAATATCTAATTTTGTACTAGCAAACCATAATTTTTCATAAAGTTCCATTTATATCTCTCCTATACTTAAAACATTATTTAGATTGTTATCATACAATATATTTTTTATTCATAATATGTTACATAATGTTTTAAATAAAAAAAGTAGTAGAAAAACTACTACTTTATTGATAAATAGAATTTATTGCACATACATATCCTGATGCCCATGCCCATTGTAGATTAAATCCTCCACAATCACCATCTATATCTAAAACTTCTCCTGCAAAAAATAGTCCTTTTACTATTTTTGATTCAAGAGTTTTTGGATTTATATCTTTAACACTTATTCCTCCAGCAGTAACTTGAGAAAATTCCCAACCTGTAGAACCTGAAATTTCAAATTTCCACTCTTTTAATATTGATACTAGGGAATTTATTTCTTTATTAGTTATGCTACTGCATAAAGCTTTAATATTATTAAATCCTGCATCTTTTAAAACTATTGGAATAAGTTTTTTATTAATCATACCTATTAAAGCAAAATCAATAGGTTTAGCTTTAGAATTTGTAAATCTATTTTTTAATAAGCTAAAAAGTTCATCCCTACTATAGTCTTTAAACATATCAACTTTTATATAAGGATTTTTGTTTAAATTATATAATTCTAATGCATGTCTACTTAGTTGAAGTATAGGAGGACCTGATATTCCATAGTCTGTAAATAGAATTTCTCCATTATAGTCCTTAACAACTTTGTCTTCACAAATAATAGATGCATTTCCTATAAACTTAACTCCTTTAATAGCCTTTAATCTATCATAGTTTAATTTTAACTGTACTAATGCAGGAAATGGCTCTACTAAATTATGGCCTAAGCTTTTAGCAATTTTATAGCCAATTCCTTTAGAGCCTAATTTTGGTGAAGACTTTCCTCCAGTAGATATTATAACTTTATCTACATTAAATTTTTCTCCTTTATCTGTTTTAAGTACAAAAGAGTTAGATTTTTTTTCAATTTTTTCTATAGTTGTAGATACTCTTTCTACAACTCCTAATGATTCAAGTTCAAATCTTAGTACATCTAATATACTTGATGCTTGGTCACTATAAGGATAAACTTTACCTTCGTCTTCAACTTTACTTAAAATACCAAGCTCTTCAAAAAAATCTATTGTATTTAAAAAATTAAATTCATTTAAAACTGAGTATGCAAATTTAGGGTTATTCCCATGGTATCTTGATACATCTATAAATTTATTTGTTAGATTGCATCTTCCATTTCCTGTTGCCAATATTTTTTTACCTACTCTATCTAGTTGCTCAAAAAGCAATACCTCTGCACCAAATCTAGCTGCAAATATAGCCGCTGTTATACCTGAAGCACCTGCCCCTATTATACCTATCTTAATCTTCTTATCCAATTTAACACCCTCTTAAGTTAACTATAAAGTTTTAATCATTTGTTTATTATACTAATACACCTTCTAAGTAGTCAAACTTAAAATGGTTATATAGACTCTGTTTTAAGTCCAAAGTTTAATCTTTTCACTTGTCTTGCAGCATATTCACTTGCTTTAGCTAAATTATATACATTTTTTTCATCTACATACTTGTATATAAAATAAAAAAACTTTTCTCTAAATAATTTATCTTCAATATAAATATCTATATATTTACAAAAAGATAAACTTGATTTTTTTATAGATTTTTTAAGTTCTTCTTTTTCCTTTAATAAACTTTTAAGCTTATTTAAATCAGAAGCTTCAAGATTTTTTCCTATTTTAGATAATTTAATATTTTTAAATAGCTTAAATGATTTTTTATATAAAAGATATATTAAATACTCACCTGAAAGTACTAAAACAACCTTTAAAAATGAATCATGTGAATTTAATAAAAAAGCTATATAATATAAATATAAAATACCTAAAAATAAAGAAGACCAAGCAAGAACTGATTCATATCTACTTTTACTATACTCAATAATACCTTCTATCTTTTTTTCAACATTATACATTTTATCAAGTTTTACTTTTAAAGACTCTATTTTTGAGTATATAGAATCTTTATCTGCTGATTTTTTTTTGCCGCATTTAGTGTTTAAGAATATAATTTTATCACTCATAAAACTACCTCCTAGTTTATATACAATATATCCCACAATAATTTGTATAAAAAACCTATACTACGGCTACAATCTCCATTAAGGAGATGATTTAATGATTAGTACTATAAATTCTATATCCTTACATGGAATAGAAGGATTTTTAGTTAAAATAGAAGCTGATGTTCAAAACGGTATACCTTTATTTAATATGGTTGGCTTACCTGACACCACTATTAAAGAATCTAAAGATAGAATTCGTATATCTATAAAAAATTCAGGCTTTGAGTTTCCAATAGGCAAAATTATAGTTAATCTTGCTCCAGCATATCTTAGAAAAGAAGGTCCACATTTCGATCTTCCAATAGCTATTGGAATTCTTCATAATATCGGAACTATAAAAAGCTTTAACTTTTCAGAATATGCTTTTTTAGGAGAACTCTCATTAAGCGGAAATATAACCTCAGTTGTAGGAGTACTCCCTATGGTTTTAGAAGCTAAAAAAATAGGAATAAAAAATATAATCATACCCTATGATAATCTTAATGAAACTACATATATTCAAGGAATAAATATATACCCTGTTAAAACATTAAAAGATGTAGTTATGTTATTAAACAAAGAATATAAAGTTAATCCTATTATTCCATCTGATTTAAATTCTTTATTACAATATAATTTAGATTTTTCTGAAGTAAAAGGTCAATATCTTGCTAAAAGAGCTCTTGAAATATCTGCTTCTGGAAAACATAATATATTAATGATTGGACCACCTGGTAGTGGAAAAACTATGCTTTCTAAAAGAATACCTACTATTTTACCTCCACTTAGTTTAGAAGAATCAATAGAAACTACAAAAATCCACAGTATATCTGGAAAATTTGTAGAAAGTAGTAATTTTATAAATGTACCACCTTTTAGAGAACCTCATCATACATCTTCATTTCAATCTTTAATAGGCGGAGGATATAATGCTCTACCTGGAGAAATTTCTCTTGCACATAATGGCGTTTTGTTTCTTGATGAATTCCCTGAATTTAAAAGAGAAACACTTGAGGCATTAAGGGAACCTTTAGAATCAGGAGAAATAGTAATATCTAGGGTTAAAGGCACTTATAAATACCCTGCAAAGTTCATATTAGTATCTTGTATGAATCCTTGTAAATGTGGTTACTATTCATATGATTCTATAAATAATAAGTGCAATTGTAATGATTATGAAATAAAATCTTACAGAAACAAAATTTCTCATCCACTAGCAGATAGAATAGATATTCACATTTCTGTGGAATCAGTAAGTTTTCAAGATATTAGCTCAAATAAAACTGAAGAATCATCTAGTGCAATAAGAGATAGAGTTTTAAAGGTACATAAAATTCAAAATATACGTTTTAAAAATGAAAATATTAAGTTTAATTCAGAAATGGAGAATAAACACATTAAAAAATATTGCATTTTATCCTCTGAATGTTCCAAATTTTTAGAAAATACTTTCAATAATCTTTCCCTTAGCACAAGAGCACTTAACAAAGTAATAAAAATATCTAGAACTATTGCTGATATGGAATGTAGTGATAATATTACTATAGACCATATTGCAGAAGCTGTTCAATATAGAATGTTGGATCGTAAATTTATTTAATGATTTGGTAAAGATAAGTTTTATCTTTACCAAATCTAATTTTAAGCTTCAATCATAAAAGCTTTATATGCTCTGTAGGTTTCATATATATCTGCTTTACTTGCAATTTCAAATGGTGCATGCATACTTAAAAGAGCTACTCCACAATCTATTACTTCCATTCCATATTTAGCTAATATATACGCAATTGTTCCTCCGCCTCCTTGGTCTACTTTACCAAGTTCTGCTGTTTGCCAAGTTATATTATTTTGATTAAATATTTTTCTAAGTTTTGCAATAAACTCAGGATTTGCATCATTGCTTCCACTTTTTCCTCTTACTCCAGTATACTTAGTTAAAACAATACCACGACCTAAATATGCAGCATTATTTTTTTCAAGTACTGACTTATAAATAGGATCCATTCCAGCAGTTACATCTGCTGATAACATACTCGAATTTGAAAGAGCACGTCTTAAAGATATATCTGAAAATTCTCCCTTAAGATTCATAATTTCAGCTACTGTATCTTCAAAGAATCTAGACTCCATTCCAGTTGCTCCAACACTTCCTATTTCTTCTTTATCAACAAATAAAGTACAACAAGTTTTTGTAGGATTCTCAATATCTATAAGTGCCATTAATGAAGTATATGCACAAACTCTATCATCATGTCCATATGCCATAACCATACTTCTATCCAGACCTACATCTCTAGATTTTCCTGCTGGAACTATTTCAATTTCTGCACTTACAAAATCCTCTTCAATTATTCCATATTTTTCATTTAGAAGTTTTAAAATATTAGATTTTACTTTTGATTTACTTTCACCTTTTAATGGTATACTTCCAACTAATATATTTAAATCTTCTCCTTCAATTCCTTTAGCCAATTTTTTATCCATTTGATTAGCAGCTAAATGAATTAAAAGATCTGTAATATATACTACAGGGTCACTTTCATCTTCACCTATAACAATATTTACAGTTTCTCCATTTTCCTTACAGAAAACTCCATGTATTGCAAGTGGAATAGTTACCCATTGATACTTTTTAATTCCCCCATAATAATGGGTTTCAAAAAGTGCAAAGCCTTCTTCTTCATAAAGTGCATTTGGTTTTAAATCTATTCTAGGAGCATCTACGTGTGAACCTATAATATTCATACCTTCTGTTAAAGAATCTTTTCCTATATTAAATAAAGCTACTGCTTTATTTTTGTTAATTGAATATATTTTATCTCCTGCCTTAACAGTTTCACCACTTTTTATTAAATCACTAATGTTTTTATATCCATTAGATTTAGCTACTTTCACTATTTCTAAAACTGATTCTCTTTCTGTTTTTGAATTATCCATAAATTTTTTATATCCTTCGTTAAAATCCATAACAGAAGATATCATGTTTTCATCTGCTTTTTCCCAAAAACTTTCATATTTTTTTTCTAAGTTTTCCAATTAAAGCACCACCTTTAAATTTTGATTAAGTTTTGTCATATGTATGTAAATTATTAATTATTAACTTTTATTATACCCTTTTCAGTTATAATATAGTCCATTGCTATATCATGTTCATCATTAAAGGCATGTTCTACCATTTGAAGTTCAAAGCATACTCCTACTTTTATACCTTTATAACCATTTAAGAATCTATCATAGTATCCTGCACCATAACCTATTCTAAATCCATTTTTATCAAATCCAACTCCTGGAACAAAAACAATATCTAATTCATCTCTATCTAAAAGGTTATCTGTAGGAGGTTCCATTATTCCATAGTTTTCTTCTTTTAATTCTGAAAGGCTTTTTATTATACATGGAAGTATTTTACTACCTTCCTTTATTGATTTTGGAAGAACAACTGTTTTATTAAGTTCAAATGACTTATTTATAACATCATCAGTTAAAACTTCATTTCTAAATGAGTAATAAGTCATTATTGCTTTAGATTCCTTGTACTTGTCCCACTCTAGTATATATGAGTTTATCATACCACTTAATTTTTTTACTTCCTCTTGAGTCATAGAAGTTCTGTTTGCTATTAGCTCTTTTCTTACTTGTTTTTTCATAAATCACACCTCATATTAAAATTAATGCTATAAGTCCAATTAGTAAAGGTACCAAAATAATTTTTAAAGATGTAATTGTGTAATCTTTAAAACTAATTTTTATACCTCTTTGACTTAATATCCCTAACCACATAATTGTTGCAAGTGATCCTATAGGAGTTATTTTAGCTCCTACGTCATTGCCTATAACATTTGCAAAAGTAATAATTTCCCTTACTGAATCTGATATTGATGCATCTTTTATAGCCATAGCACCAACCATTACAGATGGAAGATTATTCATAAAACATGCTCCTATTGATGATATTATACCATATATTAGTGACACTACTAATAGTGATTTATCACTTAAAAAATTAATAATCTCACTCATTACAGTATTAAAACCATTATTGTATAGACTATATACTATTAGGTACATAGAAGTTACAAAAATTAAAATAGACCAAGGTGTGTCTTTTATTATATTTGATACCTTTACAACTTTTCTACTAACACCTGACACTAAAAGCACTATTGCACCTATAGATGATATTATAGAAACAGGTATATTATAAAAGCTTCCTATAAAATATCCTATTATAACTAAAAATAATACTAAAACTCCTAAATTAAACATTTTCCAATCTTTAACACTATCATCTGGATTAATAACTTTTAAAGTACTATATTTACCTAATAATGTTTTTTTATAATTTAAAAACATAGTAACTGTAACTAAAAGTATTATAATAAGTCCTGGAATTAGCATTTTACTAAAATAATATGCAAAAGATATAGAAAGTGTATCTGCTGCTACAATATTAGCAAGATTACTTACCACTAAAGGAACACTTGCAGTGTCTGCTATATATCCACATGCAAAAAGAAAAGGTATTGTTTCTTTATATGAAAATCCAATACCTTTCATAGCCTCATAAATTATAGGTGTTAATATAAGTATGGAACCATCATTATTAAAAAATATACTTATTAAAGATCCTAATATTATAATATTAAAAAATAGTCTAACCTTACTTCCTTCTGCTGTTAGTACCATTGTAAGTGCTGCCCATTTAAAAAAACCAACGTTATCTAATACTAAAGATATAATCATTATAGATATTAAAGACAACGCTGCATTCCAAACATTTGAAAAAACATAGCCTATATCCTGTATATTAAATAAATTTAAAAACAAAGCTATTACAGCAAATATTGATGCATACACCCATTCTGGTTTTTTAAAAGGTTTCAAAAATATACATAGTATAGTAAATATAAAAACTATTAAAGATAAGTAAAATCTGTCCATAACTAACTCCTAAACTTTTAATCTAAACTAAGCATACTTTTATCTAAATTATGAGTTGCTTTTACAAATCTTACAATACCATTAAAAGATCTTACAACCATTGATTCAGTAATAGCTTTATGACCTTGATATCTTATTCCTTTTAATATATCACAGTTAGTAATAGCAGTAGCTGCAAAATATACATCATCTGATTTTATTAAATCATTTTGATTAAAAACAACATTATAGTCATTAAAACCAGATCTTTTACACATTTTTATTTCTTCATCATTTTGAGGAACTAATTTACATTGAAACTCTCCACCTAAGCACTTAAGTGCAGCAGCAGCTATTATTCCTTCAGGAGCTCCTCCTATTCCAACTAGCATATCAATACCAGTAAAATCAAATGTAGTAGCTAAAGCACCTGCTATATCTCCTTCTGAGAACATTTTTACACGTACGCCTGCTTCTCTTGCTTCATCTATTAAAGATTTATGTCTTTCCCTATCTTGTATCATTATAGTTAGTTCAGACACTTCTTTATTTAATGCTTTAGAAACTTTTTTAATATTTTCAGCTAAAGGAAGATTAATGTCAATAACTCCTTTAGCCTTAGCCCCTACAGCTATTTTTTTCATGTATATTTTAGGAAGACTTAATATTCCTCCTCTTTCTGTTACAACAATTGTAGAAAGAGCATTAGGTATTCCCTTTGCAATAAGTGCTGCTCCATCTACTGGATTAATAGCAACATCTGTTTCGATTTGTCCATCTTCCCACATTCCAACTTTTTCTCCATGGTATATAATAGGCAATTTTTCAAGATCACATTCACCTATTACAACTTTACCTTTCATAGGTAAAAGATCAAATGCATGCCTTGCACCATCTACCGCAACTTTATTTAATGTTTCACTATTTCCCCTACCTAGAAATTTAGAGCATTGTAGGGTTGCAGCTTCTGTAACCCTTATAATTCCCATAGCAATATCAGCATTTTTCATATAATACCTCCATGATTATTTATTTTAAACATATATTTTCAACATAGTTTTTTATATCATCTTTAGTATTTAGATTAAAAAACATTTCAAAATTTTTACTGTAATTTATTGCTGTTTTTTCATCAATATATAATGTATTTAGATTTGAAACTAAATTATAAATACTTCTTCTATTAAAACTTAAATATTCCTTTATCATATCCTTAATGTCTTTTTTATAAAAAGCATTAAAAGGCTCTATCCAGTTATTATATTTAGTTACACATGCATCAGTATCATTTGTAATTAGACTTTCCATATATCTTATGTATTCTTTATTTATAATAGGCATATCACAAGCTATAAAGTAAACATACTCACTACTTGCAAGTGTTAATCCTGTATATATGCCAGATAATGGTCCTTGGCTTTCTATTAAATCTTCAGATACTTTATCAAATATTTTAAGCTTAGTTCCTGTATTTGTTATAAGTATTATCTCATCAAATATACATCTAAGCTTTGTAACTATACATTCTATAAGAAGCTGATTATTTATAACTATATTTTGTTTATCAAATCCCATTCTAGAGCTTTTACCTCCTGCTAAAATAACAGCGCTACCAAAACGTTTCATATAATTTGCTCCCTTAATAGTTTATTGACTTAAAAGTAAACTAATTTATAATATAATTATATTACAAATTAGCTTACTTTTAAATTTTTAAATATACTTAATATTTTATTTATAAGGATGTGTGTTTTGTTGAAGTCAAAAAAACAAAAAAGACAAAAAATGATTAAAGTCGTAACAATAATTATACTAATTTGCTTTATTTCAAGTTTACTTCCTATGGCATTAAGTTTATTCTAAACAAAAAACCTCCTATTTTACTAGGAGGTTAATTTCATTTAAAACCCAATATGCCGCTTACCTTAAATTTGATACCCGCCTTCCAGCAGGTGGGTGCCTGTAAAAAACATTCTGTTTTTCTAATTTAAAATTAGACATAACATATTTTTTTTAACTTCAGCTCCCTCTATAATTATGTCGGTTCAAATCTAAAGTTATACGAACATCTCAGGAATATTAACTTGTTTCTTTATAATCATATTTTACTTCGTTTTTTTAAAAATTTCAATATCTATTTAAAAATTTTTTACTTTATTTATATACATCAACTAAAAGTCCTCTAATTTCAGAGATTTTATTAGCAAGATTTATACTCTCTTGTTGGTTTTCGATAAGATCCTTTGTTAATTTATCTAACTTTTCATTTATAATCTCTATTCGAACATGTACACCGTAATTATATGGTCCTGCTTCTTTTTTTAGTATATATATATTTTTTACTATTAGATTTAAATATTCTTTTATTTTTTCTTTATATTGCCTTGCATCTTCAACACTTCTAGTAGATATTAATTTTTTTCCTATCTTATCTATATCTTCTAACATTTTGTTTATTTCTATTTTTGCTTGTTCTTTATTTGTATCCTCTAAAATATCAGAGAACTTACTAGTTTTTTCACCTTTTACTTTTTTAATAGAACTTCTATTATTTACTCTATTTATTCTCAATATTAATTCCTCCAATATTTAATTTTAAAGTTAGTATATGATAATTATCGTATGGATAGGTATATATTTACATGGTATATTTTACTGTTATTTATTTACATTTTAAATTAAAAAATATATTATGTAAACAAGGAGATGATTTAATGAGTGGTTTATTTAGTAATTTTAGTTTATCAGATATGATAATATTAATTATGATTATATCTATAATAATATATATTTTTTATAGATATAAAGGTAAAATTTTCAAAAATAAAAAATCATCATTTACCCCAGTATTTACTTCTGGAGTATCGTTTGAAAGTGTTGCTGGAAATGTTGAAACTAAAGAAAGTCTTTTAGAAATTGTTGATTTTTTAAAAAATCCTGAAAAATATAATAAGTTTAATGCAAGACAACCTAAAGGAATTATTCTTTATGGTGAGCCTGGAACTGGAAAAACTTTAATGGCAAAAGCCTTAGCATGTGAAGCTAATGTTCCCTTTTATTCAACTAGTGGATCTGACTTTATCCAAATGTATGCAGGGGTTGGAGCGCTTCGTATTAGAGAACTTTTTAAAAAAGCTCGTGAAAGTAAAAAAGCTGTTATATTTATAGATGAAATAGATGCAATTGGTAAAAAACGCTCTCCTTCACCTAATACTTCTAATGACGAAAGAGATCAAACACTAAATGCACTTTTAACAGAAATGTCTGGATTTAAAGATTATGACAATATTATAGTAATCGCAGCTACTAATAGACTCGACTCTTTAGATGAGGCACTTTTAAGAGCTGGACGTTTTGATAGACATATTGAAGTTCCTCTTCCAGATATAAACTCAAGACTAGAGATTTTAAAACTTCACTGTAAAAATAAGCCTGTAGAAAATATAGATTTTAAAAAACTATCTGAGATGACTGTGTACTTTTCAGGTGCTAAAATAGAAAACTTAGTAAATGAAGCTACAATATTAGCAGCTAGGAAAAATAAAGATTTTATTGAACAATGTGATTTTGAAAAAGCATATGAAATAGTTTTAGCTGGATTTGAAAAAAAAGATAGAAGTTATATTACTGATGAAGATAGAAAAATTACAGCTTATCACGAAGCAGGACATGCATTAGCTTCTAAACTTTTACTTCCTTCAGTTAAAGTAAAAAAAGTTACAATAATACCTAGCACAAAAGGCTCAGGTGGATATACACTTAATATACATCCTAATACTTTATACAACAAAAAATCAACACTATTAAATAATGTTAAAGTATCTTTAGCAGGAAGAGCTGCTGAGGAAATTATTTTAGGAAAAGAAAACATAACTACAGGAGCTGAAGGAGATATTAAACATGCTACAAATATAATCATTAAAATGATAAAACATTATGGTATGTTTGAAGAACTTGGTATGCTTAACTATGATTTGCTTAATGGGACATCAGAGAAAGTATATAAAGTAAGTACCCAAACTATTATAAGTTTATATACTGAGGTTTTAGAATTATTAATAACTAATAAATCTACATTAGATAAAATAGCCTCTACTCTACTTGAAAAAGAATTTTTGGAAGAAGAAGAGCTTAATAATATAGTGAAGCAGTACTAATTAATGTACTGCTTCACTATTATAATCATAAAAACTTAAATATCCTTTTTTATATTTTAATAAAGGAATACCCTTTGAAAGTTCTTCACCTTCTTTTAAAAGATTATAACTTTTAAGTTCCGCTTTAATAAAATTTATATTTTTACAGTTACCAAGTATATATAACTTAATAGTTTCTTCATCGTATATGTATATTTGAAAATCATCTGCACTTTTCCACTTTGTTAATTTATCACATGCTTCTATTACACTAAATATAATACTTTTATTATATTCGTATTCTAAAAATATTGAATTTTCGTTTTTAGCTTCTAATTTATTTATTCTTGGATAATGCAAATTATATGTAATATACTTTACGTATTCTATTCTCTCTTTAAGAGAATCTTCTAATTCAAAATCTATATGGAAAACCTTTGACAATCCTTTACCATCATTTTTTAAAAAAGTTATTATTATATTATTTTCTGAAGATATTATTTTATCTAGCATTGATGCATCCTCTTCATTATACACATCAAAAATAAAATCAAAATTACATCCATTATCTAGAAATTTTATTTGTATTAAAACTCCTAGATTATGTTTGTCTACATAAACAGATTTTTTAGCTTTTAAAATGGTTATCATATCACTATTGCCACAATTAGCTACTAAATTAATATTTGAATTTTCATCTATATATGAAAAAGTTTTTCTGTCTTTAAGTGCATCATAAATAAATTTATATTCTCCAAGGTTTAAATAAGAAATAACTTGACTTTTAGGCATGCTTTTGTATTTTTTAAAAGTCAATATCACACACCTCCACTATATTTTATATTAAAATAATATTACTCTAATATAAAATACCTAATTTACATATAATTATTATACTATCATATATAAAAAAATAACATAGTATATTAAAATTTGCCAAATTCTATATATTAATTATAATAAATGTATGTAATTTAATATTATTTTGTTAATATTTATACTATCTTGTAATGTAACATATAAAACTATAAAATAACTATATAAAAAATTATATTTAAAGGAGATTGTTCATGTCTTTTACAATAGATTGGAAAGAAGATAGAAATCTAACCTTATTAGTAGATTTTTATGAACTTACAATGGCAAATGGATTTTTAAAAAGCGGAGTAGGTAACAAAATAGCCTACTTTGACCTTTATTTTAGAAAAGTTCCGGATAATGGTGGCTTTTGTATATTTGCTGGGCTTCAACAACTAATAGAATATCTTAAAAACATTAAATTTACACAAAGTGATATTGACTATTTAAGGTCTAAAAATATTTTTGATGAAGAATTTATTTCATATTTAGAAAATTTCGAATTTAGCTGTGATGTTTGGTCAGTAAGCGAAGGTACTCCTGTGTTTCCAAATGAACCTTTAGTTATAGTTAAAGGTCCTATTATGCAATCACAGTTTATAGAAACAATGCTTTTACTAACTATAAATCATCAAACATTAATAGCTACTAAAACAAATAGAATTGTTAGAGCAGCTAATGGTCGTGATGTAATGGAATTTGGATCAAGAAGAGCTCAAGGATATGATGGTGCTATATTTGGATCAAGAGCTGCTTATATAGGTGGATGTTCATCAACAGCATGTACTATATCTGAAAGACAATTTGGTGTTCCAGCAGTAGGTACAATGGCACATAGTTGGATACAACTATTTGATAATGAACTTGATGCTTTTAGAGCATGGGTTAAAGCATATCCTGAAAACAGTTTGCTTTTAGTTGATACATACAATGTTTTAAAATCAGGTATTCCTAATGCAATAAAAGTTTTTAAAGAAGAATTAGAACCAAAAGGAATTAGACCAAAGGGAATTAGAATAGATAGTGGTGATATAAAATACCTTACAGAAAAATCGAGAGAAATGCTTGATGAAGCAGGATTTGAAGATTGTAAAATAGTAGTATCTAATTCACTTGATGAGTACATTATAAGAGATGTTTTAAACCAAGGAGCAAAAATAGACAGTTTTGGAGTAGGTGAAAGACTTATAACTTCAAAATCTGAGCCTGTTTTAGGTGGCGTTTATAAACTAGTAGCTGTAGAAGAAGATGGATCTATAATTCCTAAAATAAAAATAAGTGAAAATACTGAAAAAATAACAACTCCCGGATTTAAACAGGTTTATAGACTTTATGACAAATCAACTAATAAAGCAATTGCAGATCTTGTTACCTTTAATGATGAGGTTATTAATGAAAATGAACCTTTAGAAATTTTCCATCCTGTTTATACATGGAAAAGAAAAAGGGTAACTAATTTTTATGCTAAAAAACTTTTAAACCCTATTTTTGTATCTGGAAAATGTGTATATACCTCTCCTAGTGTTAAGGAAATAAGAGATTTTTGCTTAAGTGAAATAAACACTTTATGGGATGAGGTTTTAAGATTTGATTACCCTCATAAATATTATGTAGATTTATCTAATAATGTTTGGGGAATGAAGTATTCTTTACTTAGAAAACATAACTTAAAATATAGATAACCCTTAGGGTTATCTATATTTATATATATTTATATCTTCTTTCATAAAGTTTTTCTTCTTTAATAAATTCTAGTTTTTTGCAACAAGTAATTATATGAGACAAAATTTTTTTAGCATTTTTTCCTTGTCTTGAAGATATTTCATATGCATATATTAAAATATCGTATGCAATTTTATATTCTTTTTTTAATATATATATTTGACCAATGTAATCAAGTATTATAGAATTTTCTCCAAATATTTTAATAAAATTAACACTTTTTTCTTCTATCTCATAAATATTTTTTTGTTTAATAGAAGAAGTTACTTCATTTAACTTTTCCCTAATAAACCACTGATTTTCTTTATACAACAAAGTTAGAATATTTTTTCCAAATTTAGTTGCAAAATATACTCTTTCATTGTTTATATATTTATATTGAATAATTCCCATATTTAAAAATACATAATTAAATATCTCTTCATTTTCCCTATGTTTTATTAAATTAAAAAACCTAATATTATCATTTAAAGAATCTAGTATATTATTATACTTACTACAATTACTTAACTTTAAGCAATCATTTCTCATAAAACACGTAGCTAAAATAGAAATAATTTCATATATATTAATATCTTGTTTACCTAAAATTCTATTCCAATTTGCTTCATATATTAAAGAATATAATATAGCTACATACTTTTCCTCACATTCTAATCTTAAAATAGCTCTTCCTCTTTTATCTAAATGAATATTATTATTTTTAAATTTTATAAAGCCTATATTTTGTAAAGCTTTTACTAAATTACTATTTGAGTTTTCATAATTTTCTGTATCTAATATTTGTATTATTTCCTTTATCGTGTCAAATTCATTTACGTTAACCTCATCTAATATTCTTAAAAATTGATAACTTAATTTATTTTTAGTAACTTTTTTTATAAATTGTTTAATATCATCTTTTTTTCCCTTAATATTATCATACTTTTCTATGTAATAAGATGTATTAGTAAATATTCTTCTATAATAAGCTATTTTCCCTCCTTTAATCATTTTATTATTTTTTAAAAATTCTGTTAAAATTAACATTGCTTCTAAAATTTTTATTATTCCACTACGCCCTGAAAGATCTTTATCTATTATATCTACCATGTCAGTAAACTCTTCAAAAGTGTATATATCTATGCTGTAAAGCTCTTTATTTTGAGGAAGCAAAACCTTTTTATATAACAATGAAACTACCTTTATATTATATTCAATTATATTTTTAGAAAAATTTTTTTCCTCCATATATTCTTTAAATAATGTAATTGTATTTGTACTTGACATTTAGTATATATCACTCCTATACTTATTAGTTATTAATATTTTTTCCAATTTTAATTTTTTTAAACATTTAAAGAAATTATATTTATTTTTGTAATAAGTAAAGATAACTTGTTAAAGAATATTTAAGGTTGTATAATTGATTTATCTACGTATTTCTTGGAGGTTTAATATATATGGATAAAATAGCTTTAATAACAGATAGCTCTTGTGATTTATCTAAAGATCTAATAATAGAAAACAACATAAATATTATTCCATTACGAATCTGCTATAGCTACGGTGAATTTAGAGATGGATTTGATATAACAGCAGATGAGGTTTATAATAATTTTCACAAAGAAATTCCAACTACTTCTATGCCATCTCCTGGAGATTTTATAGAGACTATTAACAAAGTTAAATCTGAGGGATATACACATTGTATAGTAGTATCTATATCTGAAGGATTAAGTGGTACATATAGTATGCTAAAATCAATTTCTAGTGAAATAGAAGATATTAAAATTCATATTATAGACTCAAAGCTTTTATCAAAAGCTTTAGGAGTTGTTACACTTGAGGCAGCTAGATTAATAAAGATGGGACATTCTTTTGAATCTATTATAGAAAAATTAGACGAATTTAAAAGCCAGACAAAAGTTTTCTTTACAGTAGGAACCTTAGAATACCTAAAAAAAGGTGGCAGAATAGGTAAAGTAGCTGCTACTCTTGGAGAAGTATTAAACTTAAAACCTATAATCACAATAGGGGAAGATGGAAAATACTATACTTATTCTAAAGCAAGGGGAACTAAAAATGCACTTGAAAAACTTATTGTTCCTCTTGAAGATTTTTGTAAAACTACTAAAGCAAATGTTTCTATATTGGAAGCTATGGCTGAAAATGAATCTAAATTCCTTTATGATAAAATAAAAAATTTACCTAATATAAATAGTATTTGTATAACTAAAATAACACCGTCTTTAGCTATACACACAGGTCCTGGTTCTGTTGGAGTTGTTTTTTCTCCTGCTAGATAAAAATAAGCTACTGAATAAATTCAGTAGCTTATAATTTTTCAATAACTCCTAAAACATAATCTTCAGCATCATTATAATTTTCAAGTTCTGTAACTTTACTAATAAATGTTCTATGAATTGCATCTATTTTTTTAATATCATCATCTGTTAAATTTAACTCTTCAACTATCTCATTTTTCGCATTTTCATATGCTTTATTATACTGTCCAACAGGCATTCCACCACCAGTATTTTCAACTAAAAAATAACACTCTACTCTAAAGCTTTTTATATACTTTGTTAACATTTCTTTACTAGTCATACTAATCTCTCCTAATCTATAATTATATTTTCTTCAAAGTCTTTAATAGCATTTTCTATATTTTTAAAGCCATTTAAATTAAGGATATAATTTATTTTTATTTTATCAATATCCCTAACTTTTATATTTTCCCATTTTATAGTTCCATAATTATTTTGAATATTAGTGTTAATATTATGAGAAGTAATTAAACTTATAACAGCATAAGGTATATTCTCTCCAGGATTTCTATAAAAATCTACACAAATAAATTCTAAAAAATCCTTAGGATTTGAATACAAAAATCTATATACACTACTTGATAGATCATCTTTAAAATCTTCATATACCATAAGATTCTTTTTATTTTGTAAAATAACCTCTACGTTTTTCATATAACTGTTAAAGCTATTTTCTAGTTTTAGCTCCAATGCTACCCCACCTCTAATTTAGTCTATCAAAACAGCTATATAGATTTATTCTACTTCCTCTAGCGAATCCTGCAGCTGCGATATTTAATGATTTTGCAAGCTTAAGTCCTAGTTGTGTTGGTGCTGAATGAGAAACTACTAAAGGAACTTTTGCACCAGCAGCTTTTATTATTATATCAGAAGATAACCTTCCAGATGTAAAAAGCACTTTATCATTCATTTCTATATTATTTTTTAAAGCCATACCTATAACTTTATCTAGTGCATTATGTCTTCCTATATCCTCTGCAAATAATAAAACTTCTTTTCCATCAGATAAAGCACAACTATGAACTCCACCTGTTTCTTTAAAAAGCTGTGAGTATTTATTAAATCCACTCATAAGATTTATTATTTCTTTCACGTTAAATACTTTATCGCTTTCTACTCTTTCAAGTGAATTTTGGTTAATTAAACTAATATGCATACTTCCTTTGCAACATCCAGATGACATTGCTCTATCTTTAAATTTATAAGCATGTACCTTTTTATCCATAGTAATATTTAAAATATTTTCTTCAAGCTTCATACTACTTATTTCACTATAACTTTTTATAACACCTTCGCAAAATAAAAATCCTATTGCAAGCTCTTCCATTTTCTCTGGTGTACACATTAAAGATATATAGTGACTATTATTAATATATATTCTTAAAGGAGTTTCAACTACTACAAAGTCATCTTCTTCTCTCCAAGAATCGCCATCAAACTTCTTTACTAATTGTTTTGACTTTAAATCCAAGTTTATCACTTCCCTGTTATATATTTTATTAAATTAATTATATCAATATTTATATTATTTGTCTAAAAATAAGAAAAGTTGGAGTATATACATTCCAACTTTTCTTTCTATTTTATGCTCTTTTTTCTTCAGCAATGTCTTTTTTTCTAGATATTCTACTGTTTTGCTTATTTTCATTAATTCTTGGTATATGAATATAAACTACCCAATAAGCTAGTCCTACAAAAACTAAACCTCCAATTATATTACCTATAGTTACAGGTATTATGTTTCCTAAAGCTGATCCTATATTTACTTCATTTATTTTTTCAGAAGTTAATGTAGATGCCCCTAATATTCTAGAGTCTAGCTTTGCAAGTAATCCTATTGAAAAATAATACATATTAGCAATACAGTGTTCAAACCCTGATGTTATAAAAGCCATAATCGTAACCCATATTATTAAAATCTTACCTGCCATGTCTTTTGCTGCATAAGAACCCCAAACAGCTAAACAAACAAGTAGATTACATAGTATTCCACTTGCTAATAAGTTAATAAATGTTAAACTTCCTTTATAATAAGCTACCTTTATAGCATAAGCTCCAAGTAAAGCATCGTCATTTAAAAGAATTCCACTTAAAAATAGTAATAATGCAATTAAGAAAGCTCCTATAAAGTTTCCTACATATACTATAATTAAGTTTCTAATAAACCTAACTAAAGAAAGTTTTCTTTCCATATAGGCTTGTATTAAAAGTATGTTTCCAGTAAACAACTCTCCACCACAAATTAATATTAAAACAAGACCTATAGGGAATAGCAATCCTGCTACAAGTTTTGACAATCCATAACTTTCTATACCATATGAACCAACTGTAGAAGTAAATGCTCCTAAAGAAATAAATGCTCCTGCTAATATTGATAAGATTAAAGTTTGATAAAAAGAAGTTTTTACTCCTTTTTTGACGCCCACATCAATAGTCTCAGAGCATAACTCTTTTGACAGTAATATGCTTTTGCCCATATAATTACCTCCCTACACTTAAAGAAACCAAAATTAAAACAAATTGTAAATAAATTGTAAACTTCTACTTAATAATATTATCTATGTGAATATGATATAATGTCAAGTTTGTTATTTTATTAACATTAAAAATATTGAAAATATATTGAAAATACATATTATTTAAGATAAATTTGCAAATTATATTTTTATAAATATATAATTAAGTATATAAATAATAAGAGGTGATAAAATGTCATTAGTAAATATAGAGCCAAAAAGTGTATTTAAATATTTTGAGGAAATCTCAAATATACCTAGAGGATCTAAAAACGAAAAAAATATAAGTGATTATCTTGTTAGTTTTGCTAAAAAACATTCTTTAGAAGTTTATCAAGATAAAAAACTTAATGTTATTATAAGAAAAAGCGCTTCTAAAGGATATGAAAATTCTAAAGGAGTTATTCTTCAAGGGCATATGGATATGGTTTGCGAAAAAAACTCTAATACTATACATGACTTTTCTAAAGATCCAATAAAACTAAAAGTAGTAGATAATATGTTATATGCAGATAATACAACTCTTGGTGCAGATAATGGAGTTGCCATAGCATATGCACTTGCAATTCTTGAATCAAATACTATAGAGCATCCTCCACTTGAAGTTGTTATAACTACAGAAGAAGAAATTGGTATGGGAGGAGCTATGGCTCTTGATCCTTCTTTAATTAAGGGTAAGTATTTAATTAATATAGATTCTGAAGAAGAAGGAAGTCTTTTAGTTAGTTGCTGTGGCGGTGCTAAAACTATTTTAACACTTCCTGTAAAATATGAAAAAGTAAATAGTGAGTATAGTAATTATTCAATTATAATTAGTGGATTAAATGGTGGCCATTCTGGAATGGATATTATTAAACAAAGGGCAAATGCAAATAAAATAATTGGTAGAATATTATCTATTCTTTCAAATGAAAATATAGACTTTTATATTTCAGATATTAATGGTGGTTCAAAAGTTAATGCTATACCTAGAGAATGTAAATGTAGTATTTCATTTAAATCATCTGAGTATAAAGTTGTATCAAGTATTATTAATGACATTCTACAAAATCTAAAGAAAGAATACGAATCTGTAGATGATAATATGTGTATTACTATTGAAGAAAATAATTTTGTAGAAAATGTATTTAGCAAAGAAAGTACAAAGAATATAATAAGCATTATATCTTTTATACCAAACGGAATAGATACAATGAGTCAGTTTATTGAAAACTTACCTCAAAGTTCTAATAACCTTGGAGTAATATCTACCTTAAATAATACTGTTGTTTTTGAAAATGCTCTTAGAAGTAATATTTCTTCATTAAAGCAAGATATTCTAAATAGACATAAACTAATAGCTGATACTTTTAATTGTGACTTTATTGTTAACGGGGATTACCCTGAATGGGGATATATAAATGAATCACATTTAAGAAATGTTTTTGTAGAATCTTATAAAGAAATGTTTAATAAAGAACCTATAATAACAGCTATTCATGCTGGACTTGAGTGTGGGATTTTAAAAGAAAAAATGCCTCATCTTGATATAATATCATTTGGACCTGATCATTTTGACGTTCATAGCCCAAATGAACACTTAAGTATACCATCTACTGAAAGAATGTGGAACTATCTTTTAGATGTTTTAAAAAGATTAAAATAAAAAAATAGGTGTAAAACACCTATTTTTTTATTTTCCACAACATTTTTTGTATTTTTTACCGCTACCACATGTACATGGATCATTTCTTCCAATTTTCTTTTCCTTAACTATTGTTTTAGATTGTTTATATTCTTTTACAATAGTTTCTCTAGCTTCAACTGAAAGTACGTCATCCCACTCTTTTAGAGTATATAGCCATTCAGCTTTTGCATCTAGCATATTATAGAATAATTTTTCAAAATCTACGTCTAAAGTTATTGATGTAGTTTCTTCTAAAGAATCTAAGTTAATTTCGCTTTTAAGGCTTGTTTCAATACCTGACATAAATCCTGCAAAAGTTACATTATCCATATTAAACTTAGCTGCAAGATCTTTAAGGTCCCCACTTACAACCTCATCTTTGTTTTTAAGAAGATAAATATAAACTTCTTTTTCTTTTTCTAAATATTCTTTCCAAAAATTCTCTGCTTCTTGTTCTGTTCTATCAACTTCTACAAGCTCTTCCCATTGTTTAAAAAGACTCATATCACTAGCTCCTCATCTATATAGATTTTAATATTAATCATTAAACATTCCTCATAAAATGATATTATAAAACTTACTATTTTTCAAGTACTTTATTTATTTAAAATCGTAAATGAGTAGTTTTTGTCTTTTAAAGTAGATTTATTTAGATTAACCTTAATATAAATATCTCCTTTCAATTTTATTTCTTTTTTAATTTCACTATCTATAACTATTTCCTCTTCATCATTATAAATAGTTATAAATTGATTTTTAGATAACCTATTAACATATATATAGCTAACTTCATTTAAATCAATTTTATAGTAATCTATATCCTCTAAATAATCTAAACTTCCCTTTATTTCTTTATTTTTAGGTATGTCTTTAGAGTATCTTTCTTCATTGTTATATTCATAACTATCAAAACTACTTTTAAAATTACCTTTTATTTTTTTATATCTCATAGGAATATAGCCTTCTTTTTCAATATCTTTTTTAAAAGCATTATTAGATTTATAATTAACAACTGACTTATCTTTATATTTATTTAAGCCATTACTAGTAGACTCTAATATAATTATCCCTTTATTATCTAGTGTTTTACCTAAATATACATATACATGCTTCCCTTTAGAATTTAATATATCCATTGGTTTTATATCCTCGATGTCTATTTCATAAAAGTACTTATGTAATGAGGTTGTAGATAAATTTTCTTTAATTTTAAATACAGATAATATAAATCCTGAGCAATCTAGTCCAGCTGTATTTTTAACATATCCATTATTAGTATTTATATTACCTGGATAATAGTTATTTTCTAAAGCGTGCTGAAAACTTTTTATATCTTTAACATTAGAACTATCTAATGAAAACCTTCCACCAAAACAGTATGGTATTCCAATATACTCTTTTTCTTCTTTTAAATAATAAGGCAATTTTATATTAGAAGGTGTGTTTTTATAATTGTAGCTCCATTTATAATTTATTATTTCCATTGCTCTATTAAAAGCTTCTTTTCTAGTTAAGTTTTCATAACTTTTTTTATTATTTATTAAACTTAACATAAAAGTTGAAACTATATATATAATAAATACAAATACAAAGTAGTATATAATAATCTTAAATATTTTTTTTATAATGCATTCTCCTTAAATATTAATATACATAAAATATATACATATAATCTAAAAATTATTACAAAAGGAGTAAAGGCATATGCCTCTACTCCTTTAAATTATTTTAAATAAAATTCTTTAATTACATTACATACATAATCTACTTCTTCACGAGTTAACTCTGGATACATAGGTAAAGCTAATATTTCCTTTGATATTTTTTCAGAAACAGGGAAGTCTCCTTCTTTATAACCTAAATACTTAAAGCATTCTTGAAGATGAAGTGGTTTTGGATAGTATATGCTAAATCCAATTTCTTTTTCTCTTAAAACTTCTGCTAATTCATCTCTTTTTTCAGCTAGTATATTAAACACATAGTAAACATGTTTTTGGTCATTAATTACTTTAGGTATTCTAACCTCTTTAATATCCTTAAGACCATCTATGTACCAAGATGCTATTTCCTCTCTTTTTTGTATAGATTCATTTATATACTTCATTTTAACAGAAAGAACAGCAGCTTGAATACTATCAAGTCTTGAATTATATCCTATATATTTATGGTGATACTTTTTAGATGCACCATGTACCCTATACATTTTAGCCATTTCATAAAGCTTATCATCATTTGTAACAATCATTCCTCCATCTCCATATCCCCCTAAAGTTTTTGTTGGGAAAAATGAAAATATACCAAAGTCTCCAATAGTTCCTGCATGTTTATATTCGCTTAAATTGCCTTTCCATCTCATCCCAAAGGCTTCAGCTGCATCTTCTAATACTTTTAAATCGTGTTTTTTTGCTATATCCATTATTTTATCCATATTAGCCATTTGTAAGAATAAATGTACAGGCAGTATTCCTCTAGTTTTATCTGTTATTTTTTCTTCTATTTTATTTACATCTATATTAAAAGTTTCCTCATCTATATCAACGAAAACAGGTTTAGCTCCTGTTCTAGCTATACATGAAGCAGATGCAAAAAAGGTAAAAGGTGATGTTATAACCTCTGTACCTTCTTTAAATCCAAGTATATCAGATGCTAATACTAAAGCATCTGTACCAGAAGCTACTCCAATAGCATATTTAGCTCCAGTAAACTCTTTTATTTCATCTTCTAAATTTTTAACTTCAGGACCTAAAGTAGATATTCCCTTTTCAACAACTGACATTATTGCACTATTAAATTCTTCTTTTTTTTCATTATATTCTCTTTGAGAAGTATAAAAATTAACCTTCATAATAAATCTCCTAACATATTTTGATATACATAACTTTATTATATCAAAATATGTTTTTTATATAAATAGAATACTATACTTATTACCTTAATATTCTAATAGCTTTCTCCATGTAAGCTTATCTACTAACAGTATACCTTCTGGTATTCCTACATGGGATTTAAATCTTGATAATGCATTTTTATTTGCAGGACCAATAACTCCTGTATCGCTTCCATTACTTAAAAATCCTTTTAATATTAATATTTTCTGCATTATGGTAACACAGCCTCTTTGCTCATTTCCTAAAAGCTCAGGTAATTTTCTAATAAGCTCCTCTGTTGCAATTCCATCTTTATTTATATTAATTATGCCTTGTAGTGATTTTATATTTTCAATCATATTTGTAGATATGTTATTTTGTTTACATGCACTTAATTTAACACTATCTGGTATCATATCAATATCACCTTCTAAACTTGATATTTTTTCCCCAACAATTCCTTCTGCAATTGCTTTTGCTATTAAATCAGTATTTTTCTTATACAAATCTACATCTTTGGTGCTATCTACAAAACATACTTCTATTATAATAGCAGTATGTTTAATGTCATTTATAACCGCAAGCCTTCTAGGATAAGTTCCATTTTTTATTCCTCTATTTACAAATCCAATTTTAGATAATTCACTTAACACCCTTTCAGCTTCTATAATAGTTCTTCCTTTATAAGTTAAAACTTCACTTCCTTCTCCTCCACCAGAGTTAAAGTGTATACTTACGAATATATCTAATTTTTGAACATTTGCTTTATTAACTCTAGTATTTAGGCTTTCAGAATTAGTACTTGCCTTATCAACAGTACAATTTACAACTCTATGCCCTAGTTTTTGAATATATTCTATTACTTTATATCCTAAGGTTCTAGTTTCTTCGCTTTCTTTGATAATACCTACAGCACCATAATTAGCACCTTCAATAGTATGTCCCATGTCAAAGCCTATTATCATATTACCTCCCCCTTTAGTGCTTATAGCTTCAATACATATTATATAAAAGCAATAAAAAATGTTACCATAAAAATTGCAATAAAAAATAGGATGATTTAATAATCATCCTATTTTTATATTTATTATATTAAGCAATTTTTATTTACTAAAATATCTATCAAGTAAACCTTTAAATGCCATTCCATGACGTGCTTCATCTTTACACATTTCATGAACTGTATCATGAATTGCATCATAGTTAAGTTGTTTAGCTTTTGTAGCAAGATCTTTCTTACCTTGACAAGCTCCATGCTCAGCATCTATTCTCATTTCAAGGTTTTTCTTAGTGCTATCTGTAACAACTTCTCCTAAAAGCTCTGCAAATTTAGCTGCATGCTCTGCTTCTTCAAAAGCAATTCTTTTATATGCTTCAGCAACTTCTGGGAAACCTTCTCTGTCAGCTTGACGACTCATAGCTAAGTACATACCTACTTCAGTACACTCTCCCATAAAGTTAGCTCTTAATCCTTCTAAAACCTCAGGATCGATTCCTTCTGCAACACCTATTTTGTGTTCATCAGCGTAAGAAAGTGTTCCTTCTGATTTTTCTTGGAATTTGTCTGCTGGAGCATTACATAAAGGACATTTTTCTGGTGCTGAATCCCCTTCATGAACATATCCACAAACTAGACATACAAATTTTTTCATAGTTAAAAGCCCCCTTTATAAATGTAAAAGTTAATCTTAGATAACTTAATCTCATGAATATACTATAACATATTTTTTTCCTATTTGCAATAATTATTTATTAATAATTATTATTTTTTATTTATAGTTATAAAAAAAGCCAAGGAATATTCCTTGGCTTTGGTGAGCCACCAGGGGATCGAACCCTGGACACCATGATTAAAAGTCATGTGCTCTACCGACTGAGCTAGTGGCTCATAATGGCTGGGCTAGTAGGATTCGAACCTACGCGTGCGGGAGTCAAAGTCCCGTGCCTTACCGCTTGGCGATAGCCCAAAATTATGTACTCAGTAAATCGTTGCCCGACTTACAATAATTATTATATATATTTCTAAGTACATTGTCAACATGTTTTTTAAAAAAATTTTTTAAATCTATAAAATATTACTTTATTATGAGAAAAGGTATAAAAAATAATGATAATTCTATCTTATGTCATAAAACAACGAAATAAATTCTGCAAATATAGAAAAAAGTGTTTATAATGTAATTGTGGGAATTAAAGATATTTTTGTATTGCTAAGTATTAATTACTATTAATATTAAGGGGGAAAAAAATGAGTATTATAAACTGTAAAGATATTGCTAACCAAATTAAGCTATCTTTAATAGAAAAAATTCAAAAAATCAATGAAAAATATGGGGAAATTCCTCATCTAGAAATTGTACAAGTAGGTGATAACCCTTCATCAGTGTCTTATGTAAAAAGCATTGTAAAAACATGTGATGAACTTTCTATTAACCTACACATAAGTAAATTTGAAAGCGATATATCTGAAAATGACTTAATTGAAGAAATTAATACACTTAATAGCGACAGTAGTGTTCACGGTATAATAATACAGTTTCCTTTACCAGAAGGATTTGATCAAAATAAAGTAGCTAACTCTATATCACCAAGTAAAGATGTTGACTGTGTACATTCTGAAAATCTTGGAAAACTATTTATGGGTGAGCCTTACGTTATACCTTGTACTCCAAAAGGAATAATAAGAGTTTTAAAATCTAGCGGAGTAGATTTTTGTGGTAAAGAAGTTGTAGTGGTAGGTTCTGGTAGAACAGTTGGAAAACCAGTATCACAACTACTTTTAATTGAAAATGCAACTGTAACACTTTGTCATATATTCACTAAGGACCTTAAAAAGCATACTAAAGAAGCAGATATTATTATAGCTGCTGCAGGTAAAGCTGGTCTTATTAGTGAAGATATGGTTAAAGAAGGTGTTATAATAGCAGATGCAGGAATAAATGTTGTAGATGGAAAGCTTTTTGGAGATGTTGATTTTGAAAATGTTTCTAAAAAGGCTCAACTTATAACCCCTGTTCCTGGTGGTGTTGGTGCTATGACTAACTCAATGCTTATAGAAAACTTAATTGATCTTTTTGAAAAGTCAAAATAAATAAAAAAGACTACTTTTATAGTAGTCTTTTTTATTTTAAATAGATTCATAAATATTTAATAAGCTATCTATCTCTATATATTTAGGATTCTTTGAAAGATTATCTGCTATTTTTAAAATAAGAAGATCTTTGAAAAATTCTTTTCCTAAATTATTAACTAATCTTTTTATATCATTTTTATTTAAATATTTAAATTTAATCATATGATATCTTATTAAAGAAACAACTTTTTCTGTAAATTCCTTTTCATAACCTAATAAATCTAATATTTTATTTGCAATTATTGAAGATATTACTTCGTGACCATGAAAATGTCCAACTTTATTTTCATCTAATGTAAAACAATAGGGTTTACCTATATCATGTAAAAATGCTGCTAATCTTAAATCTTTCCTTTTAGGAACATTTTTTATAACAGAAACTATATGTCCAAAAACATCTTTATCATGATATTTATTATGCTGATTAAATCCAATACATTTATAAAAATCTTCAAAAAAAGAATTTAAAATATTTAAATCATTTAATTTTAGAAAAATATCTTCAACATAATTACTAAATAATATATTTTCAAGTTCTAATCTAAACTCTTCTTTATTATTTATATAATCTAAATTTATATAATTTATTTTCGGTAATGTATTTTTATTTTCTTCTACCGAAAGTCTAATTTGTTTTAATATATTAGCTAAAGTTATGTTTTCGCTATTAATAATACTTAACTTATCCATAAATATACTCTCCCTTTAACCGCTAACTTTATTTTACCCTTAACTAGATATAAAAATAAATATTTGATAAAATATATACTAACTTTAGTAAAAGGAGATTGTTATATATGAACAAACTATTATTTGGAATATCAGGTATTCCACTAGGAGATGAAAATATAAAATTTACATATAAAACAGGGATAGAATATTTAAGCAAAATAGGTCTTGATGCTATGGAGCTTCCTTTTGTAAGAAGTGTAAATATTACAGAAAAAAATAAAGATCAGGTTCTAAATGAAAAAAATGATAAAAACTTTTATCTTTCAGCTCACGGATCATATTATATAAATTTAAACTCTGATGACTTAGAAAAACAAGAAAAATCACTTGAGAGAATAATCAAAGGTGCTGAAGGACTAAAAAAAGTAGAAGGAAAAAGTTTAGTTTTTCATCCAGGATTTTATTTAAAAAGTAGTAAAGGAGATACATTTAAAACTATAGTTAATAACCTTTTAACCCTTCCTGATATAGGTATAGACTATAGACTTGAAACAACTGGAAAACCTACTCAATTTGGTGATTTAAAAGAACTTGTTGAGGTTTGTAAGGAAGTTAAAACCTGTAAACTATGTATAGACTTTTCTCACCTTCATGCTAGGGAAAATGGAGGTCTTAAAACCTACGAAGACTTTTATGAGATATTAGCTTATGTAGAAAAAAACCTTTCAAAAAGTGCAATAGAAGATATGCACATTCATATGTCAGGTATACATTATGGACCTAAGGGAGAAAAAAATCATCTTCCATTTTTAGAAAGCGACTTTAACTTTAAAGCTTGCCTAAAGGCGCTTAAAGATTTTAATGCAAAAGGATGTATAATTTGTGAAAGTCCTATACTTGAAAAAGATGCTCTGCTTTTAAAAGAAACTTACTTAAGCTTATAATAATTTCAATAAATAGTAAAAAGGTTTGTAGAAATACTACAAACCTTTTTGATTATTTTATAACAACTTCTTTATCCTCTAAATCTAATACAATAGATGAATTAGACTTTATATTACCTTTTAAATACTCTTCTGCAATTTTATCTTCTATATGTTTTTGTATTGCTCTTCTAAGTGGTCTTGCTCCATATTTTTCATCATATCCTACCTCTAAAATATAATCTTTTAGACTATCAGTTATAGATATAGTAATATTTTTTTCCTTAGCATCTTCTATTACTTCTTTAATCATAATATCTACTATTTGCTTAAGTTCATTTTTAGATAAAGAATTAAAGATAATAACTTCATCTATTCTATTTAAAAATTCTGGTCTAAAGTGCTCTTTTAAAGCATCTTTTACGCTTTCTTCTAACTTATCAGACTCATTTTGAGAAAATCCTATTCCACTACTTTTAAAGTTTGTTCCAGCATTTGAAGTCATTATAATAACTGTGTTTTCAAAAGAAACAGTTTTTCCTTGATTATCAGTTAATCTTCCATCCTCTAATATTTGTAAAAGCATATTAAATACATCTGGATGAGCTTTTTCTATTTCATCTAAAAGTATTACAGAGTATGGTTTTCTTCTTACCTTTTCTGTTAATTGACCACCTTCATCATATCCTACATATCCTGGAGGAGCTCCTATAAGCTTAGATACAGTATGTTTTTCCATATATTCTGACATATCAACTCTAATTAAAGCATCTTCGCTATTAAAAAGTTCAACAGCTATTGTTTTAACAAGCTCTGTTTTTCCAACTCCAGTTGGTCCTACAAATATAAATGAAGTAGGCTTTTTCTTCTTTTTAAATCCAGATCTATTTCTTCTTATAGCTCTTGATAAAGATTCAATAGCCTTTGTTTGACCAATAACTCTAGTTTTTATTCTGTCTTCTAATTGTAATAACTTTTCAGCTTCATCTTCTGTTATTCTTTGTACAGGTATTTTAGTCCAGTCTTCTACTATCTTAGCAATATCCTCTTTAGTTAGTTTAATATTGCTTATCTCACTTTTAAGAGCTTCTATTTCCTCTTTTAACTTAATTTCTTCCATTTTATGATTTGCAAGTTCTTCATAATCTTGTTTTTCTCTTGCAATCTCTATAAGATTTTGAGTATTTTTAAGTTTATCATTTATAAGTGCAAGCTTAGTTACTTCCTTAGTTTCAAGATTTACCTTTGATGCAGCCTCATCAATAACATCAATTGCTTTATCAGGTAAAAATCTATCTCTTATATATCTTTCTGATAAAATAACAGCTTCTTTTATAACTTCATCTGAAATATTTACCCTATGAAAATCTTCATAGTACTTTTTAATACCTTTTAGCATTTCTATTGTTTCATCAATTGTAGGTTCTTCTATAATAACAGGTTGAAATCTTCTTTCTAAAGCTGAATCCTTTTCTATATTTTTTCTATATTCATCTAAAGTTGTTGTTCCTATAACCTGTATTTCTCCACGAGCTAATGCTGGTTTTAATATGTTAGCTGCATTCATAGCGCCTCCTTGAACTTCACCAGCTCCCATTATATTGTGAATTTCATCTATAACAACAACAATTTCTCTATTACTATCTTTTACTTCTTCTATTATAGATTTCATTCTACCTTCAAATTGTCCTCTAAATTGAGTTCCTGCAACAACAGCAGTTAAATCTAAAAGATACACTTGTATATTTCTTAACTTTTCTGGAACCTCTCCCCTGCTAACTCTTAAAGCTAATCCTTCAGCAATAGCAGTTTTTCCAACTCCAGGTTCTCCTATTAAAACAGGGTTATTTTTACTTCTTCTATTAAGAATTTGAATAACTCTTTGTATTTCTTTTTTTCTTCCTACAACCTCGTCTATTTTTCCTTCGCTAGAAAGTTTAGTTAAGTTTACTCCATAAGTATCTAAATTTTTAGTTTTCTTATCCTTCTTTTTTTCCTTTTTATCATTTTTCTTTTCAGAGTCTTTAATATCATTTTTAGAATAATCTGTATCCTCATTATCTTTAGATGTTCCAAGCAGCGATGAGAAAAAGTTATTGTCAGTAAGTTCATCTAAATTTAAATCTTTAAATATAGTATCCATTTGTTGATTTATATTATTTAACTCTTCTTCTGAAATGCCACTTTGTTGCATTATTTGATCTATAACAGGTATTCCTGCTGCTTTAGCGCATTCTACGCACATACCTACTACTTTACTTTCACCATTTTCAAACTTAGTTGTAAAAATAACAGCTAAATTTTTATTGCAAACTGAACATAGTTTCAAAATGTATCAACTCCTTACAGTCAATATACTTTATGCTAAAAACATTTTTTAACACTATTTATACAATTATATTTAAAACTTAAATTTAAAATCTAAGTTAAAAAACATTATAACATTAAGATTTTTTTATTTCCACATTATACTTTAACAAGTTAAATATTTTCTATTTGCCAATCTATTTCTTCTTTTCCTACTGACTTTAAAAATAAATTTGTTTTAGAAAATGGCTTACTGCCAAAAAAACCTCTACTTGCAGAAAGTGGACTTGGATGAGGGGATTTAATTACTAAATGAGACTTATTTGTTATAAGACTTTCTTTACTTTGAGCATTTTTCCCCCATAAAATAAAAACTATAGGATCATTTTTATCATTTAATATACTAATTATTTTATCGGTAAAAATTTCCCAACCTATTCCTTTATGTGAATTAGGCTTTCCTTCTTCAACAGTTAAAACTGTATTTAATAATAAAATACCTTGTTTTGCCCACTTTTCTAAAAATCCATTATTAGGAATAAAACAACCTAAATCACTTTTTAACTCTTTATAAATGTTTTGAAGAGAAGGTGGTGTAGCTATACCCTTTTGTACTGAAAAGCTTAAACCGTGAGCCTGACCTTTTCCATGATAAGGATCTTGCCCTAATATTACAACTTTAACATCTTTATATGCTGTAAGATGTATAGCATTAAATAAATCATACATATTAGGATATATAGTTTTATTTTTATATTCTTTAATAAGAAAACTTCTTAATTCTTGATAATATTTCTTATTATATTCATCTTTTAAAAAACTTTCCCAATCATTTTTAAACTCTATCATTTTCTCAACCTCTTATAATACATTTATTATAAAAAACTTTAAGTAAAGAGACTCTTCGTAATTCCACATATATGGATGATCTTTAGCTTGGGTTTTAACCTCTACTTCTCTTATAGTTTTTTTAGCATCTCTAGCAGACTCTAAAAGCATTTCTCTAAATAACTCTTTACTCATATAATGTGAACATGAAGCTGTAACTAAAAATCCTCCTGGCTTTACAAGTTTCATTCCCCTAAGGTTTATTTCTTTATATCCTTTATAAGCACTTTTAATTTTCTTTGCTGATTTAGTAAAAGCAGGTGGATCTAATATTACAACATCAAATTGTTTACCTTCTTCTTGATATTCTCTTAAAATATCAAAAGCATTTCCACAAACAAAATCAATTTTATCTGTAAGATTATTAAGTTTAGCATTTTCTTTTGCAGTTTCTATAGCATGTTCTGATATATCAACTGCAGTTACATTTTTAGCTCCAAAATATGCTGCATGCATAGCAAAAGATCCTGTATGACAGAAACAGTCTAAAACACTTGAATCTTTAACAATATCTTTTATAGCAAGTCTATTCTCTCTTTGGTCTAAAAAGTACCCTGTTTTTTGTCCATTTTCTATATCAACAAGCATTTTTATTCCATTTTCATTTATTATTGTTTTTGGATCAAAGTCTCCATATATTATTCCCTTTTTTTCTTCTAGTCCTTCAAGAATCCTAACATTGTTATCATTTCTCTCATAGATTCCTAAAGGATTAATTACTTCTTTTAATATATCAACAATCATATCTTTATATTTTTCTATACCAAAAGTTAATGTTTGAATAGAAAGATAATCATTAAATTTATCAACTATAATACCTGGAATTTCATCTGCTTCACCATAAATAACTCTACAGCTACTTGTATCAACTAACTTTTTTCTATATTCCCAAGCTCTTTTTATTCTTCTTTCAAAAAAATCTCTATCTATATTTTCCTTTGGATTTCTTGTCATAATTCTTACTCTAATAACAGAATTATCATTTATATATCCACGTCCTAAAAACTTCCCCTTAGGGTTTAAAACGTCAACAATATCTCCATTTTCATATGTACCTTCTATTTTATCTATTTCATTATCATAAACCCATGGGTGACCTTTTTCTACTCTTTTTCTTATGTTTGACTTTAAAATAATACTTGTCATTTGCTTCTCCTTTTTTTAAATTGTAATATCTAATTATTATAACATAAAAGCAGTAGCCTAAGTATAAAACTTAGGCTACTTTTTAACGTGTTTCACAGCATTTTTTATATTTTTTTCCACTACCACAGTAACATAAATCATTTCTTCCTGTGAATTTTAAAACTTGATTTTTAGTACTTCCTTTAAATTTCCATAAAGGAGTATTATTAATTATGTTTTCAACATACTTTTTAATTATTTCTTCATCTAATTCATCTACATTAATTTCTTCACTTATAAACTCATATATATCTTCTAATGTACATCCATTATTTACTTTAAATCCACATTCACTTACTAAGTTTTCTGCATCTAAAGGTAATAGCTTGTACTCATTTGCAAATAGTTCATAAAGAGTATAGTTAGACTCATTATAATTAAAAGCATCTTCCATTCCAAATGTGTATATTAACTTAATGTCTATGTTTAAATATTCTAAAGGAGATTTTTTATGGTAGTCTACTAATTCTTTTGGCTGTTCAACTTTATAATAGTAATATATATTATCTACGTTTTTAATTAACTTACCATTTTTACAGATTATATCTATCATATTAGTAAACTCATCATAAGACTTTTCTTCTTCTAGAATTTTAACTAACATATTATGTAGAATTTCTTTTTCTAAAGCACCATAAAAATATAAAAGCCCTGAAGCAGCTCTTACCCATTTTTGAGTATTGCTTATTGAGTTTGATATTTCTTCATCTTCAATAGATGTTTTTATATTATCTAAAATATCACGTGGAATAGATGCAAAAAGTGTATCATTTATTTTTCCTGAATATACTATTCCCCAATTTCTAAGACTTACAATCATTTCTAATTGATTTCTATCTTCTAAATTAATAATAGTTATACCATTTTTAGGAAGCATCATTAAAAGCATATAGTATTCTTTTTCCGTAATATTATGTAATATGTTAGGAATATTATCCTTAATAACATTTTCTAACTTTTCAATTAATTGTGGTTTTGTAAAAGAACTTGCTCCTTTAACCTCTAAAGTTTTTCTAATAGATACTAACTCATCTTTAGTCATATTATTAAGAAAGTCTTTTAACTCAAACTCTTCTTCTATTGGAGATACTAACTTTGATTTTATTTTATTTAATTCTTTTTCCATTATACCAATTTCCATATAATCACCTACATCTACAGTATTTTAATCAATGTAAAACATTAGAGCTTATTTAAGATTTTAGGCTCTTATTAATGTATTAGACCATAAAATTTTACCTTATATATTGTATACAGTCAAGCTATGTAAACCTTACTGTTTATAATCAATATCTTTAAATAATATTTTAAGTTCATTATTAGACAAATCTCTCCATGAGCCTTTTTTTAGGTTATTAAGTTTTATATTCATTATACGTATACGTTTCAGTTTTTTCACTTCATATCCAAAATAAGCAGTCATTTTTCTTATTTGCCTATTTCGACCTTCTGTTAATATGATTTTATACACAAAAGTAGATATTTTTTCAACAAGACATTTTTTAGTCATTTTTCCTTCTATATCTACCCCATTTGACATTCCATATATAAAATCATCAGTAATAGGCTTATTAACTGTTACTATATACTCTTTTTCATGATTATTTTCTGCTCTTAATATTTTATTTACTATGTCACCATCATTTGTTAAAAGTATTAATCCTTCTGAATCTTTATCAAGTCTTCCTATAGGAAATATACGTTCTTTATGTCCTATAAAGTCAACTATGTTGCCTTTAACATGCAGTTCTGTTGTACAAGTTATTCCTACAGGCTTATTTAATGCTATGTAAACTTTATTAGAATTTAATTTTAAAGGTTTGTCATTTATAAAAACCTTATCTCCTTCAATAACCTTATCTCCAAGAGTAGCTATTTTTCCATTTATTTTAACAACACCATTTTCAATTAATTTATCTGCTTCTCTTCTTGAGCAAAATCCAGTGTCACTTATATACTTATTTATTCTCAAAGATATTCTCCTCCATAATATTATTTTTATAAAAATATAAAAAATATAATTTAATGTTAGGAATATAATTTTTAGTAAAAATAAAAACCTAGTAATAATACTAGGTTTTGGTGCCTCGAGCCGGAATCGAACCAGCGACACGGGGATTTTCAGTCCCCTGCTCTACCGACTGAGCTATCGAGGCATAAATGGTGGGCCTTCAGGGGCTCGAACCCCGGACCTACCGGTTATGAGCCGGTTGCTCTAACCAACTGAGCTAAAGACCCGTATGGTGGAGATAAGCGGGATCGAACCGCTGACCCCCTGCGTGCAAGGCAGGTGCTCTCCCAGCTGAGCTATATCCCCATACTTCAGATTTTGATTCTCTGAAAACTGCACAGCATGCTAGACAAATTAAAAACTTGTTTTTATATAAGTCTGTACTCATTAGCCTTAGCTAAGGAGTTTCACTTAGATTAAGCCCTCGATCTATTAGTATCAGTCAGCTACATATGTCACCATACTTACACCTCTGACCTATCAACCTTGTGTTCTTCAAGGGATCTTACCTTTACAGTGGGAAATCTCATCTTGAG
>JAEWEN010000003.1 GCA_023389275.1 Bacillota bacterium
ATTAACTAAATTATTAATATCACTAAATAGTTTTTCTGGTGTAAGTTTCTCATTACAGTTTCTATCAGTAAAATTAACCTTTGATATTTTTAAAAGAGTATTTTTATATACTAAACCTGGATAGTAAGTATTTCCTAAACATATAGAAAACTTACCGTTAGCAATTGCTTCAAGTATAACACGTCCTACTCCTATAACTATATCAGCTTCTTTTATATCATCCTCTATTATCGCTGATCCTTTGGTTAAAGTTATTATATTCGAATTCATTATTTGGTTAAAAATAAAGCACTTTTGTTTCACCGCTTCTGAAAAAGCTCCATCTCCAATAACATTTACTTTAACATCTAGTCCTTTCTCAACTAAATATGGAATAGATTCTAAAAGCTTTTGTAATGATGGCATTTTATCAATATCTAATCTACTAGCATATAATATATTTACTCTTTTATTTTTAAAAAGCTCTCTTATGTTAGGTTTTTTAATTATTTGTACTGAATTATTTATAAGTATATTTTGACTTTTAGAAAAGCCTTTTTTAATTTGTTTATTTATTACTTCATCACTAACACATATATATTTTTTTATTATATCTCTACTGGTCCTTTCTAGACTTGGTGTAGGTTTTACTGAGTGCAAAGTTGTAACTACAGGTATATTAGTTATTTTGCTACATATAATCCCTACAGCCTGTGATACATATGGATGAGCATGAATAATATCTATATTATATTTTTTTATTATTTCTAGCACATTATTAACTAAAGTACATATATTGTTTTTATCATATAAATTACATTCTATATGATTTAATTTATATTTATTTATTAAATCTAAGGAAGGACCTTTAGGAGAAGCTATATATACATTATGTCCCATATCTTCTAATGCAGATGAAAGAGTAATTATATGGGTCTCTGCTCCCCCTAACCTCATATGATCATACATTTGAAGTATGTTTAATTTTTTATCTTTATTATAATTCATTTAATTCACCCCATTTAAAATCATATAAATCTTATAGTCTTATATATGATTTCAAATGGATATATGCTAATCTTTTATTATTTGTTTAGGAATGAAGTAAGCTAAAGCCATAAATAATACGCCTACTATCATAAGTCCTACAAAACCTACGTTAAATACAGATGGATATTTATCTGAAATGTTAAATAAAGTTACTTTTCCTAAATTTAATGCTTCAAATAAACCTAGTCCCTTAAAATATCCATATGATAGTGAAAATACAAATGCGCCTAAAAGACCACCTAAAACAGCTGCTATAGCTTTAAACACTCCACTACTTCCTATAGCACCTACACAAGTTCCTGGACATGTTCCAATAGCTCCAAAAGCTAGTCCAAATATTAAACCACCAATTATAACTCCTAAATTCATAGTTTTAACACTTAAATGAGAAATATCAAATAATCCTAAAAGGCTTGATATTGAAAGAAGTACACTTGAAAAGCCAATAGCAAATAGTATTATTTTAGCAAGTGACAAATCCTCTAGTCTTAGCATTTTTAATATATTTTTAAAATTAGTAGCTCCTACATATGACAATGCAAATCCGAAAAAGCCACCAAGTAATATAGCTAATAAAATCTTCATTTTTAACTCCTCCTTAGTTAGATTTATTTAACCTTTTAACAATTAAAGCTGTTGGAATAGCTGCTAAAAACACTGCTGCTGCAAATATGTATCCACTTACACTTCCTTGCATCATTCCACTCATCATATGTCCACTAGTACATCCATCAGCCATTCTTGCACCAAATAAAAGTAAAAATCCTCCTATAAAACTTGGTGCATATTTTGAAACGAATCCCTTATTTTTATTTATTAAGCAAGAATTTTCTTCTTTAATTTCACTATTTTTATTTTTTCTTTTTTTAGATAGTAAATATCCTAAATATCCACCTACTGGTATTGCAAGTACAAATACGAAATCATAGTTTATTGGATTTTTAATAGATTTAGCAAGTTTCCCCTCTGACTTATCATAATAAGCATTTGAGCTTTTATATCCTGTTTCTCTACTTGAATCTTTAACTATTACTTCACTTTTTATATTACTGTGTATAATTCCTGATAATACTGAAAACTGAGTAGATACACCTATTGGCTTAATAAGAAAAGCTGCTATAAAAAAAGATAAACCTAGTACTACCGCTCCTTTAATCCAGCTATTTTTATTCATATTTTTTTCCTCCTCTAACTTTATCCTTTGATTAATTTATAATATACACTAAACTTTCACTATTTTAAGTGACATAATCACATAAAAGACTTTATCTAAAAAGATTTATATCCATTAAAAAAGTAAATGCATATAATATAATATTGAAATATTTTAAGGAGTATATAATGGCTAATTTTAAACCTTTTAGTGGAATAGTAAAAAGTATTACTGATTTATGGACAAATGACGTGAACAAAGCAGGGTGTAATAAACTAGTCTCTGTTGAAAGTGAGGATGGATCAGTTGTAAATTTTGTAGTAACCCCCTCTACCTATTTTGTAGATAATGTAACTCTTAAAGTAGGTGATAGTGTTACAGGATTTTATGACTTAAACGCTCCTGCTCCTTTAATTTTCCCACCTCAACTTAGAGCTATTGTTATGGCAAAAAATAATTCTCAAAATATTAAAGTAGACCACTTTAACAACAGGCTTGAAAGTTCAGATAATCAATTAAAACTAAACATCGGTCCATCTACAAAAATACTGCTAGAAAACAATCAAATTTTCACTCAAAAATTAGGAAATAGAAACTTAATTGTTATATATGGTGCCCCTACAAAAAGCATTCCAGCACAAACTACACCTGATAAAATTATTGTTATGTGTAAATAGTTAATACACTTTCATAAGTTATATAACATTTTTAAAAAGGAGATCCTATGCAAATTCATGTTGTTAAACCAGGAGATTCAATATTTAAAATAGCTCAAACATATAATTCTACTGTTTCTGCAATTGTAGGTGCAAATGAAATTCCAAATCCTAATAAATTAGTTGTTGGACAAACTATTGTTATACCTATTTTAGGAAGTTACTACTGGGTAAAACCAGGTGATAGCTTATATAAAATTAGCAAAGAATTTGGAATAAGCTATCAAACTCTTGCTAAAGTTAATAATCTATCAATTCATGCTCCTTTAAAGGTTGGACTTAGACTATATATTCCTCCGAAGCCTAAAACTAACGCTGAAATAAATGCATATATTGAACCTATAGGAGGAAGTTTAAGCCCTACACTTGAAAAAGATGCTAGAAGTGCTGCTCCGTTTTTAACATACCTTGCTCCATTTAGCTATCATATTCAAAGAGATGGAACATTAAAAGCTCCTCCATTAAATAATCTTCCTTCTATAGCTAAAATAAATAATGCTACTTTAATGATGGTAGTTACTAATCTTGAAGAAGGGAAATTTAGTAGGGAACTTGGAAGAATCATTTTAACAAATGAAGAAATTCAAAATAAATTAATTAATAATATTATATTAGAAGCTAAGAAAAACAACTTTAGTGATGTACACTTTGACTTAGAGTTTTTACCACCAAACCTTCGTGAAAACTATAATAGATTTTTAAGAAAAGCAAAATTAAAACTGTCTACTGAAGGCTTTTTGCTGTCTACTGCTCTTGCACCTAAAACAAGTGCTAATCAAGTAGGTAATTGGTACGAAGCCCATGATTATAAAGCACATGGGGAAATTGCTGACTTTGTTGTACTAATGACATATGAGTGGGGATATAGTGCAGGTCCTCCTATGGCAGTTTCTCCAATTGGTCCTGTTAGAAAAGTTATTGAGTATGCTTTAACTGAAATGCCTGCTTATAAAATTATGATGGGACAAAACCTTTATGGATATGATTGGACTCTTCCTTATGTAGAAGGAGGTCCATATGCAAAGTCTCTAAGCCCTCAAAGAGCTATTGAAATAGCATCTAAAAACAATGTATCTATTGAATATGATTATAAAAGTCAGGCTCCATATTTTAATTATACAGATCAAAATAAAAAACAACATGTAGTATGGTTTGAAGATGCAAGGTCTATTCAAGCAAAATTTAATCTTGTAAAAGAACTAGGCTTAAGAGGAATTAGTTATTGGAAATTAGGTCTTTCTTTTCCTCAAAATTGGCTACTAATAGAAGATAATTTTAATGTAGTAAAAAAATAAATATAATTTACTGGAAATTAATTACATCTTAAGTATATAATATAGGTATAAATGTTGTTGGAGGGATTAACTTGAAAAAACTAATAGGTATCTTAATAATAACCATGTTATTTATACTTGTAGGTTGTTCAAAAGATGAGATAACAAAACATGACTACACCTACAAAGGGGAAAATGACCTTTGGACAGCAGAATACAATGTAAAGGGACAAAGTGGATTTATAAAAAAAGGTGATAGACAAATTCATAGTAGTAATTCTAATTCTAAGTTAACAGTAACCTATAAAAAAGATTTAGCTGATTTGCCTTTAGTAAAAAACCTTAATATATCATATAAAAGTAGTGTACACGATATGACTAACACTACAAAATTTGATAAAAATACTGCTTTAGATAAAAAAACTTTTATTATTGAAGATACTAGTAAAGATTCTCCAATAGAGAAAAAAGATGAAACAATAAAGGTAACTATAGATATTGATGGAAATACCCAAACCCTTGATTTAAAAAGTGTAAACTAGAAAAAAACCAGTAGAATTAATTTTTACTGGTTTTTTATTTAATATTAATGTGAAATAAATGATATAAACTCTCTATTAAACTTTTCTAGTTCATCTATAAATAATGCGTGTCCACTATTTTCAAAAACATAAAGCTTAGAATTTTTAATTCCATCATGTAAAATTTCTGCAAATGGATATGGGCATATTTCATCTTTTTTCCCATGGAATATACCTGTAGGTACTTTTATATTTGAAAGGTCATTTCTTAAATCCTCATTTCTAAGGGATTTAGCTGTTTCTATTGTGGCTATTCCTGAACTGCTAAAACTTATGTTTTTAAACCACAGCCTCATTTCATCACTAACATTTGTTGCAAATAATTTCTCTCCAAAGTCTGCTACAGCTTTAGGGCGATCATGATAACACTGTCTTATAATACTATTTATTTCTTTTTCGCTTATTCCAAAAGGATAATCTGGACGCTTTATAAAGGAAGGTGCTGCTGCACCTAACAGTGCTAATTTAGATACCTTATATTCATTAAACAAGTTCATATACTTAATGCATATTGCTGCACCCATTGAAAATCCAACTAATATTAAATTTTTAACCCCTAAACTTTGTATTACTTTATGAACGTCTTTAGCAAGTTCTTCATATTCATATCCTGATGCTGTTACATCAGAATTTCCAAAACCTCTTAAATCTATACTTACCGTTCTAAATCCTAAGTCAGGTAATATATTAACTTGATATTCATAGATTTTATGATTTAAAGGCCACCCATGAATAAATAAAATTGTTTTCTTTCCTTTTGGATTTAATTCATAAACAGCAATTTTGTTTTTGCTACTTCCTTGAACATAATGCATAAATTTAACCTCGCTTTATATTAGCTATCATAATAATTTATGCCACTATATAAGTTCATATTCTTAAGTAAAATTTACTTTTTATTTATCTGCTTTTCAAGACTTATCCAATCTTCATTAACCTTACCTTTATTATACTTTTTTATATATCTAATTTTAGAATTAATCATATTAGGCTCATATCTATATATTTTCTTAACATTGTTTTGAGAATCTAACATAAACCTGTATTTATATTCCTCTGATTTAATTTGTCTCCATCTAATTATTTTATTTTTCTTTACATATAATATTATTAATGATAATACATCTGAAGCTAATATTATAGGATATCCACTTATATTTCTTAGTATTAAGCTATAGAAGACTATTGATATTATTAAACCAACAAAGGTTACTTTTATAGTTTTACGTGTAAACTTTTTGTATGAAAAAACTATTAAAGGTGTAAATCCTGAGTAAATAATAAATTGTATAATTAAATCTACCTTATTTTTATGAAGAAATATTTCTGATATAGGTATACCTTCAATAAAGCTATCCCTCATTAACTTAAATATTGCAATAATTACCCACCCAAATAATATAAGTAAAAATAACTCTATTATGTTGAAAAAATCTTTTCCTATACCTTTTGAAATATTAATAGAGTCTAATACTCCTTCAAACTTTTCCTTTATAAATATTAATATAACAAACCATAATGTTACTTGATACATGTTGCTTCTAAAAAGGCAAAGTATAATAGTAATTAAACCTAAAATCATGTATATTTTTATCTGATACTTATATAATAAATCACATAAATAACTTGAAAAATCAAACACCTTATCTTTCATAAAGTTTCACCCTTTTATAGTCAATGATTAACTATTAATTTATATTCTTTATAATTTATATACATGCTATATTAACTTATTTGTAATATCCTAAATCCTTAAGCCTTTGCTTTGCATCAAGATTTCCTATTTCAGCAGCATCTAAATAAAGTTTAATAGCTACTTCAATGTTTTTCTCTACTCCAAGTCCTTTTTCATACATATTTCCTATGTCAAACATAGCAGTGTCATTATATAATTCTGCTGATTTTAAATACCACTCCATTGCTTTTTCATAGTCTATATCTACACCTAAGCCTTTTTCATAAATACAACCTATATTATCCATAGCATCAGAGTTATTAAGCTCTACTGCTTTTAAGTACCACTCCATAGCTTTTTTATAGTCTTTTTCTACCCCAAGTCCTGCATCATACATATATCCTATACTAAATATAGAATCTGAATCCTTAAATTTTGCTCCTTCTAAATACCACTTCATTGCTTTTTCATAATCTACTTTTCCAATAAGGCCTTTATAATATATATGACCTATATTAAACATAGCTCTAGCATCATCATATTCTACTGCTTTTAAGTACCACTTAATAGCCTCTTCGCAGTCCACCTCTACTCCAAGGCCTTCATGATACATATACCCTATATTAAACATAGAATCTGAATTTCCTAAGCTAGCAGACTTTAAATACCACTCCATAGCTTTTTCATAATCCTCTTCTACACCAACTCCCCAATTATACATAAAAGCCACCCTATAAATTGCTGGCTCATAACCGTTGTTAGCTGACTTTTCATACCAATCTAAAGCTTTTTTATAATTAACTATATTAAACCACTTTTCCTCTGAAACTATATCTGTTTCAAAGTAATTTTCAAGGCCCTCTACTCCATACTCATAAAGTATTCCTAATATATATTGTGCTTCTTCATTTCCTTGAAATGCAGATAACTTACAAAGTAAAATAAATTTATTAAAATCCTGTTTTGTGTTTTTATTTAAATACTCTATTGCTTCATGTAATTTATCACATGCATCTTTTCTGCTGAATTCATCCATATTTTTACCTCTTTCTTTTTAAAGTCAATATATACTAATTTAACATAAATCAATGACATAATAATAATATTTTAAATTTAATAGTAAATTTTATATAATAAAAGAAAACTTTTATAAGGAGATTTCTAAAATGATAGAATTATTAAAAACTAGAAGAAGTATAAGAAAATATGAAGATAGAGAACTAGAAAAAGAAAAAATAGACACAATCTTAAAAGCAGCACTTTTGGCTCCATCATCTAGAAGTAAAAGACCTTGGGAATTTATTGCTATTACTGATAAAGATTTAATAAAAAAACTATCAGAAAGTAAAGAACATGGAAGTAAACTAATAGAAGGTGCTCCTTTTTGCATAGTGGTAATTGCAGATAAAGAATGTTGTGACGTGTGGATAGAAGATGCTTCTATAGCAGCGTCTATAATACATTTAACAGCGCATTCTATGAATCTTGCCTCTTGCTGGGTACAAATTAGAGAAAGAGCTCATAAAGGAGAAGAAATGGCTGAGAGTTATGTAAGAGACTTATTAAATATACCTGAAAAATATGGTGTAGAATGTATTATACCAATAGGATACCCTGCTGAAAGTAAAAAGGCATATGAAGATAGCGATCTTCTATATGATAAAATTCACATTAATAGTTATAAAAATAAATAAAAAGGACTTAATTTGTTAAGTCCTTTTTGCTTTTTTATTTATAGCTTTTTCACTTGAATCCTCTTTTTTTATTTTAAGAATTATTACTAGTTTTATAATTATTATATAAAACAATACACTTTTACATAAAATTACATGGCATCATAGCATATATATGGTTTATATTAGCTATATAGGATTAATTCACAAACTATTTTATATAAGGAGAAACAAAATGAAAAAGACAAACATTACTTTAGGATTATTATTGTTGAATTTATTTATTGCATTTTTAGGTATTGGATTGGTTATTCCTGTACTTCCTAGCTTAATGAATGAAATGCATATTAACGGTGCAACTGTTGGTGCTTTAACAGCCTCCTTTGCAATTGCTCAATTAATTTTCTCCCCTATAGTTGGTAGAGCTACTGATAAATACGGTAGAAAAATTATGATTGTTATAGGACTATTTGTTTTCGGTGTATCAGAATTTTTATTTGGAATAGGTAGAGTAATTGAAGTATTATTTATTTCTCGTATTTTAGGGGGTATTAGTGCTTCTTTTATTATGCCTGCTGCTACTGCATTTATAGCAGATATTACAACAAAAGAAACAAGATCCAAAGCACTTGGCTATATGTCAGCTGCAATTAACACTGGATTTATTGTTGGACCTGGAATAGGAGGCTTTTTAGCAGACTTCGGTATACGTGTTCCATTTTTCTTTGCAGGTGGACTTGGTACTACAGCAGCAATTCTTTCAATTATTGTATTATCTGAACCTAAGCGTAGTGACGAAACCCTTCAAGCTAATACAGATAATCAAAACAAAGAGTCTAGATTTAAACTTATTTTTGCACCAATTTACTTTATAGCATTTGTATTAATTTTTATAGCAACATTTGGACTTTCATCATTTGAATCATTTTTCAGCTTATTTGTTGATCACAAATTCCACTTTACAGCAAAAGATATTGCTTTTGTTATAACTATTGGAGCTATTTTAGGTGTTATTGCACAGGTTGTACTATTTGATAAATTAGTAAGTCGTTGGGGAGAAATAAAGTTAATTCGTAATAGCTTAATTTTATCAGGAACACTTGTATTTTTAATGACTGTTGTTAACTCCCATACATCAATTTTACTTGTAACTTTTATGGTATTTATAGGATTTGATTTATTCCGTCCATCTGTTACATCATATCTTTCAAAAATTGCAGGAGACAATCAAGGATTTGTTGGTGGTATGAACTCTACATTTACAAGTCTTGCAAACGTTTTTGGTCCTCTTTTAGGTGGTATGCTATTTGATATTAACATTAACTACCCTTACTACTTTGCAACTATTATGCTAGCAATTGGGATTATATTAACCTTATTTTGGAAAAAACCTAAAAATATTTAATTATATTAAAACAAGATTTCAAAACCTATCTTATATAAGATAGGTTTTTTAGTATAAAAATAAATTTACTTTCAAATACTTAATTGCAAGGAGTGATTTTATTATGAGAAAGTTTTTAGAAGAATTTAAAGCCTTTGCATTAAAAGGAAATGTAATTGACCTTGCAATAGGGGTTGTTATAGGAGGTGCTTTTAATAACATAGTTTCTTCCTTAGTCAGAGACGTAATAATGCCTCTTTTCTCTGTCTTTACTGTTGGTAAGCAGTTTGTTGATTTTCAGATACATATAACTAATGCCTCAGCTATAAAAATAGGACTTTTTATTCAAAATATAGTAGACTTTTTAATAATATCTTTCTCAATATTTATTGCTATTAAATTAATGTCAAAGTTAGATAGGAAAAAGAAACAAGAAGAAATTGATGAGATTAATGAAAGTGAAGATATTGTGGTTTTAAAAGAAATTAGAGACTTATTAAAAGATAAAAAATAAATTTCAAAAAATTAAAAAAGGTTGTAGTATTAACTACAACCTAAACAATCTAAAACTATCTTCTATTTTGTTCTTTTTTAGCTCTTCTACAAGATGCACATCTTGTTGGCTCGTTTTCAAATCCTTTTTCTTTGTAGAACTCTTGCTCTCCTACTGTAAATACAAATTCACTTCCGCAATCTCTACATGTTATCGTCTTATCTGTCATATATTTATTCCTCCTAAATTTAAAGATTCTAATTTGATACAATAATCTCTAATTTACGAGAAACTATTTACCTAAATGAAACTTAATTTTTTTACTGGCGTTTTGCCGATAAACTCATTATAGCATACTATTTATTTCTTTGCAACACTTTTTTATGTAATAATTATAATTTATAGAATTTTATTCTTATTTATATTGGAACTTTACTTTAAAAGTCTAAATAAGATCTTTCTGTTTTATATGCTAAATAGTATTTTATAAAATTAAAAAAGGTTGTAGCATTAACTACAACCTAAACAATCTAAAATTATCTTCTATTTTGTTCTTTTTTAGCTCTTCTACAAGATGCACATCTTGTTGGCTCGTTTTCAAATCCTTTTTCTTTGTAGAATTCTTGCTCTCCTACTGTAAATACAAATTCACTTCCGCAATCTCTACATGTTATCGTCTTGTCTGTCATATATTTATTCATCCTAAATTTAAAGATTCTAATTTGATATAATAATCTCTAATTTACGAGAAACTATTTACCTAAATGAAACTTAATTTTTTTACCGGCGTTTTGCCAATAAATTTATTATAGCATACCATTTATTTCATTGCAACACTTTTTTTATATAAGTCATTTAAAATAATACTATACATTATCCAACCTTTGTATCAGTTTATATTCATAAAGAATACTATGATAAACAAAATGCGGTTCACTAAAAAAATTTAAATTAACATTTACAAACCGTTAATTGACTTAGAATCTAAAATAAATTATCATACGAATATTCGAGTTGTAGTTCACCCATTCTTGTATACTGGTATATTAAAATAAAGTAATAATTAAATTTTACAATAGGAGTAATTTTTTATAATACTAACGCTAAATTTAGAAACATTTTTTAGTTTTTAGGAGGAGTTTAAATGACGATTGAATTAAACATGATACAATCTATAGGATTAGCTGTGGTTTTCCTTTTATTAGGAAAAACTATTAAACGCTCTATCCCACTGTTTACAAAATATGCAATACCTTCACCAGTAATCGGGGGACTTATATTTTCAATTATTCATATGATATTAAGACAAAATAATATTGCTTCGTTTGAATTTGATACAACACTACAAACATTTTTTCAAACTATGTTTTTCTGTAC
>JAEWEN010000035.1 GCA_023389275.1 Bacillota bacterium
ATCCTAAAAACTTAATTTTAGCAGGTATTACACTTGTAGTTGTTGTTTTAGTAAATAGATTTTTAACAGGATTTTTACAGGCAATTTCAGTTCTTATTGGACTTATAGTAGGTACTATTTTAGCAGGATTTATGGGAATGTTAGACTTTACATCAGTTACAGAAGCTACTTGGTTTGGATTTATAAAACCATTCCACTTTGGTCTTCCAGAGTTTAAGCCTGAAGCAATATTATCAATGACTCTAGTTTCTCTAGTTGTAGCAATAGAAGCTATAGGAGTATTCTTAGGACTTGGTGAAATTTGTAATAAAGAAGTAACAGAAAAGCATATTGGAAGTGGTATTAGAGGAGAAGGACTTGCTCAAGTTCTTGGAGGAATATTTAACTCATTCCCATATGCAACATTCTCACAAAACGTTGGACTAGTTGCGCTTTCAGGAGTTAAAACACGTTGGGTATGTGTAACTTCAGGGGTTATACTAGTAGTACTTGGACTTATTCCTAAATTTGCAGCACTAGGAACTGCAATTCCTATGTCAGTTCTAGGTGGAGCAACACTTGCAATGTTTGGTATGGTTGCTGTTTCAGGAGTTAAAATACTTAAAACAGTTGACCTTACAAAACCAGGAAACATGCTTATTATAGCTATATCAATAGGTGTTGGTCTTGGATTTAAAAACTCACCAGCTGCACTTGCTCAAACTCCAACAATAGTTAAACTTTTACTTGAAGACGGAATAGTAGCTGCCAGCTTATTATCACTAACACTTAATGTAATATTTAACTATGGTGATATAAAAGCAGGTAAAAAAGTAGATGTACACGCAGATGATAGTGTTTTTTAAATAAAATATGAATAAAATGTAAATATCTAATTTGAGAGATTAACAATATTTGTTAATCTCTCTTTGTTTTTTGTTTGAATAAGTAGGAGATTATATGGAATATATGCAAATATAAGGTAATAATTAGAATTATGAAAATATTTAAAATATTTATTGACAACTTATGAATAAAATATTAAAATTTATTTACAAAAGATAATACCTTATATCAACAGACGAGTATCCTGAATATTGGGAATATTCAAAAAGTATTCGAGGGGGAAATTTTATGAAACAAAACCATGTTGAATTATGGGATGAAAAACTACCTATTACCCAATTGATACCATTTGGACTTCAACACGTATTAGCAATGTATGCAGGAGCATTAGCTGTTCCATTAATAGTTGGTGGAGCTATAGGTCTTTCACATGCTGATATAGCATTTTTAATTGCAGCAGATCTTTTTACATGTGGTATTGCAACTTTAATACAAACTTTAGGTATTGGTAATTTTATTGGTACAAAGCTTCCAGCTTTAATGGGTTGTTCCTTTGTTTCAGTTGGACCTATGATAGTTATAGGTAACCAATATGGTATTACAGCAATATATGGTGCAGTAATAACAGCTGGAGCAATTTTATTCCTTTGTGCAGGACTGTTTGGAAAGCTTGTTAAGTTTTTCCCACCAGTTGTAACAGGAACAGTTATAACAACAGTTGGACTTTCTCTTATGCCAACTGCTATTAATAATGCAGCAGGAGGACTTAACTCACCTGGATATGGAGATCCTAAAAACCTAATTTTAGCAGGTGTTACACTTGTGGTAGTTATATTAGTAAACAGATTTTTAAAAGGATTTTTACAAGCAGTATCAGTTCTTATTGGACTTATAGTAGGTACTATTTTAGCAGGATTTATGGGAATGCTAGATTTTTCAGCAGTTTCACATGCTAGCTGGTTCGGATTTATAAAACCATTCCACTTTGGTCTTCCAGAGTTTAAGCCTGAGGCAATATTATCAATGACTTTAGTTTCTTTAGTTGTAGCAATAGAAGCTATAGGGGTATTTATAGGACTTGGGGATATTTGTAAGAAAGATATAAAAGAAAAGGACATTGCAAGTGGTATTAGAGGAGAAGGACTTGCACAGGTGCTTGGAGGAGTATTTAACTCATTCCCATATTCAACATTCTCACAAAACGTTGGATTAGTTGCACTTTCAGGAGTTAAAACACGTTGGGTATGTGTAACAGCAGGGGTTATACTAGTAATACTTGGACTTATTCCTAAGTTTGGAGAGCTTGGAGCTGCAATTCCTATGTCAGTTCTAGGTGGAGCAACACTTGCTATGTTTGGTATGGTTGCAGTATCTGGAGTTAAAATACTTAAATCAGTTGACTTTAGTAAACCAGGAAACATGCTAATAGTTGCTGTTTCAATAGGTGTTGGTCTTGGATTTAAAAATGCACCAGGTGCACTTGAGCACACTCCAACATTAGTTAAATTATTACTTGAAGATGGAATAGTAGCTGCTAGTTTACTATCATTAATCCTTAACTTAGTATTTAACTATGATGAAGTAAAATCAGGAAAAAAAGTAGAATTACACGCAGATGATTCTGTATTTTAAATAGATAAAACACACCTTAGAATAACTAAGGTGTGTTTTACTTTATAAGGATTAACACAAAAAGACATATTAGTTTATAATTAAGCTAATATGTCTTTTTACATTGAAATAAAACATAAAGTTTAAGCATTAATATAGTGAAGCTGTTTTTGTGCTTAAAATTGAAAGGAATTTACTATGATATTATTTTCTAATTTATCAGGAGAAGGTTATCCTGAGAAAAAGAAAAAACTTATAATAGATGAAACATTATTTGAAAAAATAGGGAAAGGGGATGTTAAGGCTTTTGAAGAGCTTTATAGATTAACAGATAAAGCAATTTACGCATATATACTTTCTATTTTAAAGGACCCTTTTGCATCAGAGGATGTTATGCAGGAAACATATATAAAGATTCGTAGTGCAGCTCATCTTTACATACCTCAAAAAAAGCCTTTAGCATGGATGTTTACCATAGCTAAAAATCTTTGTTTAATGAAACTACGTGAAAATAAAAGAAAAAGTGATAGTGATTATTTTGATTTAGAAAACAATGTTGAGTTTTCCTATGTAACAGATGCTGAGGATAAAATAGTTTTAAAGTCTGCTCTTACTATTTTAAGTGAAGAAGAAAGAAATATTATTTTACTTTATGCTGTATCAGGGCTTAAACATACTGAAATTGCGAAAAGTCTTGGTATACCAATTTCAACAGAGCTTTCAAAGTACCATAGAGGACTTAAAAAACTTAAAAAACACTTAAAAGAAAAGGAGGGATTTTAATGAAAAATAAGGATATTAATAAAAGCTTAAAAAAATCTATAAATAGCTTAAATAACGACTTGTTTGAAAAAATATTAGAAAATGAAGCTCCTAAAATGGAGACTCATGATTATATTACAAAACAAGAAGTAGTTAAAAAACCTCTAGTGTACAAAAGAAAACTTATAGCAGGTTTTACAGGGGTAATGCTTTTACTTATTATGTTTACAGGATGGACTCAGTTTTTAAAAGTAGATAGTGTTGTTGATATAGATATAAATCCAAGTATAGAAATAAAAACAAATAAACAAGATAAAGTAATAGAAGCTAATGCTTTAAATAAAGATGGAAAAATTATTTTAAATGGTATGAACCTTAATGGAATTGAAATAAACACAGCAGTAAATGCTGTAGTAGGTTCTATGTTTAAAAATGGGTATATAAGTGTAGAGAAAAGTTCTGTATTAGTTTCAGTTGAAAATAACAACACTGAAAAAGCAAAGGTTATGCAAAATAATATATCAAGTATTATTAGCAGTAGTCTAACTAAAAATAATATAAAACCTAAAATTGTAAAGCAAGAAAACACAATAAATAAAGAGTTAAGAGAAGAAGCTAAGGGATACAACATATCCTCAGGTAAGTTTAACTTAATAAAAGAGATTATTGCTTTAGATGATGATTATACTATAGAGAATTTATCAAAGCTTTCTATAGATGATTTAATGAAAATTATTAAAAATGAAAAGCTAGATTTAAGTGAAAAGTTTGATTATGATGATGAAGACTTTGATGATGAAGAGGATGAAAAAGAAGAAGTAAAAGATACAATAAAACAGGAAAAGAAAATAAACAAGGAAAATAAACAAAAGGAAAACAAAGAAAAAGTAAATTATAATAAAGAGAAAACTAATCATAAAGAAAAAGAAAATTACAAAGAAAAATACAAGGACAAATATAAAGATAAGTATAAAAATAAATATAAAAACAAAGACGATGAAGATGACGACGACGATGACGATGAAGAAGATGATTAAAATTTTTTAAAATCTATGCAATAAAACATACTCCTTAAGCATTATCTTAGTGAGAAGAAAATGAAAAGGAGATGTTTATATGGTAGAAACCTTTAAATGGGTAAAAATAATTTTAGCATCAGGAGTATTAGTTTTAGCAGGATTAGTAGTAGGATCATTAATATATTTATTTACAGGAACAAAGTACTTATCAATTGATGTTAATCCAAGTATAGAACTTGAAGTTAATAGAATAAATAAGGTTGTATCTGTAAATGCATTAAATGAAGATGCTAAAAAAGTTGTAAATGGACTTAAATTAAAAGGTGAAGACTTAGATGATGCTGTAGAGGATATTATGGAGTCTATGATTAAAAATGGATATATTACAAATGAAACAGATAATAAAATTCTTTTAACAGCAAAAGATGGAGAAGAGTCTAAGGAAATGCTTAATGAAGCAAATATAGTAATAGACACTATTTTAGAAGGTAAAAAGCTTCAAGCTAAACTAATAAGCCAAAGTATAGATTTTACTGAAAAAGATTTAGAAAATGCACATAAATATAATATATCTATAGGAAAGCAAAATATAATTAAAAGAATACTAGAAGAAGACAATACTTTAACAATGGAGGAGCTTGCTTCAACAAGAGTATCTGATTTATTTGCATATTCAGCTCAAAACAAAATAAGCTTTGATGATATACTAGATGATTATGAAGATGCAGTTGAAGAGGCAATGGAAGCGAAAACAGATTCTAATAAAAATAAAGAAAATATAATAAATAACACTACAAGTAATAAAGAAAATATTAAAGAAAGTGTTAAAGTAAGTAAAATAAATAAAGTACAGTATAAAAATCATAAACAAGATGATGACGACTATGAGATTTGTGATGATTGTGGAAGATTAGAATCTATTTGTAAAGACTCATGTGATGATGAGGATGAAGATATTTGTGATGATTGTGGAAGACTAGAATCTATTTGTAAAGATTCATGTGATAACGACTAAAAAAATACCCCTAATGGTTTCATTAGGGGTTATTTTTATCTTATAAAGTTAGTCATAATTTTATCTTCATAGTTAGGTTTAGAAACCCCAGACTTTTGTCCTGCTTCTATACATTTAAGAAGCCAAGCCATATTTTCTCCAAGGGTTCTCATAGTTTGAAGTCCTTCTTCATCTTTTAAAACCTCATCTGCACTTGTTCCATGAACTTGGTTCCAGTACTGAGATGTAACAATAGGCATATTGCTCATAGCAAAGTATTTATTTAAAACATCAAATGCAGCAGTTGCACCTCCACGGCGACATGAAACAACTGATGCTGCTAGTTTACCAGCCATTTTTCTTCCGCTACTATAAAATAGTCTATCTAAAAATGAAGTAATTTGCCCACTAGGTGATGAGTAATAAACAGGTGAACCTACAACAATAGCATCAATATTATCAAGGTTTTCAGCTACTAAGTTAACCTTATCATCAAAAGCACATTTTCCTGTTTTTCTACAAGCTAAACATGAAATACACCCTGAAACAGGCTTTTTCCCAAGATAAAGTATTTCTGTTTCTATATTATGCTTATTAAGTGTTTTACTAACTTCATTTAAAGCAGTATATGTACATCCATGTTCATTTGGACTACCGTTAATAAGTAAAGCTTTCATATTATCCCTTCCCTTCACTATATAATTATAAGCCTTGCAGGCTTTTAAAGTCTACAAGGCTTATTTTAAAAATAATATTTAAAAATTACATTGGAATTTTGGTTTTTCAATTACAAAATTTGATTCTAAAAGAATAGAAGGCCATGCTCTTACCATTTTATATACAGCTTCTTTTTTATCATCAGGAAGTATATCCCAGTGAACTAGCTCTGGATCTGTTTTTAGTTTAGCATCTTTAATTTTTCCAAACTTCCATCCTTTTTTCTTTTTATATCTATACCATCTTTTATGTTCATGTTCAGATAAAGCTTTTATTTCATTATCTGTTAACTCTATAGGAGAAGAAAAACCTTTTGATGATACTATTTCATAATTTATTTTATAAAATGCATCAGCTATATTTCTTGCTTGTTCACGACTAGATTCTTTAAGTTCTTCACTAAGTTCATCCCAAGGTTTTGTAAAATCCCTATGAACATTAGGATCATTTTTATATAAATCTCTATAATTTTCATGTATAGCAATAGCAATGCTTTCTATTTTTTCGCTGAAAAAAGTGTCTTGCATTAAAAGTCTTAAAAATTCTTCTTCATCTACATGTAGTTTAAGCTGTTCTTTAGGAGGTAGGTGTGATTGCTCCCATTTTTTAGCTTCATTTAGTGTACTCATTTCAAGAATAGCTTCCATTGATCTAGACTCATGTTTGTATTTAGTTATTTTTAAAAGTGCTCTTAAAACTCCACTATCAATTTTAGCAATTCCCTTTTCATCTATAAGGTGAGGAGCTTTTCTTTCTATTAATGAACGTAGCAGCATTGCACGTCTTAAAATAAATAACTGATCTAAATTACCTTCCTTAGGGTTAGGTCCTAAAATATTAACATATCCTCTTAATCTACTTATAAAGTCAGGTCCTTTAGCATCTCTAAATCCTTCTTCGAATATTTTTCTTTCAGATTCATATTTTATAGATTCTCCAGAAAAGTCTTCATATGTACTACTTGTTCCACCTGCAAAAACAAATATAGCTTTTCCAATAGGATGAAGAGAGTCTCCTTCTCTAAATAACCCATCTTGCATAGGTGCTAAAAAGTATTTTAACCATCCAAGTTTTCCGTTGAAAAATGAATCAAACTCATCAAAAAATACTAAAGGTATTTTGTTTTCAAGTACAATATCTCTTACCTTATGAAATGCACTTATTAAATCATCAACACTTGTAAATTGAGATAAGTTAAAATCAATTTTTTGAATAAGGTCTTTAGCAATACTTTCAGCAACCTCAGTTACTCCAAATGATTTTCCACTTCCAGGTGTACCAAAAACAGCTATAGATAAAGGTCTTACAGTATTTTTTTTAGTTATATACTCCCAAAGAAGATTTTTAATACTTCTATAGCTTTCAATTTCTCCTCTATCAACTGTTTTAAGGTTTCTAAACTTTGCAACAGGAATATATTTTAAAACATTTTCTTCCCCTGTTTTTACTATGTCATAGGCTATTTTAGCAAGGCTTTCTGAGCTTTTATCTTTTAAAATATACCAAAACTTACTACATTCAGAATCAACAGTTAAAGGGATTTTAACATCTTGAATATGGTCTTTGTTAATAAAATCATTTGGGTTATCTATAAATATTGATGGGTTTGGGAACACATCTTTTTTATTCATTTTTCCAAATCCATTAAAAAAGTACTTTTGAGCAGATGATATACCTATTCTTATTCCTTCACATATAGCTTCAGATAAAGGATTGTGACTCATATCATTTTCCACAATACTTTTACAAAGTCCAGCTACAAAACATGAAGTTAAACCATATATTTTCCCAAGTGAATCATTAAGACTTTCTTTTTCAAATTCATATGGTAAAAAGAAAAGTTTAGATTCTACTGTAGAAGTATTTCTATAATAAATAGCACCTTCAAGTCCAAATGGAACTATAAGGTGAGAAACATTTTTTAAAAATAAAAGGTTTGGGTTATGGTTTAGCTGCCATACAAAATCCTGTGCAGTTTTTTCCCATGACAAACTTTTACTAATATTAACACCTTTACTACGAAGATCATCTGCATTAATAACAACAATTGTATTATTAATATGATATTTTTCAATGTGCTTAAATAAAGGTGTGGTTTTAAATGGGTTATTTAATTTATATATAACTAAAGGATTTTTAGAAGGTGTTTTTAAGGCTAAAGGCCAAAAATCACTAGATGAATTAAATCCATTATTTTCATCATCAATAATAACAATATTTGCATCAGCAGTATCATTTTCTATAGGAAGAAGCTTTGGATTTTTAGAGTAAGGTCCTGAAAATCCTAGGTATCTTTTTACCCTATACACTTTATCTTTAGAATTTTTTCCTTTAGGATAAAGAGCAATTTCACCTGTTGAGTGTAAAAATTCTTTACTGTGAATTTCCTTTGCATCTTTAATTTTAGGACATAAAACATTTTGGCTAGTTGAGATTTCCACTAATTTTGCTAAAAGAAGTGATTCTCCAGGTTTAGATATATTATGAACATACTCGTATGAGCTCCAATTAAGTTTATTGTCTACTTCAGATTTAGTTGTCCATTGTAATTTATTAATACATATATCACCGGATATAACAATTGTACTTTTATTCATTGGAATCCTCCTTTTGTAATTTTTTAAAATATAATAATTATATACCATATGAATATAATTTGCCAATGCATCTTTTGGTGGAAAAAATACAAATAGTACCTATAATTTTCCTTAATGCATTTTGCCTTATGTTTAATGCACTTTACCTTTAATTTGTTGAATTTACAATAAAATTCCATTATGCTTAGTCTATGCATTATTAACAATTTAACAATACATTA
>JAEWEN010000048.1 GCA_023389275.1 Bacillota bacterium
TCCATAGTATTAACTTGACCAATACCTATTTTGTATCCTGAAAGTGAGAAATCTTTAAAATCTTGATAGAAGATTTCTTCAGGAGATTTTCCTTTAAGTGAAGTTCCTGCTTTAAACATATCCATAGCATATTCTTCTATATCTATGCCAGCAATTTTAGCTAATTTTTGAGCTATATCAATATCAACATTTGTACATGTTGGTGATTTAAATTTAAGTGTATCTGATAAAATAGCTGAACACATAAGACCAGCGTATGCTTTTTCAGGTTCAATTCCATTTTCAAAGTACATTTTAGCAACAATTGTACAAGTACATCCTACAGTTTCATTTCTAAAGTAAATAGGTTTTGCAGTTTGTACATCTGCTATTCTATGGTGATCTACAATTTCAAGAATTTCAGCTTCATCTATTCCAGCAATAGATTGAGCTTTTTCATTGTGATCCACTAAAATAAGGTTTTTCTTTTCCTGGCTTATTAAGTGATATCTAGAAATAAAGCCTTTTATTTTACCAGTAGTATCTACTACAGGGTAGCTTCTAAATCTTGTTTTTGTCATTTCATTTTTAACATCATCAACAAGTTCATAATCTTTAAAGCAAACAATTTTTTCAAGTGGTGTAGATATATAAGATACTGGTATACTTTGATTTATATATTTTGAAGCTTTAAAAGTATCATATGGAGTACTAATTATAGTAGTTCCTTTTTTAGCAGCTGCATCTATAATGTGAGAGTCTACTTCGAATCCACCTGTAACAACTAAAATAGAAGCACCATTTTCTATTGCTGCTAATTGATTAGTATCAACATTTCCAGTTATTACTACATCTCCTTCATTAATGAACTTTTTAGCATCATCAGGATACATAGCAACAATAATAATCTCTTTTAAATCTTTAAGAACTTCAGACTCGTATACTATTTTTCCTTTTAGCGTTGATAAAATATTATCTAAAGTTACATTACACTGTGAAAGTATATCTGTTTCAAGTGTTCCCATATATTTTTCTGCCATATCAGATAAAGTAGTTATACCTGAAAGAACACCATTTTCATCTGCTATAGCAAGAATTTTTATATCTTTTTCTTTCATTAATCTAAAAGCACTTCTTACAGTTGTTGTAGGAAGTATTGTTTCAGCTTTATCAATATTAAGTTCTGAAACATGAGCTTTAATAGTGTCAAGATACATAGGAGCATCTAATTTAAAATAGTCTAAAACAAATTGAGTTTCACGACTAACTTCTCCAAGTCTAATAGCTTTAGCATTATAGCCTAGCTTTCTTTTAAGTTCAGCATATGATAAAGCAGAACAAATAGAATCTGTATCTGGGCTTTTATGTCCTGTTATGTAAATAAGATCTTTCATTTACATTTTCACCTCCGAATTTACTAAAATTTATTATAAATGATTATTCAAAAATGTAAATACTTTTGAATAATAAAAGTAATGTTTTCAAATATTTTGCATATATCTTTAATAGTATTTTAATGTGAATTTTATAAAATACAATCCTTAATAACATTACCATTATATCATAAGGGTATACTTTATTACACAGTTTTATAAAAGTTCACTTCTAGATTAGAAGTTTACTTAATATAAATAGTATATATGGGAGGTGGAGTATATGAGACTTGAAAGAACAGAAGATATAGACTTAAGTAGAGAATCCTCAAAACAAGGCTTAACATCTACAGATGCTAAAAAAAGACTTGATAAATATGGATATAATGAGCTAGAGGCAAAAAAGAAAACATCTGCTTTTAAAATACTACTTGGTCAGTTAAATGATTTTATGACATGGGTATTGCTTGGTGCAACCTTAATATCAGGAATAATGGGAGAAAAAGCAGATGCCATTACTATTTTAATTATTATTTTAATAAATGGAATACTTGGATTTATTCAAGAATTTAAAACTGAAAAGTCCCTTGAAGCACTTAAAAATTTAGCATCTCCAACTGCTAAGGTTATTAGAGATGGAAAAGTTATAACATTAAATGCAAGGGAAATAGTTCCAGGCGATATTTTAGAAATAGAAGCAGGGGATAGAATATCAGCTGATTCAGTTATAATAGATGGATTTGGAATACAAAGCGATGAGTCTATACTTACTGGAGAATCTGCTCCTGTTGAAAAAACAGTACATAAATCATCTTCAAATAAAGATAAAAGTTCTTTATATATGGGATGTACAGTAATAAGTGGTAGAGCAAAGGCTAAGGTAATTGCAACAGGTATGAATACTGAAATGGGTAAAATAGCTGGTATGCTTGGAGAAATTGAAACAAAGCAAACCCCACTTCAAGAAAAACTAGATAATTTAGGAAAAGTTTTAGTTATAGGTTGTTTAATAGTATGTGCTGCTGTAACTATTACAGGTATAGTTAGAGGGGAAGATGCTTATAGAATGTTTTTAGTAGGAGTTTCTCTAGCAGTAGCTGCAATTCCAGAAGGGCTTCCAGCTATAGTTACAGTATCTTTAGCTCTTGGAGTTCAAAGAATGATGAAGAAAAAAGCATTAGTTAGGAAACTTCAAGCAGTAGAAACACTTGGTTGTACAAAGGTTATTTGTTCAGATAAAACAGGAACATTAACTCAAAATAAAATGACAATTAAAAAGCTTTATACATTAGATCAATTTTATAATGTATCAGGAAACGGATATGATATAAAAGGAGATATTAAGTTAAATGGACACTCTGTAAACATATCTAGTAATTTTACATTAAAAAGAATTATAGAGTGTGGAGTTATTTGTAACAACTCTAGTATTTCAAATTCTAAAAAAGGAAGACATTTTGGTTATATAGGAGATCCTACAGAAATATCTTTTACAGTTCTTGGGCAAAAAGTTTTTGGAGAAAATAACAAAGTCAAAGAAAATGTTAAAAGAATAAAGGAAAACCCTTTTGATTCTGATAGGAAAATGATGTCTGTTTTATGTTCTGAAAATGGTAGAAATGTAATGTTTACAAAAGGTGCAGCAGAAAGAGTAATTGAAAGATGTTCCTATGCTATTTTTAATGGAGAAGTGGTAAAGCTTACATCAAGTTTAAAAGAAAAAATACTAAAATCTAGTAATGATATGGCACAGGAAGCTTTAAGAGTATTAGCTCTTGCATATAAAGATGCAGACTCTATTGTTGAAGATAACCTTATATTTTTAGGACTTGCTGGAATGATAGACCCACCTAGAGAAGAGGTAAAAAGTGCTATACTCGAGTGTAGACTTGCAGGAATAACCCCTGTAATGATAACAGGTGATCATAAACTTACAGCTCATGCTATAGCAGATAAATTAGGAATGGTAGAAAAAGATAGTTTAGTTTTAACAGGTGAAGAGCTTGATAAAATAAGTGATACAAAACTTGATAATATTCTTAATAAAGTAAGGGTTTTTGCAAGAGTTAGTCCTTCACATAAATATAGAATAGTAAAAGCATTTAAAAGAAAAAATCAAGTAGTTGCTATGACAGGAGATGGTGTAAATGATGCACCGGCTATAAAGGAAGCTGATATAGGAATAGCAATGGGAATTCAAGGAACTGATGTTACAAAAGAAGCATCTTCAATGATTTTATTAGATGATAATTTTACAACTATAGTTGAGGCTGTAAAAGAAGGTAGAGTTATATATGATAATATAAGAAAATTTTTAAGATATTTACTTTCATGTAATATTGGTGAGGTTTTAACTATGTTTGTAGCATCTTTAATGTCTCTTCCAATACCACTTTTGCCAATACAAATACTTCTTGTAAATCTTGCCACAGATGGTCTTCCAGCTATGGCTCTTAGCCTTGAAAAAGGTGAAAAAGATGTTATGATGAGAAAAGCACGTGAGAAAAATGAAGGAATATTTGCTAATGGACTTTGGAGTAAAATAGTTTTAAGAGGTGCTTTAATAGGAGTATCTACAGTAGTATCTTTTGTTGTTACTTTAGTTTACTTTAATGGAAATTTAGAAGTTGCTAGAACAGTAGCACTTTGTACATTAGTTATGTCACAACTTTTCCATGTGTTTGAATGTAGATCAGAGAGAAACTCTGTATTTAGTATAGGGCTATTTAGCAACATTTATTTAGTTCTAGCTGTAATATCATCTTTTACACTTTTAATGCTAATAGTATACATGCCTTGGCTTCAAGGAATATTCCATACTCAAAGTTTAAATATTTTAAACTGGGTTGTTGTTCTTTCTTTATCAGGGCTAATTTCTTTAATATCAAGTTTGCTTTGGCACAAAAAATAAAAAAATTAAAGCTCCTTAGTTGTCTAAGGAGCTTTTTTTAATGTCTTTGTCTTTGTTGAACTTTTTTAATAGGTTGATCTACAGGTATAAGATCACCTTTAGTTGTTAGATTACGTATGTTTACAACTGAAACAACATCACTATTGTCTTTACCTTTTTTACCTTTAATACCTTGAATTATAACAGAATGTCCTTGAAGTAAGTTCATAAAACTAGGCTTTTTAAACCATTTTCTGATTTTATATTGACATCTAGCAACAGATTTGTTTCTATCTAATTTAACAACTATATCTGCGATTAAAGTGTTTCTAAGACCTAAAAAAGATTTAGTAGTTATTTTTACACTAAGAACATGTCCTTGGACTTGAGTTATTCTGTCTCCATACTTTTGATAGTACGCATTTGCATACTTTTTAGAAAGTGTTTCTTTGAAACCCATGTTTTGCATTCTCCTTTTCATGTGTTTTATAAAAACTCAAATGATACCATTATAATTATAACACAAATTTATATAAAATTTATCGTATATTTTTAAATTATATGTTATAACATATAAACAGTAAAGTCTTTTATTTATTTTTTATTATATTATTATTAAGTATGTAATTAACTTAATACTTTAAAGGAGTGTATACAATGGAAAAAAGTAAAATAAAATCAATTATAGATCACACAGTGCTTAAAGCAGAAGCTACAGAAGCTCAGGTTAAAAAACTTTGTAGTGAGGCTTTAGAAAATAATTTTGCAGCGGTTTGTGTAAACCCATGTTTTGTACAGCTTTCAAAAAGCATACTTAAAGAAAGTTCTGTTAAAGTTTGTACAGTTATAGGATTTCCTCTAGGAGCATCAACTCCAAAAACAAAAGCTTTTGAAACAAAAGATGCTATTGAAAATGGAGCAGATGAAGTTGATATGGTTATTAATATAGGAAAATTAAAAGATAAAGACTATAACTATGTTAAAGAAGACATAAAAGCTGTTGTAGATGCAGCAAAAGATAAAGCAATAGTTAAGGTTATTTTAGAAACAGCGCTTTTAACAAGTGAAGAAATTGAAAAAGCATCTATTTTATCAAAAGAAGCTGGAGCTGACTTTATAAAAACATCAACTGGATTCTCAACTAGAGGAGCTTCAGTGGAAGATATAATTATTATGAGAAAGGCTGTTGGATGTGATATGAAAATAAAAGCGTCTGGAGGGATAAAAACCTATGAAGATGCTAAGAAAATGATTGAAAATGGAGCAGATAGATTAGGAACAAGTAGTTCTGTTGAAATAACAAAATAAAAAAGGGACCGTAATGGTCCTTTTTTTATTTTATTATGTAACATAAACTTTGCTTTAATAATATGATGGTTTAAAGAAAGTTAGTATTTTACAAAAATAAGGTAAAGTATGACTTATTATAAAAAAACATGAATAATATATATTAAGGCAAAGGAGGGGTAACATGCAGTATAAAAAAGAAATTAAGTATAAAAATCTTTTAATGGACTTTGATTTTTTACCTGAATTTAAAGATACTAGTGAAATAACAGGATATAAGGATATTATAGGTCAAGGTAGAGCAATAGAAGCTATAGACTTTGGTCTTTCTATAGATAAAAAAGGTTACAATATATATATATCAGGAGAAATGGGAACAGGAAAAAGAAGTTATATACTTGATAAACTTAAAAAAGATGCTAAAAATCAAAAAAGCCCTAAGGATTGGTGCTATGTATATAATTTTAATGATCCCTATAAACCTAAGGCTTTATGGCTAAAATCAGGTGATGCATATAAATTTAAAGAAGATATAGAAGAGGTTATAAATCTTTTATTTAAGGAGATACCTAAAAGTTTTTCAGACTATGTTTATGAAAAAGAAAGAAATGATATTATAGATGGGTATAAAAAACAAATATCTAAGTTTATAAATATTTTAAGCGAAGAAGCTGGAAAGTATAATTTTAAAGTAAAAAATACATCAGATGGATTTGCATTTATTCCAATGCTTAATGATAAGGAAATGAGTGAGCAGGAATATGACGACTTAGATGAATATGAAAAAGACCAAATGAATTCTAAAGTATCGGATCTTAAATTAGTTGCTCTTGAGGTTATAAAAAATACTAAAGAAATAAAAAAGCAAATGGCTGAAGAACTTAAAGATTTAGATAATAAAGTTACACTTTCTATAATAGATGATCATATAGAAAAAATTAAAGAGAATTATGGATATAGCAGTGATATAATAGATTATTTAAATGACTTTGAAGAAGATATATTAGATAAAATAGATGCTTTTTCAGAATATGATGAAGAAGAAAAGGATTCAGAAGAAATAGATGAAAATTTCTTTAAAAGATATAGTGTAAATGTACTTGTTTCATCAAAGGATTTAGAAGGGGTTCCTGTTATATATGAAGAGCAACCAGAGTATAGTAGTTTAATTGGTAATGTTGAATATGAAAATAAGCAAGGGAATTTAGTAACAGATTTTACTATGATAAAGCCTGGAAGTCTTCATAGGGCAAATGGAGGATATTTAGTAATAGAAGCAGAAGCTTTAGTAAAAAGTTATGCAGGATGGATAGCACTTAAAAGAAGTCTTAAAACAGGAAAAATATCTATACAAAGCCTTCAAAGCCTTAAAAGTCAATATGATATTATATCTCTTACAAATTTAGAACCAGATGAAATACCTTTAGATGTAAAGGTTGTTTTACTTGGAAGTTCATATCTTTATTATCTACTTTATGACAATGATGAGTATTTTAGAGAATTTTTTAAAGTAAAAGCTGAATTTGATGAAACAATAAAAGTATCTACAAGTACGTCTTTGAAAATACTAGGTTTTATATCAAATTATTGTAGTGACAATAATTACCCACCAATAACAAGAGATGGTGTAAAAGAAATTTTAAAATATTCTTGTCGTGAAGTTGATAGTAGACTTTATTTTACAGCAAGAATGGAAAAAGTAGTTGACCTTATAGATGAAGCATCTATTTTAGCTTTAAAAAGAGAAGAGAAAAAAATAACTAGAAAAGATATAAAGGAAACTTTAAATAATATAAATAAGAGATTTGGAATTTACAAAGAAAAAACACTTGAAAAATATAAAGAGGGAAAATACATTTTAAATATAAAAGGATACAAAGTTGGAGAAATAAACGGTTTGTCTGTAATAGATGTTGGAGATTTTAGATTTGGAAAACCAAATAAAATAACTGCTGCAACATATGTTTGTAAAGGAACTATAGTTAATATTGAAAGGGAAGCTGATATGAGTGGCAACATTCATAATAAAGGTGTTTTAATTTTATCAGGATATTTTAAAGAAACATTTGGACGAGAAAGACCAGTTTCTTTTGGAGCAAGTTTATGTTTTGAGCAGCTTTATGGAGGAGTAGATGGAGATAGTGCATCAGTTGCTGAACTTGTGTGTTTAATATCAAGTCTTTCAGATGTTCCAATAAATCAAGGAATAGCAATTACAGGGTCTATAAATCAAAAAGGAGTTGTACAACCTGTTGGAGGAGTAAATGAGAAAATAGAAGGCTTTTTTGATGTTTGTAAATCATTTGGTTTAGATGGAAACCAAGGAGTAGTACTTCCAAGTAGAAATGTAGAGGATTTAATATTAAATGATGATGTTATTGATGCTGTTAGAAAAGGGCTTTTTCACATTTACCCAGTTGATAATATTGAAGAGTGTTTTGAAATAGTTTCATCAAAGGATTACCTTGGTAAAATGAGGGGAAGTGCATATGACAGTGTTAAAGAAAAGGTATTTGAAAAATTAAATAGCTATAGTGAACACTTTAATTAAAAAAATAAGGTTTAGGAAATTCCTAAACCTTATTTTTTATACGTTAAATCTAAATTCAACAACGTCTCCGTCTTTCATAATATACTCTTTACCTTCAAGTCTAACAAGACCTTTTTCTTTAGCAGCAGCTTCAGAACCACATGATACTAAGTCATCAAATGCAACAACTTCAGCTCTAATAAATCCTCTTTCTATATCAGAGTGTATTTTACCAGCAGCAGCAGGTGCTTTTGTTCCCTCTTTTATAGTCCAAGCACGTGTTTCTTTAGGTCCTGCTGTTAAGTAACTTATAAGACCTAGTAGTTTATAACTAGCTTTTATAAGTCTATGTAGACCAGGTTCTGTAAGACCATAATCAGCTAAAAACTCAGCTTTTTCATCTTCTTCTAAAGTAGAGATTTCCTCTTCAACTTTTGCACATATAGGAATAACCTCTGAACCTTCACTTTTAGCATAATCAATTACTGTTTTTAAGTATTCATTTCCTTCAGCACCATTCATTAAATCGTCTTCAGAAAGGTTAGCTGCATATAAAACAGGTTTTGAAGTTAAAAGGAATAAGTGTTTTATCATTTCCTTTTCATCATCTGTCATATCCATAGTTCTAGCAGGTTTTTCATTTTCAAGGTGAGCTTTAAGTTTTTCGCAAAACTCTATTTCCTTTTGTGCAGCTTTATCACCAGATCTTGCAAGTTTCTTGCTTCTTTCTATTTTTTTATCAATAGAGTCAATATCTGAGAAAATAAGCTCAAGGTTTATAGTTTCTATGTCACGAATTGGATCAACAGAGCCATCTACGTGTACAATATTTCCATCGTCAAAGCATCTTACAACATGAACAATAGAAGCAACCTCTCTTATATGTGATAAAAATTTATTTCCAAGTCCTTCACCTTTACTAGCTCCTCTAACAAGTCCTGCTATATCATAAAATTCTATAGCAGCAGGTAGTATTTTTTGAGATCCATAAATCTCAGCTAGTTTATCAAGTCTATTATCAGGTACACTAACAACTCCAACATTTGGTTCTATAGTACAAAAAGGATAGTTAGCAGATTCAGCACCAGCCTGTGTAATTGCGTTAAAAAGCGTACTTTTTCCTACATTAGGTAGTCCAACGATTCCAAGTTTCATCTATAATCTTCCTTTCAAGTGATTGTCAAGTAAATTATAAACTATACTTATGTATCCTTCAAGCTTTATAACAATTTGGGAATACAAAAGTTTTATAAAGGGAAAGTTAACTATAAAGTTTGCTTGGAGGTTAGTTTGTATGGAGATTAATAAAAAAATATTAGCTGAAAATAAAGAAATTTACTTTGTAAATAACAAGTCTATGAAATCTGTTATAGTTTGGTTTATGTTTTATATGCCACTTAACGAGTTTGCATCTGAAAATGCACTTGTATCTAGTATTCTTTTAAGAGGATGTGAAAAATATCCTACAAGTAGAGAAATATCAAGGTTTTTAAATGCATCATATGGTTCAATAGTAGGAACAGATATAAATCTTAAAGGAGAAGTTTATACATTAGGAATTCATCTAAATTTTATTAATCCTAATCTAGATTTTGTTGAAGAGGATATAACCGAGAGTATGTTAGTTTTTTTTAATGATTTAATATACAATCCTTTAAAAGATGGTAATGGATTTAAAGAAGAATATTTTAATGGAGAGAAAAGAAATCTTTTAAATCAGTTTGAAGCAAGGCTAAATGATAAAGACTCCTATGCCTTTGATAAAACAGTTGAGAATATGTGCAAAGGAGAAGCATATGCAATAGATAAATTAGGAGATGAAAACTCTATAAAAAATCTTAGTAATAATAGGTGTTTTGAAAGATACAAAAGCATTGTTAATGAATGTCCACTTAAAATATATGTTATGGGAGATATTAATGAAGATATATTTTTAGAAAAAATAAATAAAATATTTAAATTTAAAAATGCAAATAAGCTAGAGGTAAATATAGATCATAAGAAAGTTGAAAAGTTTCAAAGTGTAAATGAAAACATAGATACTAACCAAGGAAAGTTATGTTTTGGCTTTAGAACAGAAATAGACTTAAACTCTAAGAAATTTCCTGCATTAGTAGTTTTTAATAGATTGTTTGGAGGAGGACCAGAGGCAAAGCTATTTACAACTCTTCGTGAAAAAGAAAGTTTATGCTATACAATATACAGTACAGTAGAAAAGCATAAGGGACTTTTATTTGTAGCTTGTGGAATTGATCCAAATGATAAGGAAAAAGCAGTAAATGGTGTTTTAAATATTTTTGAAAGTATTAAAAATGGAAACTTTACAAATGAAGAGCTTTTAACTTGTATAGCTGCTGCTAAACATTCTTTAAAAAGTGTAAAGGACAATAAATATACCTATATAGGTTATCTTCAAGGACTAAATATTTATAATGCAGATTACTCACTAGATGATTTATGCAATAGCTTAGATAGTATTACTAAAGATGATGTGGTAAAAGCTGCAAAAACCTTAAAGTTAGATACAATTTATTTTTTAGGTAGAGGTGAAGAAAATGAAAGTTAAAAAAAGTAATATAGAAAAATACTATACTTATAAAACAAGAAATGGGTTAAATATATCTTTTATAAAAAGAGAAAAATCTTCATCTTTTCATATGGCAATGCTTATTAATTATGGAGGTATGGATAATCAATTTATAAATGCAACTACTAAGACTCATACAAAAACTCCTAGAGGAATAGCACATTTTTTAGAACATAAAATGTTTGAATCTAAAAATAAAGATACTTTTGAAAGGTTTTCAAAACAAAGTGCAAGTATAAATGCTTTTACAACAGCTACTGCAACTGTTTATTATTTTTCATGTACCGATAAAGTAGAAGAAAATATAAAGCTTTTTTTAGAAAAACTGTCTGATCCATATATTACACCTGAAAACACTGAGAAAGAAAAAGGTATTATAACACAGGAAATAAATATGTATAAAGATAATCCTTTTTCAAGGGTTTATGATAATCTTTTAAAAGCAATGTATTTTAAAAATCCTGTAAGACATGATGTTGCAGGGGAAGTTTCTGATATTGAGGAAATAACCTACGAAACTTTAATAAAATGCTATGAAAGTTTTTATAACTGTAAAAACATGGAGTTGTTTATTGTAGGTGAATATGATCCTGTAAAATTGTTTACTTTGGTTGAAAACTGTGATGATTTTATAAAAGGAGACAATATATTAAAAGTTTATCCAAGTGAAAGCTTAAATGTAAAAGATAGATTTGTAGAAGAAGAAATGCTTGTTTCAGATAAAAACTTTTTAGCAGGATTTAAAATGCCATACAATATTTACAAAGGTAGAGAAATTCTTAAAAAAGAATCTATTTATAATATGATTTTAGAGTATCTTTGTGGCAATATGTCTTTATTTTATGAAAAATTATATAATGAAGGGGTTTTAGACCCTAGTTTTGGATATGGAGTTAACATTCATAATAAATTTGCCTTTAATGTTATAGGAGGGGTTTCTAATAACCCTAAAAAAGTATTAGAAGATTTTAACCTAGAAATATTAAATACTAAAAAAAATGGAATTGAAAAAGAATTGTTTTTAAATATTAAAAAAATGATGCTTGGAAGCTATACTAGAATATTTGATGACGGATTTTCACTTTTAAATAATGTTATAACAGCTAAAAATAAAGGAGCATGTTTTTTGGAAATTATAGACATTATAAATAATATTAGTTTAGATGACATTAATAAGTGTATTAGTAATGATTTTTCAAGCGAAAAAACTAGTTTATCGGTAATAAATCCAAAACCTTTAAAATAAAGGATTTTCTTAATTTTTCTTGATTTCCCTAGAAGGATTCATGTTTTTATTATAGAATATATTATATAGTGGTCAAATGTGGTTTAAAGTGGAGAAAAATAGTTAGGTAGGGTCGTAAATGTTTATAGGTGAATATTACCATGCACTTGATGCTAAAAACAGAATAATAGTTCCATCTAAAGTTAGAGATGAACTAGGAAGTCCTTTTATTATGACAAAAGGACTTGATGGATGTATATATGTTTACACATTGTCTGAGTGGAAAGTGCTTGAAGAAAAACTTATGACCTTACCTATAACAAATAAAGATGCTAGAGCATTTGCAAGGTTTTTCTTTTCAGGGGCAACAGAAATAGAACTGGACAAACAAGGAAGAGCTTTAATACCTCAAAATCTACTAACCTATAGTGAAATAAATAAAGACGTAGTAAGTATTGGAGTTTCAAATAGAGTTGAAATTTGGAGCAAGGAAAAATGGATGAAATATAATGACCAAAGCATAGATTTTGAAGCTATAGCTGAAAAAATGGGAGAGCTTGGTATGTTATAGAAAGGTGATATAAATGGATTTTAAACATGTTTCTGTATTATTAGATGAATGCATAGAAGGATTAGATATAAAAGAAAATGGTATATATGTTGATGGAACTATGGGAGGAGCAGGACATTCTTCAGAAATTATAAAAAATTTATCTGAAAGTGGCACTTTAATAGGTATAGATCAAGATACAAATGCCCTAAAAGCATCAAAAGAAAGATTAAAGGATTATAATAACGTAAAATATGTACATAGTAATTTTTCAAATATAAAAAATGTATTAAAGGATTTAAATATAGAAAAGGTAGATGGAATTCTTTTAGACCTTGGAGTATCTTCACATCAATTAGATGTAGCTGAAAGAGGTTTTAGCTATATGAATGATGCACCTTTAGATATGAGAATGAATAGAGAAAATGACTTTTCAGCTAAAAATATAGTTAACGAGTATTCAAAAGAAGAGCTTAAAAAAATTATAACAGACTATGGTGAGGAAAGATGGGCATCAAGAATTGCAGACTTTATAGTAGAGAGAAGATCTGAAAAAGAAATAGAAACAACATTTGAATTAGTAGATATTATAAAAGCGGCTATTCCAGCGTCTGCAAGAAGAGATGGTCCACATCCTGCTAAAAGAACTTTCCAGGCTATAAGAATAGAAGTAAATAAAGAAATAGAAATACTAGAAAATACAATTAAAGATTGTATAGATGTTTTAAATAAAAATGGAAGACTTTGTATTATAACTTTTCACTCATTAGAGGATAGAATAGTGAAAAATGCTTTTAGAGATAAAGAAAATCCATGTACATGTCCTCCAAGTTTTCCTATGTGTGTATGTGGCGGTAAAAAAGAAATAAAAATAATTACGAGAAAACCAATAATACCAAGTGATGGTGAATTAGAGGTTAATCCAAGAGCAAGAAGTGCTAAGTTAAGAATTGCTAAAAAGCTTTAGGTTCTAAATAGTTACGGGGGTGAATAAAATGGTAGAGAAAAACAAAAATCCAAGAACTAATAGATATGTTTACGGAAATACTGCATATGATTTAGAAGTTCAGAGAAAAACCGTAAAGGAAGAAAAGGTTTCCCAGGCACCAAAACCTAAAAAAAGAAAATCTAAAAAAAAGCATAAAATAAAAATAAAGTTAATTTCATCTTTAACTATGGTTTTTATAATGGCATTTATAGTTGTAGGAAGATATACAACTATACTTACATTATCAGAAGAGGTTAGAAACGAAAAGCAAGAAATACAAAATATTCAAAAAGAAAATGCAAATATAAAAGTAGAACTTGCAAAGTTTAATAACCTAGAAGAAATAAAAAACACTGCTACAAGCAAGTATGGAATGATAAAACCAACTAAAGATGTTACCTACTATTTAAGTGTAAAACCCCTAGGTACAGAAACTAAAGATAATAAAAAGTCAGCACTAACTACAATGCAAAGGATTTTAGGACTAATATATTAAGGGGGAGTGCTTTTGAAATTTAAGTCTAAAACTACCATTACTAATAGAAAAAGAATAGTTATTCTTCTAATGATAATCTTTTTAGTACAATTAATTATTGTTGGAAGATATGCTTGGGTTCAAATAGTTTGGTCTCCCCAACTTCAAAAATGGGCTAAGGAACAATGGACGTATGATATTAAAATAGAAGCTAAAAGAGGCTCTATTTTAGATAGAAATGGAGAGCCACTTGCTATTAGTGGAAACGTTGAAAGGGTAGACGCACATTTAAAAGATGTTAGAAAAGCTATTGATAATAAAAAAACTACTATGGAGGAAATGGCACAAAAACTTTCTCCTATTTTAGAGTTAACAGAAGAGGAGATATTAAAAAAGCTTAAGAAAACACTTCCTAATGGACTGCCTATGTCTAATGTTACTTTAGCAAGAAGAATAGAAAAGGATCAAGGAGACAAAATAAGAGCTTTAAAACTACCAGGTATAGTTGTATCAGAGGATACTAAAAGATATTATCCAAGTGAACATCTTTTATCACAGGTTCTTGGAAATGTAGGGTCTGATGGTTATGGTAGAGCTGGAATAGAACAGCAATATAATAAAGAGCTTAGTGGAATTCCAGGAAGATTTATGGGTGAAGCTGATAAATATCACAGAGAGCTTCCTTATAATATGTCAACTTACATAGAACCTCAAAATGGAAATGATATTGTTTTAACAATAGATCAAAGGATTCAGTATTTTACTGAAAAGGCTTTAGAAGAGGCAGTAGCAAAGTTTAAAGCAAAAAAAGCTCAAGCTGTTGTTTTAGATCCTAATACAGGAGAGCTTTTAGCAGTAGCTAGTAAACCAGATTATGATCCAAATGACCCTATAAAAAATGGGGTTAAAGAAGATATGCCAAAATGGAAAAGTCCTATTATAAATGAAAACTTTGAGCCAGGATCTATTTTTAAACTATTTACATCAGCAGCGGCTTTAGAAGAAAATGTAGTTACTATGAATAGTAAGTTTGTATGTAACGGATCTAAAAAAGTTGGAGATGGAGTTAGAAAGTGTTGGAAAACTACTGGACATGGATTACAAACATTCCCAGAGATACTTGAAAACTCTTGTAACGTAGGATATATGGAACTTGGTGAAAAACTTGGTAAAGACAAACTATATAAATATATAGAAGCTTTTGGATTAAATAAGAAAACAGGAGTAGATTTTCCAGGAGAAGAAAAAGGTATTATTATGCCTTTAAGTAGAGTTGGTGTTGTTGAAACAGCAACTATAGCCTTTGGGCAAGGTGTTGCAATAACTCCTATACAGTTTATTGCTGCTATAGGTGCATTTGCTAATAATGGAGATGTATTAAAACCACATCTTGTAAAGAAAATTATGCATACAGATGAAAATGGAAATACATCTGTTGTAAAAGAATTTACACCTGAGGTTACTAAAAAAGCTATATCACCTGAAACAGCAAAAACAATTAGAGAAATGATGGAACAGGTTGTTATAGATGGAGGATCGAAAAAAGCAGGTATTGATGGATATAGAATAGGTGGAAAAACAGGTACAGCTCAAAAAGTTATAAATGGTAAGTATGCACCTGGAAAATATATATCATCATTTACTGGTATAGCACCTATTGATAATCCAAAATTTGTACTTCTTCTTTCAATAGATGAGCCAGATCCATCTATAGCTTACTATGGTGGACAAACAGCAGCTCCTACAGCTCATCAATTATTAGAAGATATTTTAAGATATATGGGTATCCCAGAAGATGAATCTATTTTACCTGAAGACAAACAAAAGGTAATGATACCAGATCTTAGGGGACTATCAACAAGTGAAGCTCAAAAGAAATTAAATGAATTAAAACTTGATGTTAGTATAGAAGGTACAGGAAAAATTGTATATGATATAAGCCCAAAACCTGGAATAAGTGTTAATCAAGGAACTAAAGTTTCTTTATATCTTGGAGTAGATGAAAATAAAGAAGGAAAAATAGCAGTTCCTGATTTTGAAAAAATGAGTAAAGAAGAAATAACTGGGATTTGTAATTCTTTAGGATTAAAGGTTGAGTTTGAGGGAGATGGTGTAGCTGTTTCTCAAGATATTGAACCTACTACTGAGATTAATAAAGGAAGCACTGTAAAGGTAACTTTACAAGGCGTACATGATTTACAAGAATAGTATTAGCACAATATGGGTATTCCATATTGTGCTATAAACAATTAGGAGGCAATTATGAAAATTTCACAACTAGTTAAAAATTTAGACTATATTAGCTTACAAGGAAGTGACAAAGATGTAACTAAGCTTTGCTACAGCACATCTGAAATAGAAAAAGATTCACTTTTCTTTTGTATAGTAGGATTAAAAGTTGATGGACATAGCTTTATTGAAAAGGCTATAGAAAATGGAGCAACTACATTAGTTGTTTCAAAAGATGTTAATATTAGTGATAATATAACAGTTATAAAAGTTAAAGACACAAGAGAGGCTATGAGTATAATATCTAGTAACTTCTATAATATTCCACATGAATGTATGGATATTGTAGGAATAACAGGAACAAATGGTAAAACTACATCAACTTTTATGATAAAGTCTATTTTAGAATCTGTAAAAAGAAAGCCATCATTAATAGGAACAATATATAACATTATAGGAGATGAAAAAGTAGAGGCTAAAAGAACAACTCCAGAGTCTAGAGATCTTCAAAAATTATTTAGAGAAATGGTAGATAAAAAATCAGATTCTTGTATAATGGAAGTTTCTTCCCACTCTCTTGATTTAAAAAGAGTGTATGGTGTAAAATTTAAAGTTGGTATTTTCACTAATCTAACTCAAGATCATTTAGATTATCATGAAAACATGGAAAATTATTTTAATGCTAAAATGAAGCTTTTTGAAAACTGTGAATATGCTTCTATTAATATAGATGATAGCTATGGGAAAAAAGCATATGAAATTCTTTCAAAAACATTAGGTGAAAAAGTTTTAACCTATGGATTAAGTAAAGAAAGTGATGTTTATGCATCTAATATAGCAATCGATAGTGATGGCGCTAGGTTTACAGTAAATTATAAAGAAAAAAGCGAAGAAATAATTCTTCATATACCGGGTAAATTTAATGTATATAATGCATTAGGCTGTATTACAGCAGGAATATGTCTTGGAATAGATTTAAATGATATTAAAGTAGGTCTTGATAATTTAAAAGCAGTTCCAGGAAGAAGTGAAAAGGTTGTATCTAAAAAAGGATTTACTATTATAATAGACTATGCTCATACTCCAGATGGACTTGAAAATATTCTTGAAACTACAAAAGAATATACTAAGGGAAGATTAATATCACTATTTGGTTGTGGTGGAGATAGAGATAAAACAAAAAGACCTCTTATGGGAAAAGTTTCAGGTGAAATTGCAGATTTTTGTATAGTAACATCTGATAACCCACGTACAGAAGATCCAAACAAAATAATAGATGATATACTACCTGGAGTTAAAGAAACAAATTGTGAATATGTTATAATAGAAAACAGAAAAGAAGCTATAAAATATGCTATAGAAAATGCAAAAAAAGATGATGTAATTGTTATAGCAGGTAAGGGACACGAAACATATCAAATACTAAAAGACGAAACAATTCATTTTGACGAAAAAGAAATTGTACTTGAGTTTCTTAAGGAGGAAAAGTAATGAAAAAATTATCCCTAGATGAGATTATTAATCTATTACAAGGAGAAGTAGTTAATTATAAAAAAGATTTAATAGTTAATGGGATTTCTACAGATACTAGAAGTATAAAAAAAGGGGATGTGTTTATCGCCCTTAAAGGTGAAAATTTTAATGGAAACAAATTTGTAAACTTAGCTGAAGAAAATGGAGCAATATGCGCAGTTGTATCAGAAAAAGTAGAGTGTAATATACCAACAATAATTGTAGAAAATACACTTTATGCCCTAGGAAGTATAGCTTCATACTATAGACAAAAATTTGATATATCTTTTATAGCTGTAACTGGAAGTGCAGGTAAAACTTCTACAAAAGAAGTTATTGCATCTGTTTTAGAAGAAGGTTTTTCAGTTCATAAAACAGAAAAAAACTTTAATAATGAAATAGGACTTCCTCATACAATATTTAAGTTAGATTCTAATCATGAGGTTTCTGTTGTTGAAATGGGAATGAATAACTTTCATGAAATAGAAAGACTATCTAAAATAGCAAAACCTAATATAGGTGTTATAACAAATATTGGAACAGCACATATAGAAAACTTAAAAAGTAGAGAGGGTATTTTTAAAGCAAAGATGGAAATTACATCTTGCTTTGATAAAAACAGTATTCTTATAGTTAATGGAGACGACGACTATTTAAAAACTATAAATAATACTTTATATAAGGTTATTAAGGTTTCAATAAAGGGAAATGGAGATTATAATGCTTATAACATTATAGACAAAGGAGAAGAAGGTGTAGAATTTACTACTATCTATAAGGGAAAAGAAGAGGTTATAAAAATAAATTCTCCAGGGTTATATAATGTTTACAATGCATTAGTATCTATTGCAATTGGAGAAATCCTAAATATGGATATTGATTTAATAAAAAAAGGTGTATATAACTTTGTACCATGTGGCATGAGAATGAATGTAAAAAATCTTGATAATATTAAGATAATTGAAGATTGCTACAACGCTAATCCAGAATCAATGAAAGAGTCTTTAAATGTTTTAAAATCCTTTAAAGGAGATAGAAAAATAGCAATACTTGGAGATATGTTTGAGTTAGGAGATTATGCTGAAACAGGACATAGACAAGTAGGAGAATTTATTAAAGACAAAGCAGATATACTTATAGCTATTGGAAATAATGCAAAATACATTCATGATGAAGCAAATAAATTTATAGAATCAGTTTATTTTGAAAACAAGATTGATGCTGAAAAATATATTAAAAGTATTATTAGAAACAAAGATGTACTTTTAGTTAAAGCATCAAGAGGTATGAAGCTTGAAACTATTATTGACTATATAATTAAAGACGTAGAGAGGGGAAACTAAAATGCAACTTACAATTTTAGCCGCAGTTATTGCTTTTTTAATAGTTTTATTATTAGGACCACTTGTTATACCAGCTTTAAAAAAATTTAAATTTGGTCAAAGTATTAGAGAAGAAGGACCTAAAAGTCACCAAGTAAAAGCAGGAACTCCAACAATGGGAGGAGTAATGTTTATAATATCTTTATTTATTACATCTATTGTAGTTTTTAGAGATGTAACAGGTGCTTTAATAGTTGCTCTTATAACAACTGTTGGTTATGGAGTAATAGGTCTTTTAGATGACAGTTTAAAAATAATTAGAAAAAAAAATCTTGGCCTACGTGCATATCAAAAGCTTATAGGACAGGTAACATTTGCACTTATTTTAACTATATTTGCTTATAAAAATATAGGTAGCGATGTACACATACCTTTTACTAATATGTTAGTTGATTTAGGATGGGTTTACATACCTTTTATGGTGTTTGTTATAGTTGGAGCAACAAATGCTGTTAATTTAACAGATGGCTTAGATGGACTAGCATCAGGAGTTACTTTAATAATAAGTGTATTCTTTGCAGTTGTAACATATGGACTTGGAAAAGGAGATTTATCTGTATTTTGTGGAGCATTAGCAGGGTCACTTCTTGGGTTTTTAAAGTATAACTCTTATCCTGCAAAGGTTTTTATGGGAGATACAGGGTCTCTTGCTTTAGGTGGAGCAGTATCAGCACTTGCTATTTTGCTAAAAATGCCATTTATTCTAGTAATAGTTGGCTTTATATATGTTGTCGAAGTTTTATCAGTAATTATTCAAGTAACATCTTTTAAATTAACAGGTAAAAGAGTTTTTAAAATGAGTCCAATACATCATCATTTTGAAGCGTGTAAGTGGCATGAAACAAAAATAGTTGCTTTATTTTGTATTATAACTGCAATATGTTGTCTTATAGGGTTCTTAGCTATTAGTTTTTAAAATAGGAGGACTTAAATGAAAGAAAAAAGAAAATCTATTGATTTTGTACTTTTTATAGTAATACTTACTTTACTTGCAGTAGGTCTTGTTATGATATTTAGTGCAAGTATGGTAACTGATTTACAAAGGCATCAAGATGGATATTACCATCTTAAAAGACAAGCAATATGGAGTGTACTTGGTATAGCTGCTATGATTTTTGCATCAAATATAGATTTTAGAGTTTATAGAAATCCAAAATTTATAAAATTCTCTATGATATTTATTATAATATGTCTTATAGCAGTTTTATTTACTAGAGATGTTAAAGGGGCTAGTAGATGGCTAGGATTTGGAAGCTTATCATTTCAGCCTTCAGAGCTTGCTAAAATAATACTTATTATATTTTTAGCAAACTTTTTAGCTAAAAGAGGAGAACATGTTAAAAGCTTTTTAAAAGGTGTTGTTCCAACACTTGGAGTTGCAGTGATATTTGCAGGACTTATACTGCTTCAACCTAATATGAGTACAGCAGTTATTTTAGTTGCAACATCATTTTGTATGCTATTTGTATCTGGAGCTAAATGGTCTCATTTAGGTGGAATTGCAGGTAGTGGAGTTTTAGTTGCAGCAGCTTTTGCAATGTCTGCTGATTACAGACGTAAAAGGGTATTTGCCTTTTTAGATCCATGGCAAGATCCACTAGGAGATGGATATCAAGCAATTCAGTCTCTTTATGGAATTGGAGCTGGAGGATTTTTTGGAATGGGTCTTGGTCAGTCAAGACAAAAGTGGATGTATATTCCTGAGGCACAAAATGACTTTATATTTGCTATAATCGGTGAAGAGCTAGGGTTTATAGGCGTATTTTTCGTTATATCTTTATTTGGAATATTAATTTGGAGAGGGTTTAAAATAGCTATAAACTGTCAAGATAAATTTGGAACACTACTTGCAACAGGTATAACAGCTTTCATAGCTATTCAAGCAAGTATAAATCTTTTAGTTGTTTCATCTTTTATGCCAGTTACAGGTGTTACTTTACCACTTATAAGTTACGGAGGAAGTTCCTTAATATTTACTTTAGGATCCCTTGGAATCCTACTTAATATATCTCGCTATAGCAAGAGAAACGGAGTTGAATAAAAATGAGAGTTATTATTTCAGGAGGCGGAACCGGAGGACATATTTATCCCGGTGTAGCAATTGCTAAAAAAATAAAAGAATATGATAAAAATGCTGAGATACTATTTATAGGAAGTAAAAATGGTTTAGAAGGAAAATTAGTTCCGAAAGAAGGATTTAATATAAAATTTATAGAAGTAGAGGGACTTAATAAAAAGGTTTCAGCAAAAACAATATCAGCTGTAGGAAAAGCTTTTAAAGGTTGTTCTATGGCAAATAAAATAATAAAAGAATTTAAGCCAGATATTGTTGTAGGAACAGGTGGATATGTTTGTGGTCCAGTTGTTTTATCAGCGTCATTAAAAGGTATACCTACAATAATACATGAACAAAATGCTATTCCTGGTATGACAAATAAAATATTATCTAAGGTAGTAAAGAAAATAGCTGTTACTTTTAAAGAATCTGAACAGTATTTTCCAAAGAAAAAGGTTGTTTATACAGGAAATCCTATAAGAAGCCAGATTCTTAATGCAGATCCTGTAGTTTCAAGGGAAAAACTTGGGTTCTCAAAGGATAAGAAATTAGTGTTAGTAGTTGGAGGTAGTAGAGGTGCTAAAAATGTTAATAAAGCAGCTATAGATATGCTACCAGACATTAAGAAAAATAATATGCAAATGCTTTTTATAACTGGTGAAGTAGGTTATAAAGATATTATGGCGGATATAGAAAAAAAAGGATATAATTTAAGTGATGATATAAAAGTATTACCTTATCTTTATGAAATGGAAAATGCTTTAGCTGCATGTGATATTATAATAAGTAGAGCAGGAGCTACTATATTATCTGAAATTACAGCACTAGGTATACCTTCAATTTTAATTCCATCACCTTATGTAGCAAATAATCATCAAGAATTAAATGCTAACTCAGTGGAGAAAAACGGTGCCGCTGTTAAGGTTAAAGAATCAGAATTAAAGGATAACATTTTAGGTAAAACACTAGTTTCAATTATAAATGATAGTGAAAAAATGAAAAGCATGAAAACAGCATCTAAAAATATTGGTATATTAGATGCAGCTGATAAAATTTATAGAATAATATTAAGTTTAAAATCTTCAAAATAATATTAAGAGGTTTATTATGGGAAAAGGCAAAAAAGTAAAAAAGGCCTATAAAAGAAAAATTCTTATAAATTTATCAATACTTATAATAATATTAGGAATAGTGGCTGGAATAGGGTTAAAGTCCAGCTATTTCCTTATTCAAAAAGTAGAAGTTACAAATAATAAAATTGTAACTAAAGAGGAAATAGAGATATTATCTAAATTAAAAGGGAAAAATATATTTTTATTGAATAAAGAAAATACAATTAATAATATAAAAACTAATCCCTATATTGAAAGTGTTGAGATAAAAAGGAATTTTCCATCTAAGGTTTCAGTTAAAGTAAATGAAAAGAAAATAGGAGCTTTTATAAAGCTTAATGAAGGATATGTAAATATAGATGATGAAGGAAAAATGGTACAAATTGTTTCTGAATCTTTAGAAGGAAAGGTACCAATACTAAAGAATATACCTATAAATAAATATACTCCTAACGAGTATGTTTATAATAAGGTAGAACAACAAGAAGCTTTAAAGGCATGTTTAAAGCTACTAGATCTTAAAGAGTGTCATGGTGTATTTAAAGAGTTAGATATATCAGATCCATATAATATAAAACTAACATCTTCTACAGAAGTTGAATTTAATGTAGGAAGTAAAGTTAATATAGACTATAAAATATCCTATGCTTTATCTATATTAAATAGTAATGATATTAAGAACCAAAAAGGTTATGTAAAAGTTTTAGATGATGGAACAGCTACTTTTAAAAAATACTAAGGGAGAGAAGTAAATGAAAGACTTAAAATCCAAGATATCACTTGGTCTTGTTTTTCTAGTATTTGGGCTTATGTTATCCTTTCAATTTAGAATAACAAACTTTGAAAAAAACGCTACTAGCCCAGGGCGTTCAGGAGACAGCTTTGCACAGGAAATAGATGAGCTTACAAAACAAAAGCAAGAGTTAAGTGTTAAGGTTGAAGATTATCAAAAGAAAATAGATGAATATGAAAAGTCAGCAGCAAGTGTTGATGAAACAGCAAGTAAAATGAAAGATGAATTAGATGGACTTCGTGTGTTAGCTGGACTTACTGACGTTGAAGGTGAGGGCGTTATAATTACAATTTCTCCGGTTATGGATGTTACAACTAAAATTTTAAGACCTGTTCAAGATAGAGATATACTAGATACAGTTAATGAGCTTTTAGCAGCAGGAGCTGAGGCAATATCTATTAATGATGAACGTCATGTTAGTGTAACTCCAATTAGAGAAGCAGGAAATATGATAAAGGTAAATAGTAGTAAGTTTAGTTCCGCTGAGCCTTTTGTTATAAAAGCAATTGGAAATCCTAAGGTTCTTGAAGGAGCATTTAATATGCCACTAAGTGTAGCAGATGTTATTAGAAATCAAAGTGGTTGTGACTTTAAAATAGAAAGTAATAAAAAAATTAAAATATTAAAATATAACAAAAGTGTAGACTATAAGCATATTGAAACAGGAAGGTGATTAAGATGATACCATTAATAGGATTAATAATAGGAATACTTATAGGGTCATTTTTAAATATAGATATCCCTACTGCTTTCATGTCATATATGCCAGTAGCTATATTAGCAGCACTAGATTCTATATTTGGAGGAGTTAGAGCTACTTTAGAGAAAAAATTTGATACAAATATATTTGTATCTGGTTTTTTTGGTAATGTATTATTAGCAGCTGTTCTTACATATTTAGGAGATAAATTAAATGTTCCAATGTATTTAGCAGCAGTATTTGTATTTGGAGGAAGACTATTTAATAACTTTGCATTTATAAGAAGAATTATATTTGAAAAAAAGAAAGATTCTATTGTGGAGGAAACAAATGAAGAAGGTGAAAGTTAACCAAGGAAAGCTTTTGTTACTTTTTACAGGTATATTATCAGGTATACTTTTGGTTGTTTTCATACTTAATAATCCTTATCAGTCAACAAAAATACTTACTTATGACCAATATAAAAACATGCAAATAAAGATAAACACTTTAAAAGCAGAAAATAAAGGTCTTTATAAAAAATATTCTGAACTTGAATATAAACTTAAAAAGTATCAAGAAGCTGGTGAAGAAGTAGAAGAGAAAATTAATAAAACAATAAAAGAGGAGCTTGATTATATAAAGCTTTTTTATGGATTAACAGAGGTTACAGGTTCAGGGGTTACAATAATACTAGATGACAATAGAAAAGAAGAGTATAATACCCAATTAGAAGCAGATAACAGTGTTGTACATAATATAGACCTTTATGAAACTGCTAATGAATTAAGAAATGCAGGAGCAGAGGCAATAGCAATAAATGGCTATAGAGTAACTGCACAGTCTAGAATAACCTGTGAAGGACCGATTATAATGATTGATGGCAATAATATAGTTCCACCATTTGAAATAGATGTTATAGGAGACATTAATGCACTTGAATATACAATGTCTTCACAAGAAAATAAATTTTCTCAACTTAATTTAAGAGGACTTTTTATAGAATCTAAATCATTTGATGAAAAAACACTTCCTGAATATAAAGGTAAAAACGATACAATTTACATGAAAGAGATTAAGTATTCTAAGTAAGTATAAAAAAATAAAATTATTAAAAGGAATATTGACTTTTATGTTGAATAATAAAACTGATAAAGATAATTCTAAAAAAGTGCTCAAACTAAAAAAGGAGGTTATTTACTAAATGAGTAACACAGTAGTATCACTTGATATTGGGTCATCTAAAGTTTGCGTTGTACTTGCTGAAATGAACAATAAGCAGTTTAACATATTAGGTGTAGGAACCTCCAAATGTAGTGGTGTTAAAAAAGGTATAATAGTAGATATTGACTCAACTGTTGAAGCTATAAAAGATGCAGTTTCACAAGCAGAGCAAATGTCTAATAAAGAAATAAAATCCACTTTTGTAAATATACCAGGAGGGTATGCTTCACTTTATAGAAATAAAGGTGTAATTGCAGTTTCAGGTGATAATAAAGAGATAATCTCCGATGATGTTAAAAGAGTACTGCAAGCTGCAAGGGTTTTTTCTGTTACTTCTGATAAGGAAATAATAGATGTTATAAAAGAGCAATTTGTTGTAGATGGATATGGAAACATAAAGGATCCTATAGGAATGAAAGGTGTAAGACTTGAAGTAGATGTTAACTTAGTAGTATCTTCTTGTACTACAGTACAAAACATACTAAGAAGTGTAGAAAAATCAGGACTTAAAGTAGATGGCATAGTTTTAGAGCCTATAGGAACATCAATGGTAACTTTAAGTAATGATGAAAAAGAGTTAGGTGTTGCTTTAGTTGACATAGGATCAGAAACAATAGATATATCTGTATTTAACAAAGGATCTTTAGTGTTTACAAAACTTATTCCTGTTGGAGGAGGACACATTACAAGCGATATTTCTATGGTTTGTAAAATATCATATGCAGATTCCGAAAACCTAAAAAAGCAATATGGAGTGGCAACAAGTGCTCTTATTAAGCCAGATGAAACATTAAAAATAAATGCTTTAGGTGGCAAAGGTGAAAAAACTATAAGTCTTTTCGAAGTAGCCGAGGTTATGGAAGCTAGAATAGCAGAGATGTTATATCTTATTCGAGATACATTAGAAAAAGAAGGACTATCTGAAATTCTGTCTGCAGGAATTGTGATTACAGGTGGAGGATTATTTAATATAAAAGGAATACAAGAAGTGGCACAAAGTCATTTTAATGTTCCAGTTAGATTTGGATATCCTAATTACATAGGTGTTGCTAGTCCAATGTACTCTGCTTCAACAGGGATAGCAGTGTATTCACTTAAAAATAAAAAAACAAGTGAAATACTAACAAACGAAAATAAAAATAACGTAGATGATGAAGTAGCAGTAGATACTGATTACGATTTAGAAGAAAAAGAGGAAAGGTCAGGAATATTAGGTAAAGTTAAAGAATTCTTCTCAGACTTTTTCTAAAACATATAAGGAGGGAATAATTGTGCTAGATTTTGAATTTGATATAGACAGTAATGCTCAAATAAAAGTTGTTGGTTGCGGTGGAGGAGGAAACAACGCAGTTAACAGAATGATAGAAGCCGACCTAAAGGGAATAGAATTTATATCTATTAATACAGATAAACAAGCACTACTTATGTCAAAAGCAGGTCAAAAGATACAAATAGGAGACAAGCTTACTCGAGGACTTGGAGCAGGTGCAAACCCTGAAATAGGAGAAAAAGCAGCTGAGGAAAGTAGAGAGGAAATAATTGAGGCTTTAAAAGGCGCAGATCTTGTATTTATTACAGCTGGTATGGGAGGCGGAACTGGAACTGGTGCTGCTCCTGTAGTTGCAGAAATAGCTAAGGAACTTGGAATATTAACTGTTGGGGTTGTAACTAAACCTTTCTTATTTGAAGGAAGAAAAAGAATGATCCACGCAGAAAAAGGACTTTTAAAGTTAAAAGAAAGAGTTGACACTTTAGTTACTATACCAAATGATAGACTACTTCAAGTTGTAGATAAAAAGACTCCTATAACTGAAGCATTTAGAGTAGCAGATGACGTTTTAAAACAAGGTGTTCAGGGTATATCAGACCTTATAACAGTACCAGGTCTTATTAACCTAGACTTTGCAGACGTTACAACTATTATGTTAAATAGAGGCCTAGCTCATATGGGTATAGGAAGAGGAAGTGGAGAAAATAGAGCAACTGAAGCTGCTAAACAAGCTATTTCAAGTCCATTACTTGAAACTACTATTAAAGGAGCAACAGGTGTTTTATTAAATATTACTGGTGGACCTGATCTTACTTTATTTGAAGTTACAGAAGCAGCAGACCAAGTAAAAGAAGCTGCAGATCCAGATGCAAATATTATATTTGGAGCTGTAATTGATGAAAGTCTTGGAGAGGATGTAAGAATTACTGTTATAGCAACAGGATTTGAAGGTCAAGGAGAAGCGAAAAAGCAAGAGGCTTCTGAGCAGGTAAAGCCTGTAGAGGCTAAAGAAGTTCCAAGCAAACAAAAAACTATTGAAATTCCTGTTTCATCAGAGGATTTAGATATTCCTCCGTTTTTTAGAAATCAAAGAAGAAGATAATAAAAGGGTGACTATTTATAGTTGCCCTTTTTAAATTTTAAAATAAATACTAAAATATAAGTAAATTTGGTATAACTATATAATGAGGTGATTATTTTGTTAGAAGTAAAAAATAGAAATGAAATAGAAGATAAGTATAAATGGGATATTGACACTTTATATAGTGGAAAACAAGATATATTAATTGATAAAGAAAAAATAGACCATTTAATGAAAGAGATTTTGTCACTAAAGGGAAAGGTACTTGAAAGTGGAGAAAATCTTTATAGGGTTTTACATCTTTCTGATGAGGTAGAGAAAATATCAGGAAAAATAATTGCTTTTACATTTATGAAAAGAGATGAGGATAACAGTAATTCTAATAGTCAAGCATTAGCTAGTCTTGGAGAACAAATAAGTGTAGAGGTAAATTCTAAATTATCATTTATAGTTCCTGAAATACTTTCTAAAGGAAGTGATACAATATATTCTCTAATAAAAGAATATGATAAGCTAAGTCTTTATAAAAATCTTTTAGAAGAGCTTATAAGAAAAGAAAAAATAGTACTTTCTGAAAAAGAAGAAAAACTGTTATCTGAAACTCAAGAAATGGCATTAGCTTTTGAAAATGTATATAAAATGCTTAGTTATGTAGACTTAAAATATCCAAAGGTTAAAAATTCAAAGGGAGAAGAATTTGAGCTTAATGATTCAAATTACTCAACATTTATAAGAAGTAGTGATAGAGAACTTAGAAAAAATGCTTTTAAAGCTATGTTTGATACATATGGAAGTTTTAAAAGTACATATGGAGCAATTTTATCAAGTTCTATTAAAAAAGATGTTTTTTATAGTAAAACAAGAGGTTTTAAATCTTCATTAGAGTCAGCGTTATTTGAAGATAATATACCAGTTAGTGTATATGAAAATGTTTTAAAAATTTCTAACGATTCAATTTCTATTTTAGATGAATATATACTTTTAAAGAAAAAAGAGCTTTCACTTAATGAGATTCATCTTTATGATTTATATACTCCAATAGTTAAAGAAGCAGACTTAGAAGTAGATTATGAAAGTGCAAAGGATATGATAAAAACTTCATTAAATGTTTTAGGTAATGAGTATATAGGAATACTAGATGAGGCATTTAATAATAAATGGATAGATGTTTATTATAATAAGGGAAAATATACAGGAGCATATTCATGGGGAGCATATGACACAAAACCTTACATACTTTTAAATTATAAAAATAAATTAGATGATGTTTTAACATTAGCTCATGAGCTTGGACATTCTATACATTCTTATTATTCAAGAAAAACTCAACCATATGTATATTCATCATATACAATATTTTGTGCAGAGGTTGCTTCTATAACAAATGAATGTTTAATGTATTTATATCTTATGGATAGTTTAAAAGGATTAAATAGGAAATATGTAATTCAAGAGTTTTTAGAAAGTATAAGAACAACATTTTTTAGACAAATTATGTTTGCTGAATTTGAAAAAATAACACATGATAAAGCAGAAAAAGGAGATGCTCTTAATGGGGAAGAGCTTTCAAATGAATGGCTTAAGCTTTGTAAAAAATATTATGGAAATGTTTGTGTTATTGATGAGGAAATACAAAGTGAGTGGGCTAGAATACCACATTTTTATGATCCTTTTTATGTTTATAAGTATGCAACAGGTCTTTCAGCTGGAATTAGTATGGCAAAATCTATATTAAAAGATAATAATAACTTAAAAAAATACATAGAGTTTTTAAAATCAGGTGGAAGTGATTATTCAATAGAACTTTTGAAAAAAGCAGGTGTAGACTTTACAACAACTAAACCTTTAGAAGATACTATTGAAATGTTTAAATATCTTTTAGAAGAATATAAAAAATAATTTTAAATGTGAATAATAATATATTTTATGGTAATAATAAAAATATAACCCCATCCCCCTAGGAGAGTCGAAGGACTCTTCTTTTTTTATTTTTAATTATATGTTAATTATATTTAACACTTTTTAGGTATAGTATATTTTACAAAAAAGTGAAATATATAAGGTTTTTAAATATAAATTTTTAATCATACTATGGGACTTTAAACAGTTCTGTTTTTTTATGTCTAAAAACAAATCACTTTGTATTAAAGTTTAAAGTTATAGAGATTATATAGTGACAAATTTTACATAAGAACAAGCCTTATAATTATATTAAGTAGTTTACTTTAAATATGGAGGTAATAATGTGGGAGAAGTATATATTGATATTTTAATTGTAGAAAATATTTTTATGAATTTTTTCCTTTTATATCTTTTAAGCAAAGTATCTAAAAATTATACTAGCAATTTGAAAATTTTTATAGCTTCTTTTATAGGTTCAATGTATGTAATAGTTATTTTTATACCAAGTTTACATATATTTTATTCTCTAATATTTAAAGTAATAGTTTCAATTTTAATGATTTATATTGCATTTATTCCAAAAGATATAAAAAGATTTTTAAGATTAATTTTAATATTTTATACTGAGGCTTTTATATTAGGTGGAGGAATAATAGGATTTTTTTATTTAGTGTATGGAGATATTAATAGTTTAGATAGTGTGTTTTTATTAAGTAAAATATCAACAAAATTTATTATTATATCAAGTTTTATTGCTATTTTATTTGTAAAAATAGGATTTGATGTTTTTGAAAGCTATTATAGTGAAAAACAATGTGAAGTAGATCTTGAAATATATTTAAATGGTAAAAGCTGTACTATAAAAGGGTTTATAGATACAGGAAATCAGTTAAGAGACCCTTTAGACGGTTCTAAGGTTATAGTTAGTAGTATAGGTGCTTTAAGCAGCTTAATTAACATAAAAGATAATAATATTAATCTAATAAAAGATGCTTCATTTAAAGTAAGAACAATACCATACAATGCTATAGGAACGGAAAATGGACTTTTACTTGGATTTAAATCAGAAATTGTTATTGCAAAAAATAAAAATAAAACAAAAATAAATAAAAATATTACAGTTGCGCTTAATGATAAGTCTTTTTTAGGTGATTCAAACTATGATGCAATTGTTTATCCAGAAATATTAAGCTAATAGGGGGGCGAAAATTGACTGTTTTTAAGTATTTAAAGAAAAAATTTAAGGATTTTAAAGGATATTTAAATTCTTTATACACAAAACTTTTCTTAAAAGATGAGGTATATTATATTGGAGGAAATGAAGCACTTCCACCTCCACTTACAAATGATGAGGAAAAAGATTTAGTTGAAAAACTAAAATTAGGAGATGAAGATATAAGAACAGTTCTTATAGAAAGAAATTTAAGACTAGTTGTTTATATAGCTAGAAAGTTTGAAAATACAGGTATAAGTGTAGAGGATTTAATATCTATAGGTACAATTGGATTAATAAAAGCTGTAAATACATTTAATCCAGAAAAAAATATAAAACTTGCAACATATGCATCAAGATGTATAGAAAATGAGATACTAATGTATCTTAGAAGAAATAGTAAGGTAAAGTCAGAAATATCATTTGATGAACCTTTAAATGTAGATTGGGATGGAAATGAACTTTTATTATCAGATATATTAGGAACAGATAGCGATCTTATATACCATGAAATTGAAGTAGAAGTAGAAAAAGAACTTCTTCAAAATGCTATGAATAAACTTAATAAAAGAGAAAGACAAATAATGGAGCTTAGATTTGGTCTTTTAGGTGAAGGAGAAAAAACACAAAAAGAAGTTGCAGATATACTTGGAATATCACAATCTTATATATCAAGACTTGAAAAAAGAATAGTAAAAAGACTTCAAAAAGACATTAATAAAATGATATAGGAAAATTTGGAAAACACCTTTTAGTATAAAAATTTTCTGAAAAGGAAATAATTTTAATACAATGATTACTAAAGGGGATGAGATTGACCTATGATAACTAATAAAGTTGAGATCTGTGGAGTTAATACATCTAAATTACCTGTTTTAAAAGCAGACGTTATGAAAGAGTTAATGCTGAAAATAAGACAGGGAGATGAAAATGCAAGAGAAGAATTTATTCAAGGGAACCTAAGGCTTGTTTTAAGTGTTATAAAAAGATTTAATAATAGAGGAGAAAATCTAGATGACCTTTTTCAAGTTGGATGTATAGGTCTTATAAAAGCCATAGATAATTTTGATTTAAGCCAAAATGTTAGATTTTCAACATATGCTGTACCTATGGTAATAGGAGAAATAAGAAGATATCTTAGAGATAATAATTCAATAAGAGTTAGTAGATCTTTAAGAGACATAGCATATAAAGCTCTTCAAGTTAGAGAACAGTTAATAAATAAGCATAATAAAGAACCAAATATATCACAAATAGCAAAGGAGCTTGATCTTCCGAGAGAAGAGATATTTTTTGCTTTAGATGCTATTCAAGATCCTGTTTCTTTATTTGAGCCTATTTATAATGATGGTGGAGATGCAATATTTGTTATGGATCAAATAAGTGACAATAAAAACCATGATGAAAGCTGGGTTGAAAATATATCTGTAAAGCAAGCAATACAAAAATTAAATGATAGAGAAAAACATATACTTAATTTAAGGTTTTTTGAAGGAAAAACGCAAATGGAAGTTGCAGAAGAGATTGGAATATCTCAAGCTCAAGTTTCAAGACTTGAAAAAACCGCGCTTACACATATGAAAAAATACTTATAAATAAAGTGAAAATAAGCTAGTTTATCTAGCTTATTTTTATTTTATTTATAATAATACTTTACATATTATTTTCATATAATTTTCTAGGGGGTGTTATTAATGGAAATAAAAAATAAAAACCTGTTACTATCTGAACTAAAAAGTATGGAGGTTATAGATGTATCAGAGGGGAAAAGGTTAGGATTCATAGGAGATATTATATTTGATGATGACTTAACATACATAAAATCATTTGTTATACCATATCAAAGCGGTGTTTTTTCTGTTTTTAAGAAAAAAGAAGAAATAGAAATAGCATGGGAGCAAATTAAAGTTATAGGAGTTGACATAATGCTTGTTGATTTACTTAATGAAAAATCAAACTCTAATTAACTTAAATAAAATGAGAATCTAAGAGTAAAACAATGATATGTTAACAATTCACCTATTTTATATAAAATTTCAAAGTTAGACTCCACTATATATAGTTGTTATAATAGTCAATGTTACTAAATATAGAGGTATGCTTAATTAGTAAATATACTATATATAGTGGTTGGAGTTGATTTAAATTGAAATGTCCATTTTGCGGCAATATAGAAACCAAAGTTCTAGACTCTAGACCTACAGAGGATAGCGCTTCAATTAGAAGAAGAAGAGAATGCTTAAATTGCTTAAAAAGATTTACTACATATGAAAAGGTAGAAGATATACCTGTTTATGTTATTAAAAAAGATGGTACACGTGAGGCGTTTAGTAAAAGAAAAATACTAAACGGAGTTTTAAGATCATGTGAAAAAAGACCAGTTTCTATTTCAGATATGGAAAAATTAGTTGATGAAATAGAAAGACATGTTCAAAATACAATGAACAGGGAAATAAGCAGCACATATATTGGAGAAATTGTAATGGAAAAGCTTAAAAAGCTAGATGATGTTGCTTATGTTAGATTTGCTTCAGTTTATAAGCAATTTAAGGATATAAATACATTTTTACAAGAGTTACATAAGATATTAGAGGAAAAATAGAAGGGGTGCGTTTAATTGGTTAGTGAAATCAAAAAAAGAGATGGAAGATTAGCTAATTTTAGTAAGGAGAAAATAGCAAGAGCAATATTTTTAGCGGCTCAAGAAGTTGGAGGATCTGATTTTTCAACTGCAGAGATTTTAGCTGATAAAGTAGTATCAAATCTTTTAAGTATTTTCCCAGATGGAAAAGTACCAGGGGTTGAAGATGTACAAGATGTTGTTGAAAAAGTTCTTATTGAAGAGGGACATGCTAAAACAGCTAAAGCTTACATACTTTACAGAAATAAAAGAACAAGATACAGAGAAGCTAAAACAGAGCTTATGGATGTTGTTAGAGAAATACTAGTTGAAACTAGTAGAGAAAATGCAAATATAGGAAATTCCCCTTCTGCTAAAATGCTTCAAATAGCATCTGCAGCAAGTAAACAGTATTATTTAAATAATATAATACCATCAGAAATGTCAAAGGCACATGTAAATTGTGATGTTCATATACACGATTTAGACTTTTATGGAAAAACAATAAACTGTTTACAAATAAACTTAGGAAAACTTTTAGAGTCAGGTTTTAATACAGGATATGGGTATATAAGACCACCTAAAAGAATAGCATCAGCTACTGCTCAAGCTGCTATTATACTTCAAAGTAATCAAAATGATATGTTTGGTGGACAAAGTTTCCCTCATTTTGATAAATCAATGGCAGACGTAATTAGAAAGCTAAGTGTTAAGCCAGAGTATAATGAAGTATATCAAGCTATGGAAGCTTTAGTTTATAATTTAAATAGTATGCATTCAAGAGCAGGAGCGCAGGTTCCTTTTAGTAGTATTAACCTTGGAACTGATACTACTGAAGAAGGAAGAATGGTTATAAAAGCTATGCTTGAGGCTTTTGATAAAGGACTTGGAAAAGGTGAAAGCCCAATTTTCCCAAATCTTGTATTTAGAGTTAAAGAAGGAGTAAACTTTAATGAAGGAGATCCTAACTATGACTTATTTAAACTAGCTATAAAAGTTTCAGCTCATAGAATGAATCCAACATTTAGTTTTATGGATACAAGTTTTAACAAAAAATATGGTGATGAAGTTTCATATATGGGATGTAGAACAAGAACTATATCTAATGTAAATGGACCAGAAATATCAGCGGGAAGAGGAAATATAGCTCCTATAACTATAAATCTTCCAAGACTTGCTTTAAAAGCTGGTAAAAATAATATAGAAGGATTTTACAATGAATTAAACGCTATATTAAATCTTTGTAAAGAGCAGCTTTTACATAGATTTGCAGTTGCTTGTGAATTAAAAGTAAAAGACTTACCATTTTTAATGGGACAAAAGCTTTATTTAGGTTCAGAAAATCTTAATAAAGAAGATTCAATAAAAGATGCAATAAAAAATGGTACATTAGGAATTGGATTTATAGGTCTTGCTGAAACACTTACTGCTTTAATTGGTTCACACCATGGAGAAACAAAAGAAGCAATGGATTTAGGATATGAAATAATATCACATATTAGAGATTTTTGTGAAAAGTCTACACAGGAGTGTGGCTTAAACTTTGCTTGTTATGCAACTCCGGCAGAAGGTACAGCAGGAAGATTTACTCCAAAAGACAGAGAAAAATTTGGTTTAATAAAAGGTGTTACAGATAAGGAATTCTATACAAATTCATATCATGTTCCAGTTGATAGGGAAATAAGTTTATTTGATAAAATGGAAATAGAAGGTAAGTTCCATGGACTATGTAATGGTGGACATATATCTTATGTAGAACTTGATTCAACTATTAATCAAAATCTTGAAGCATTTGAAAAAATATTAAGATGGATGAATAAATGTGATGTTGGATATGCAGGAATAAACTTCCCTATAGATGAGTGTACTGTTTGTGGACATAGTGGAATAATAGAAGAAGATGTTTGTCCAGAGTGTGGAAGTCCTAATATTAGAAGAATTAGAAGAATAACAGGATATTTATCAACAGTAGATAGATTTAATGATGCTAAAAAATCAGAGCTTGATATGAGAGTTAAACATAATTAATAAAAAGCCTATATGAATTTCATATAGGCTTTTTAGAATTTAACTTATGTTAAATAGAGGTTAAATAATAAATAAATTGTTAACTAAGAAATTTAATAAATATGATATAATTAGGCAAGGTGATGAATTAATGAAGGTAAAAATTGCAGGAATAACTAAAGAAAGTGTTGTTGACGGTCCAGGTATAAGATATGTAATATTCTCTCAAGGATGTAAACATAATTGCAAGGGATGTCACAACCCAAGTACACATAGCTTTAATAATGGTGAAGAAATAAATGTAGACGAAATAATAAATAATATATTAAATAGTAAGCATATTGATGGAGTAACATTTAGTGGAGGAGACCCTTTTTATCAACCTAAGGAGTTTGCATATATTGCCAAGGCTATTCACAAAAATAATATAAATATTTTATCTTACACAGGATTTACATATGAAAAAATAGTAAACGATAAAAATATGAAAGACCTTTTAGAAAATATAGATGTATTAGTTGATGGACCATTTGTTGAAAAAGAAAAAAATCTTAAACTGTCATTTAGAGGGTCTAACAATCAAAGAATAATTGACGTTAAGGAAAGTTTAAAAAATAGTAAAGTTATAACATTAAATATCTAAGGAGGACTTTATGATAAGTAAATTTACATTAAAAACTAATGGAGATTTAAAGTTTTTTCAAAGTGAGCTTTTAAATTCAGAAAAAGAAGTAAAACACTTTTTTAGTACTAAAAAAGGTGGAGTTAGTACAGGAGAATTTGAAAGCTTTAACCTTGGTATATTTACAAATGATTATAAAGAAAATATTAAGAAAAATTTTAATATTATATGCAAAGAATTAAATATGAATACTAAAGTAGCTTATGTAAATCAAGAGCATGGGAAAAAAGTTGTTATTGTAACAAATGAAAACTTTGATAGTGTTGTTGGACAAAAAGCAGATGCTATTGTAACAAATGAAAAAAACATACCAGTAGGAGTTTTTACAGCAGATTGTGTACCTATTCTTCTTTACGATAGGGAAAAGAAGGTTGTAGCTGCAATTCATGCTGGCTGGAGAGGGGTTGAAGCTAAAATATTATCTGAAACTGTTAATCTAATGAAAACTACATTTAATAGTTTAGAAGAAAATATTTTATGTTCGATTGGACCTTGCATAGGAAAGTGCTGCTTTGAGGTATCACCTGATGTTGGAGAAAAGTTTACATTTAAAGATGAAAGAGACGGAAGTATTTATGTAGATCTTGTAAAAGAGGTTTATAATGAAGCAATTAAAATTAATATTGTTGAAGAAAACATAGATATATCTAATATTTGTACAGTTTGTGAAAAGGATACTTTATATTCTTACAGAAGAGATAAAGGTAAAACAGGAAGGCTTGGTGCATTTATTGAGATTGTTTAGGGGGAATTTGTAGTGGCAAATGAAAAGATATTAATAGTAGATGATGAGCTTCATATTATTGAGCTTTTAAAGTATAATCTTGAGTCAAATGGATATAAGGTTATTTTTGCCCAAACGGGAAAAGAGGCTATTAAAGTTGCCTCTGAAAAAAGACCTGATCTTATACTTTTAGATGTAATGCTTCCAGAAATGGATGGATTTGATGTTTGTAAACACATAAATAAAGCTAAAGAAACTGAGGGAATTCCTATAATAATGCTTACTGCTAAAGGTGAAGAGTTAGATAAAATACTAGGACTTGAACTTGGAGCAGATGATTATATAACAAAGCCTTTTTCTGTTAGAGAGCTTATAGCTAGAATAAAAGCTGTTTTGAGAAGAAACTTTAAGGAAGAGAATACATCTCAAGTAATAAGCTTTGGAGATCTAGTTGTTAACATGGATAAACATGAAGTAACCAAAAATGGAGAAAAAATAGATCTTACTTTAAAAGAATTTGAACTATTAAAACTTTTAGTAGTTAATAAAGGCAAAGTTTTAACTAGGGATTTTCTTTTAGATAAGGTTTGGGGATATGAATATTACGGAGAAACTAGAACTGTAGATGTTCATATAAGACACTTAAGACAAAAAATTGAGGACGATGATAAAAGCCCTAAATATATAGAAACAGTAAGAGGAATAGGTTATAAGTTTGCAGATTAGGAGCATTTTTATGAGGAAAAAACTTTTTGGATTTTTTATGGTTATAATAGTTTTAACAGTTAGTATAACAGGAGCAATTTCTTATAACTTTACTAAAGATATTATATTAAAAACAAATAAAGAGTCTTTAGAGTCAGAAACTATAATAGCATCAGAATATATAAAACAAAACACCGAAAATCTCAATGAAGTGTGTAAATTTATTAAGGAGAAAATAGGGAAAAGAGTTACCATAATTAAAGAAAATGGAGAAGTTATAGCAGACTCTGATCAAAATGTAGAAAATCTTGATAACCATAAAGAAAGAAAAGAAATACAGCAAGCATCACAATACGGTTCTGGACAATCAGTAAGATACAGTAGTACAGAAAAAAATAATATGTACTACTATGCCAAAAAAGTAAATTTTAATGGAGAAGATTATATAATAAGACTTTCAGTAAAATTTAATTCTATAAAAGAAATTCAACAAAATTATTTTACAACAATAGTTTATGTAATTTTAGGTGGAATTATAATAGCATCTATTTTTATGTATAATTTTATAAGTGTTATTACAAAGCCTATAATAAAGCTTACAAGACTAGCTACTACTATATCCCTTGGAAACTACGATAGACGAATAGATGTTTCATCTAATGATGAAATAGGACAGCTTGGAGAAGCATTTAATCTTATGACACAAAGACTACAAGATACTATTGCAAATCTTGGTGACAAACAAAATAAGTTAATGTCAATTTTATCTAATAGTGAAGATGGAATAATTATAATAGATCAAAATAAAAGAATACTTCTTTTAAATCCAGCTGCCCAGATTATGTTTAACTTAGATGATGATACAATCGGTAAATATTTTATAGAAGCAATTAGGAACTATGATTTAGAAAATATTATAAAAGATGTTCCAGATGAGGAGGTTGAGGTTACAATTACTTACCCTTCAGTTAAAAATTTAAGAATAAGAGCAACAAATGCTATTAATTATGAAAATTCAGAGGAAATACTAGGGGTTTTAGTTGTTATTCAAGATATAACTAAAGTGAAAAAACTAGAACAAATGAGAAGTGATTTTGTTGCTAATGTATCACATGAGCTTAAAACACCTTTAACATCTATAAAAGGATTTGCAGAAACATTAAAAATAGTTGAAGATAAAGAAACTAGAGATAAATTTTTAGACATAATAAATATTGAAGCAGAAAGGCTTTCAAGGCTTATTAATGATATTCTTACATTATCTGAGCTTGAAAATAAGGAATTAAAAGAAAGTGAAGTTCCTGAAAAAGTAAATGTTAATGACTCTGTATATGAAGTTTATAGTATTACTAAACAAGTTGCTAAAAACAAAAATATAAATGTTTCATATGAGCCTTTAGATGAAGAAATATTTATTTTAGGAGACAGAGATAAATTTAAGCAAATGCTTATAAATATTGTAGACAATGCTATAAAGTATACAAATAATGAGGGAAATGTTTACATATCTTTACGTATAAATGGGAACAATTTAATTATAAGTGTTAAAGATACTGGTATAGGTATACCACAGGAGCATATACCTAGATTATTTGAAAGATTTTATAGAGTAGATAAAGGAAGATCTAGAGATTCTGGTGGAACAGGACTAGGACTTGCAATAGTAAAACATATACTTGTATTGTTTCAAGGTAAAATTAAAGTTAATAGTGAAATAAATAAGGGAACAACATTTACTATAACTTTACCTCTAATTAATGAGAAGTTAACATAACTAAATTATTATAAAAAAGTACTTAAAACCTTAAGGGGGAATTATTTTGGATAAAGTAATAACTGCAAAAGATTTGAATTTATACTATGGTGAAAACCATGCCCTTAAAAATATAAATATAGAAATAGAAAGAAATAAAGTTACGGCTTTAATAGGTCCCTCAGGTTGTGGAAAGTCTACTTTCCTTAGAACTTTGAATAGAATGAATGACCTAATAGAAAATGTAAAAATAACAGGTCAAATACTATACGATAATAAAGATATATACAATGATTTAGATGTATATGTACTTAGAAAAAAAGTTGGTATGGTATTTCAAAAGCCTAATCCATTTGTTATGTCAATATATGATAATATAGCTTATGGACCAAGAATTCATGGAATAACTGATAAAACTGAATTAGATCATATTGTTGAAAAAAGCTTAAAAGAAGCTGCCCTATGGGATGAAGTTAAAGATAGATTAAAAGAGTCAGGACTTTCGCTGTCAGGTGGTCAGCAGCAAAGACTTTGTATTGCAAGAGTTGTTGCAACAGAGCCAGATGTTCTTTTAATGGATGAGCCAACTTCAGCACTAGACCCTATATCTACAGCTAAGGTAGAAGAGCTTATAGCAGAGATGAAGAAAAACTATACAGTAGTAATAGTTACTCACAATATGCAACAAGCAGGTAGAATATCAGATAACACAGCATTTTTCTTACTAGGAGATTTAATAGAGTATGATAAAACAGAAAAAATCTTTAATAATCCAAGTAATAAAAAAACAGAGGAATATATAACAGGTAGGTTTGACTAAACCTACCTGTTTTTTATGATATAATATACAGTAAAGTGGTTTACCTTGATATTTAATATGTAAAATGGTATTATAACTAAATGAATTAATCACATAAATTATAAATATGGAGTGATTTTATGGCAAAAGAAATAGTTATAAATGCAGTAGAAAATGGAAGTATTGCAGAAGAAGTAGGAATAGAAGTAGGAGATATATTAGTTAGTATAAATGATACTGAAATAAAAGATATTATTGAATATAGATATATTATATGTGAAGAAGAACTTTTAGTTGTTATAAGAAAACCAGATGGAGAAGAGTGGGAAATTGAAATAGAAAAAGACTATTACGAAGACATAGGTATAGATTTTGAAGACCCTATAATAGATCATGCTAGAAGATGTCATAATAAATGTATATTTTGTTTTATAGATCAACTTCCTAAAAACCTAAGAGAAACACTTTACTTTAAAGATGATGACTCAAGATTATCTTTTTTACAAGGAAACTTTGTAACTCTTACAAATATGAAGGAAGAAGATATAGAAAGAATTGTAAAATATAGAATAAGTCCTATAAACATTTCAGTACACACAACAAATCCTGAGCTTAGAGCTCTTATGCTTAATAATAAAAATGCAGGACTTATAATGGATAGGTTAAAATATCTTTCAGATAATGGAATAGAAATGAATTGTCAGGTAGTTCTTTGTCCAGGTATAAATGATGGAAAAGAAATAAAAAGAACAATAATAGATCTTTATAGCCTTTATCCTAATGTAAGAAATGTTGCAATAGTTCCTGTAGGAATTACAAGATACAGAGAAGGGCTTTTTGAAATGCCTACATTTAATGAAAAGTCATCTTTAGAAGCTATTGAATTAATAGAATCTATGCAAAAGGTAATGTTAAAGGAAATAAATGATCCATTTGCAAGACTTGCTGATGAATTTTATGTTATGGCAAATAAAGATCTTCCAAACTATGATACCTATGGAGACTTTGAGCAAATAGAAGATGGAATAGGAATGATAAGATATTTAGAAAATCGTTTAAATGAGGATTTAAAGGGTAAAAAATATAATGGAAATGGAAAAGTAATAGGATTTATAACAGGTGAATCTGCTTATAAATATATAAGAGAACAGGCAGATAAAATTGAAAAAACATTTAATATAAAAATAAATGTTCATATGATTAAAAATGAATTTTTTGGTGGAAAAATAACTGTTACAGGTCTTATTGTTGGGCGTGATATTATAAATTACTTTAAAGATAAAAACATAGAAGATACAATTATTCTTCCTTCTAATATGTTAAAAGCTGATGAAGATATTTTTCTTGATGATACTAAATTAACAGATCTTGAAGAAAAATTAAATACTAAAATATTAAAATGTAAATATACAGGTGACGATTTAGTTCAGATAATAATAGATGAGGTGATAAAATGTCAAAACCAATAGTAGCTATAGTTGGAAGACCCAATGTTGGAAAATCAACTCTTTTCAATAAACTAGTAGGAGACAGAATATCTATAGTTGAAGATACTCCAGGAGTAACTAGAGATAGAATTTATGCAGAAGTTGAGTGGTTAACTCATAAATTCACTGTTATAGATACAGGTGGAATAGAGCCAGAAAGTGAAGATATTATTGTAAAACAAATGAGAAGACAAGCTGAGATTGCTATTGAAACTGCTGATGTTATAGTTTTTATAGTTGATGGTAGAGAAGGGCTTGTTGCAGCAGATTATGAAGTTGCAAATATGCTTAGAAAAAGTAAAAAGCCAGTTGAGCTTGTTGTTAATAAAATAGATAACATAACTCTTGAAGAAAATAAATATGAGTTTTATAACTTAGGTATAGGAGAGCCTCTTGCAATATCAGCATCACAAGGTCTTGGCCTTGGGGATATGCTAGATGAAATTGTTGATAACTTTAGTTCAATATATGATTCTTTAGAAAATGAAAGTGATATTAAAGTTGCTATTATAGGTAAGCCAAACGCAGGTAAATCATCACTTTTAAATAAACTTTCAGGTGAAGAAAGAGCAATAGTTAGTGACATACCAGGAACAACAAGAGATGCTATAGATAGTTATGTAGAGTTTGATGGAGATAAATATTTATTTATAGATACAGCTGGTATAAGAAGGAAAAGTAAAGTTTATGAAGAAGTAGAAAGATATAGTGTTCTTAGAGCATTAACTTCAATTGAAAGAGCAGATGTTTGTGTAATAATGATAGATGCAACTGTTGGGGTTACTGAACAAGATGAAAAAATAGCGGGACTTGCACATGAAGCAGGTAGAGCTAGTGTTATTGTTGTAAACAAATGGGATGTTATTGAAAAAGATGATAAAACAATGAAAGAGTTTACTGATAAAGTAAGATGTGATTTATCATTTATGCCATATGCACCTATAGTATTTATTTCAGCTAAAACAGGTCAAAGAATAAATAAGCTTATAGATACTATAAAGTTTGTTGCCTCTAAGCATACTATGAGAGTTAAAACAGGGGTACTTAATGAGGTAATTAGTGAGGCAGTTATGATGAAACAACCTCCAGTTGAAAGGGGAACACCACTTAGAATATACTATGCAACACAGGTTTCTGTAAAACCACCTACATTTGTGCTGTTTGTAAATTATACTAATATAGTTCACTTTTCATACCAAAGATATTTAGAAAATCAAATAAGACAACGTTTTGGTTTTGAAGGTACTCCTATAAGAATAATTTATAGAGAAAAAAAAGGTGAATAGGAGGAAAGATATGAAGGTTTCTATTATAGGCGCTGGTAGCTTTGGTACTGCTCTAGCAATTTTACTTGCGAATAAGGGATATGATGTATATGCATATGATAGAAATTTAGACATAGTAAATTCCCTAAAAGAAAAAAGAGAAAATGAAAGATATTTAAAAGGTATAAAAATACCAGATAATGTGTTTCCTTTAGAGTCCTTTGAAGAAACTGTTAAATCAGGAGAACTATTGGTTTTAGCTGTTCCATCTCATGGTGTAAGAGCAGTATGTGAACAAATTAAAAGTGTAGAGGATACAGATAAAATAATAGTAAATGTTTCAAAAGGAATAGAAAATGAAACACTTTTAACAATGTCAGAGGTTGTAGAAGAGGTTTTAACTAAGGCTAAAGTTGCAGTATTATCAGGACCTAGTCATGCTGAGGAAGTTTCAAGAGGAATTCCTACAACTGTTGTGGTTTCATCAAAAGATGAATCTACAAGTGAATTTGTTCAAGATGTATTTATGACTTCTAATTTTAGAGTATACATAAATAATGATTTAATAGGAGTAGAACTTGGAGCTGCTGTTAAAAATGTAATAGCATTAGCAGCAGGAATTGCAGATGGAATAGGTTATGGTGACAATACAAAGGCAGCTCTTATGACAAGAGGAATTGCTGAAATAGGAAGACTTGGAGTTGCTCTTGGTGCGAAAGGTTTAACGTTTGCAGGGCTTTCTGGTATAGGAGATTTAATAGTAACTTGTACAAGTATGCACTCAAGAAATAGAAGAGCAGGTATATTAATAGGACAAGGAAAAACCATGGAGGAAGCGGTAAAAGAAGTTAACATGGTTGTAGAAGGTATAAGTGCTACAAAGTCTACATATGACCTTTCTAGAAAAGTTAATGTAAACATGCCTATTGTAGAGGCTCTACATGGTGTTTTATTTGAAGGAAAAAATGCTAAGAAAGCTGTAGAGGAGCTTATGATTAGGGCTAAAACAAATGAAATAGAAGAATTTTTATAAGATGCAAATACTTTGCATCTTTTTTTGTTCTAAATCGGTTTTATTTACAATATATATTAACAAAATACCAAGTTAAGGGAGGTAAGACCGTGGATAATTTTGATATATATAAAGATATAGCAGAAAGAACTCAAGGAGACATATATATTGGTGTAGTAGGACCGGTTAGAACAGGAAAATCAACTTTTATAAGAAGATTTATGGATTTATTAGTTATTCCTAATATTGAAAATGCTTATAAAAAAGAGAGAGCAAAAGATACTCTTCCACAAAGTGGCTCTGGAAAAACTATAACAACTGTTGAGCCTAAATTTATACCAAATGAGGAAGCTATAGAAATAAGTTTAAGTGATAATGCTAAAATGAGAGTTAGAATGGTAGACTGTGTAGGATATATGGTAAACGGTGCTACAGGACATATTGAAAATGATGAACTTAGAATGGTAAAAACACCTTGGTTTGAAGAAGAAATACCATTTATTAAAGCTGCTGAGATTGGAACTAAAAAAGTAGTTGAAGAACACTCAACTATAGGTCTTGTAGTTACAACAGATGGTTCTTTAACAGATATTCCAAGGGAAAGCTATATAGAAGCTGAGGAAAAAGTAATAACAGAGCTTCAAGATCTTAACAAGCCATTTGTAGTTTTACTTAATACATTAAATCCTTATAGTGAAGAAACTAAAATTTTAAAAGAAGAGATGGAAGAAAAGTATAAGGTTCCTATACAAATTATTGATGCATTAAATATGAAATTAGAGGACATAACAAACATATTAGAAAAAGTATTATATGAGTTTCCAGTAAAGGAAATTGGAGTTACTCTTCCAGAATGGGTTGAAGCTTTAGATGGAGAACATTGGCTTAAAAAAGATTTTGTTTTTGCTATAAAATCTTCAGTTAATAATTTAAATAAACTAAGGGACATTAAGTTTGTAGCTAAAGGATATGAAGAACTTGACTTTGTAGGTAATGTTAAATTTAATGAGATTAAGCTTGGCGAAGGAAAAGCTATGCTTAATATGAATGTTCAAAAAGGACTGTTTTTTAAAATTTTAGGTGAAATATCAGGTAGCAGTATAGAAAATGAATTTGGACTTTTAAATCTTATGAAGGATTTAACAGTTGCTAAAAAAGAGTATGATAAAATTTCAGATGCTTTAAAAGAAGTTAGAGAAACAGGATATGGGGTAGTTCCACCTCAAATGGATGAGCTGAGACTTGAAGAGCCTCAGCCAGTAAAACAAGGAAGTAGATGTGGTCTTAAACTAAGGGCTAGTGCACCATCACTTCACTTAATAAGAGCAAATGTAGAAACAGAAGTTACACCTATAGTTGGAATAGAAAAACAAGGTTCTGATATAGTAAAAGCTTTATTAGATGATTATGAAACTGATCCAGAAAAACTTTGGAAAGCTAATATGTTTGGAAAATCATTAGAAGAGCTTGTTAAAGAAGGACTACAAAGTAAAATACAAAAAATGCCAGAGGATATACAAGCTAAACTTCAAAGAACACTTCAAAGAATCGTAAATGAAGGAAGTGGAAGTTTGATTTGCATAATACTATAAATATAAAAATAGTCTTGATTTATCAAGGCTATTTTATTTTTATAAAATTTTACATTATTATATTAAAAAATATATTAAAAAACACAAATATTTTGAAGGATTATAGATAGATTTGAAGAATCATATAAATTAACGGAGGAATAAATATGCTTAAAAAAATAGGTATACGAAACACAGTAATATATTTAACTTTAATTTTTATACTATACATGACATTTGGTTTTAGAATTCCAGTTAAAGCTGAAACTGCAAAATATACAACTTATGAAGATAAAATAAACTTTAGAGGTATATATATAGCTAACGAACAAGTTATTTATAAAGGAGATATTCAAAACCTTGGAATTTTATATGTTAAAAACGGAGAAAGAGTTTCAAAGGGAGCTAAAATATCTAATACTTTAAACAGCAATAGTATAGGTGTTGTTTTAAATAGTGTTGATGGTTATGAAAATAAATATAATATAGAAAATATTAAAAGTTTAAGTATAGAGGAAATGGATACAATTATAAATAATAAAGCTGAAAATCAAGGGCTTAAAATTATTGAAAGTGAAACACTTTATTTATATGTTTTTGTAGATAAGGAAGGAAGTTTTAAAAAAGGTGATAGTTTAAATGTATCTATAGGAGACCATAAATACACATGTACTATTATAGATAGTATAAGTAAAAAAGAAGGTAACTTTTTGATTTTAAAGTTTATTGAAGATTTAAACTATAAAAGTTTGCATAGAGGAATAAGAGGCGATATAATAAAATCAAGTCATAAGGGCATATTAGTACCATCAAAGTGTATAAAAATTAAAGGTGACAATCATAGTGTTTTTGTAAAAGAATCTAATGGGTATGCTAGTGAAAAAAATATTCAAGTTTTGTATGATGATGGAAAAAATGCTGTAATAGCACCTAGTGGAAAAAATACAATAAAAGAATATGATGAGATAATAACAAGTCCAATTAGATTTTTAAAAGATGGTTCAAAGGTTAGTTGAGGTGATTATATGGACATGCAAAAAAATATAGAAAATGTTTACGAAAAAATAAAGTTAGCTGCAGAAAAGTCAGGAAGAAAAAAGGAAGACATAACTCTTATAGCAGTTAGTAAAACAAAACCTGTTGAAATGTTACTTGAGGCTCAAAATTTAGGAATTTCTACATTTGGGGAAAATAAGGTACAAGAGTTAGTTGATAAGTATGAAAGTGTACATAATGTTGATTGGCATTTTATAGGAACTCTTCAAAGAAATAAGGTTAAATATATAGTAGATAAGGTTTCTTTAATCCATTCTTTAGATAGTACTTCTTTAGCAAACGAAATAAATAAAAGATCAAAGTCTAAAAATATAGTTTCAGATGTATTAGTTCAAGTTAATATAGGAAAAGAAGATTCAAAATCAGGTATATATAAAGAGGATTTACATAATTTTATTAAAGAAGTAAATGAATTTGAAAATATAAGAATATTAGGTCTTATGGCTATACCTCCAAAGGGAAATAGTGATGAGGTTAGAGGATATTTTAAACAAATGAAAGAACTATTTGAAGATTTAAAGTCCTTAGAAAATGAAAGACTTGTTATGAAGTATTTATCTATGGGAATGACAGGAGATTATGAAATAGCTATAGAAGAAGGATCAAATGTTGTAAGAGTAGGTACAGGTATTTTTGGGGAAAGAGATTACAGCAAATAGAAGGAGGAATTTATAATGGAAAATAACGATGGAATATTTAAAAAAATGTTTGGATCACTAGGACTTACATCAGATGATGAAGATGATGAAATAGAACTAGATGAGCATGAAGAAAGAGAATACGAAAACAAAAAAAATAAAAATGGAGATAAAAATGATATGATGAGAGAAAGAGATGACTTTGATGAAAGAGAAGTAAAATCTTCTCAGGTTCCAAATAAAGGGGCTAAGCTTGTAAGCATAAATTCAGGTACATCACCTAAGGTAATACTAAAAAAACCTAAGGAAATGGAGGATATGATGGAAGTTGTTGATGCAGTTAAAAGTAGAAAAATAGCTGTTGTTAACCTTCTAGATGTAGATCTTCCTTTAGCACAAAGAATGATTGACTATGTAGGGGGAGCTTGCTATGCCATAAATGGTAAGTTTGCTCAAATCTCTCACCTTGTATACATAATGGTAGGAGAAAATGTTGATCTTACAAATTATATAAAAACAGAAGTTAATAAACAAGGTTCAGATGCATTTAATATAACGGAAGAGTAGGGGGGAATTTCTTGTATATAATATTCAAGTTTTTAGACATACTTCAATGGCTTATAATACTAGATGCTTTAATGTCATGGTTTATACCGCCTAGAAGTAATGCTTTTTCCAGAGCAATAGGAGTAATAATAGATCCTATAGTTGAGCCCTTTAGAAAATTGCAAGATAGATTTTCATCAGGAAGTATACCAATAGATTTTTCCCCAATTCTTGCAATATTTGCCCTACAAATACTAGAATCATTAGCTAGAAGTTTAATTTATTAATACTAAAATGGACGATATTAAATTAAAGACCCTTATAAAAAAGTTTTCTATTGAAAGTGATAAAGCTAATCAAATTGTAGGGAAAGTAAAAATAGCTAAAAAACGATATGACACAATATATACAGACTTTTTAACATTAAATGAAAAAGAGTTTTTAAAAGAAATTTGTTTTCATGAAAATTTGTATTTAAGCTTTCAGTTTGGAGAAGACTTTGAAAGAGATATAGGATTAATTTCACCTATAGAGTCTACTGGAGAGTTTCCTACTAAAGCAATACGTATAACTGGAAATTTTAAGTTTGAAAAAGTTAGTCATAGAGATTATTTAGGATCTATATTAGGTCTTGGTATAAAAAGAGAAAAAATTGGAGATATAAATGTATTTGAAGACTTTGCAGAAGTTTTAGTTCATAACGATATATGTGATTATATAATTTTTAACCTTTCAAAAATAAAACACACAGGAGTAAAGGTAAAAGAAATAGATATAGATTCTCTTACTTTAAGAGAAAAGCAATTTGAAGAAAAAAATATAAATATATCATCTTTAAGACTTGATTCTGTTGTTTCAAGTATATGTAATATGTCAAGGTCAAAAGCATCTTCTTTAATAAAAGGTGGAGAAGTTAAAATAAATAATATTGTATCTACAGATGTATCTACCCTATTAAAGGAAGGTTCCATACTAACTATAAAAGGATATGGAAAGGCAAAGGTTGGGGAGATCTTGAGTACTACAAAAAAGGATAGATTAATAATTTCGGTTTATAAATACATTTAGTCTGTGGAGGGATAACTTTGACAATTACACCAAATGAAATAAGTAATAAAGATTTCAAAAAGATTTTTAGAGGATATGACATGGATGAGGTAGACACCTTTCTAGACTCTATAAGAGAAGACTACGAAAAAATATATAAAATAAATTCTACTTTAAAAGAGCAAGTAATCGTTTTAAAAGAAAAAGTTGACCATTATACGAATATGGAGAATACCCTTCAAAATACTTTAGTACTAGCACAATCAGCTGCTCAACAGGCGAAAGAAAACTCAGAAAAGGAAGCTAGCATTTTAATTAAAGATGCAGAAAGACAAGCAGATGCTATTATTAAAGAAGGCGAAAAAAGACTTGGTGAAATAAATAAAGAATATGAATTTATGAAGCAGCAATTTAATGCATTTAAATCAAGGTTTAAAGGCATGGTAGAATCGCAACTTGAAACAATTGAAAAAATAGAAATAGAAACAGGAATAAATCCTGAAGTTGCTAAAGAGGAAGCTTGTACAAAAGAAGCTTTTGTAAAGCAAGAAGCGCCTAAGAATAAAAAAGAGGTAAAACCAAAGGAAAATAATATAAATCATACAACAAAAATACAAATTACTGAAAAAGATTTAGAGCAAAGAAATAAAAAAGATCGTAAAAGACCTTATAATGATAAACCAAGATATGCTTCTAAAAATTCTGAAAACAATAGAAAAGTAGAGGCCTAATAATTATTGACATATTAAAATATTTGTAGTATATTAAGCATAAATATTGGAAAGACGATGATAGGGACGAGTAAATAAACTAAAGTTTAGCAGAGAGTGGGAAGTGGTGAAATCCCATAAACTTAATTTATTGAAGATCACCCTTTAGTTGCAAGCTGAAATAGTAGTAAGCTGAGCCGGAATAATCCGTTAATTTTTTAAGATACAAATATGGGTGGTACCGCGAGCAGAATTCGCCCCAGCAGGGGCAAGTTCTGCTCTTTTTTGTTGTCATAATTTAAATATACAGGAGGTAAACGTAATGGAAAAAGAAAAAATAGATTATGGTAAAACACTTAATCTACCAAAGACAGACTTTGCGATGAAGGCAAATCTTCCACAAAGAGAACCGGTAATACAAGAAAAGTGGGAAACTGAAAATATTTATAAAAAAGCTTTAGAAAAAAACAAAGGAAATAAATCATTTATATTACATGATGGACCTCCTTATGCAAATGGAGATATACATCTAGGACATACTTTAAATAAAGTATTAAAAGATATGATAAATAGATATAAAACAATGAGTGGATATTATGCTCCATATGTTCCAGGATGGGATACACATGGACTTCCAATAGAGCTTCAAGCTATTAAAAAACTTGGAATTAAGAAAAATGATATGAGTACTGTAGAATTTAGACGTCAATGTAGAGATTATGCATTAACTCAAGTAGAAAGACAAAAAAAGCAATTTAAAAGACTAGGAGTTATGGGGGACTTTGATAATCCATACCTTACTTTAAGACCAGAATTTGAAGCTAAGCAAATAGAGATATTTGGTAAAATGGCTGAAAAAGGATATATATATAAAGGATTAAAACCAGTTTACTGGTGTAGCTCATGTGAAACAGCTTTAGCTGAAGCAGAGGTAGAATACAAAGATAAAACATCAAGTTCTATTTATGTTAGATTTAACGTTACAGAAGACAAAGGAATGTTTAAAAATCTAGGACTAGACCTTTCAAAGGTTTATTACATTATATGGACAACAACTCCATGGACACTTCCAGCAAACCTTGGTATAGCGTTAGGACCAGAAATTGAGTATGTTTTAGTAAAAGAAAATGATAACTACTATGTAGTTGCTAAAGCCCTTTTAGATTCTGTTAAAGAAGCAATTGGATTTGAAGAAGCTAAAGTAGTAGCTGAGTTTATAGGTGAAGATCTTGAAGGTCAAGTTTGTAAACACCCATTTATAGATAGAGATTCAAAGGTTATAGTAGGAGACCATGTTACACTTGATTCAGGTACAGGTTGTGTTCATACAGCACCAGGACATGGTAAGGAAGACTTTGAAGTAGGTCAAAAATATGACCTTGGAGTTATAAACCCTGTTGATAATAGAGGTAGATTTACAGCAGAAGCTGGAAAATATGAAGGCTTAAAGTATACAGAAGGAAATGATGTAATACTTGAAGATATTAGAGAAAGTGGAGCACTTTTAAAAGAAACTAAGATTTCTCACTCATATCCACATTGCTGGAGATGTAAAAAACCTATTATATTTAGAGCAACAGAACAATGGTTTGCTTCTATAGATGGATTTAAAGATGCTGCTCTTGAGGAAATCAAAAAGGTTCAATGGCTTCCTGAGTGGGGAGAAGAAAGAATAAGCAGCATGGTTTCAGATAGAAATGATTGGTGTATATCAAGACAAAGAGTTTGGGGAGTTCCTATTCCTATATTCTATTGTGAAAAATGTAATAAAGAAATTATAAATAAAGATACTATAGCAAAAATATCTGCTATATTTAAAGAAAAAGGATCAGACGCTTGGTTTGAAATGGACGTTAAAGATCTTTTACCAGAAGGAACTGTATGTGAATGTGGATGTGAAGACTTTAGAAAAGAAATGGATATTATGGATGTTTGGTTTGACTCAGGCTCATCACATTCAGGAGTTTTAGAAGCTAGAGATGATCTTTCATGGCCAGCTGATATATATCTTGAAGGAAACGATCAATATAGAGGATGGTTCCAATCATCACTATTAACATCTGTTGCAGCTAAAGGAATAGCTCCTTATAAAACAGTTATAACACATGGTATGGTAGTTGATGGAGACGGTAAGAAAATGTCTAAATCACTTGGAAATGGTATAGATCCAATGGATGTTATAAAGGAAAATGGAGCAGATATACTAAGACTTTGGGTAAGTTCTGCTGACTATAAAAGTGATGTTAGAATATCAAAAAATATCCTAAAACAACTTTCAGAAGGATATAGAAAAATTAGAAACACAGCTAGATACATGATAGGAAACTTATCAGATTTTGATCCAAATACTGATAAAGTAAATATAAATGAAATGAATGAACTAGATAGATGGGCAATGCTTAAACTTCAAAAGCTTATAAAAGGTGTTACTGCATCTTATGATAGCTATCAGTTCCACTCAGTATATCATGATATTCACAATTTCTGTGTTGTAGATATGAGTAACTTCTACTTAGACATTATAAAAGATAGACTATATACTGAAAAAGTAGATTCAAAAGAAAGAAGAGCAGCTCAAACAGTTATGTACAATATTTTAACTGCTTTAGTTAAAATGGTAGCACCTATAATGGTATTTACTGCTGAGGAGATTTGGAGCTTTATAAAACCAGAAAAAGGAGAAGAAGTAGAAAGTGTACTACTATCTAACTGGCCAAAAGCTACTGATGCTCTTGAAGATAAAGCTTTAGAAGACAAGTGGGATAAGATGCTTGAAATTAGAACAGAAGTATCTAAGGCACTAGAAGTTGCAAGAAAAGAAAAAGTAATAGGAAACTCATTAAATGCTAAAATATTTATTAATGCAGATGGTGAGACATATGAATTCCTTGATAATATGAGAGAATACCTTGAAACAGTATTTATCGTATCACAGTTAGAGCTTAATAAAGGTCTAGACTTAGCATCTGAAAATGCTTATAAATCAGATGTTATTAAAGATCTTGCTGTTTTAGTAGAGCAAGCACCAGGGGAAAAATGTGAAAGATGCTGGATATTTAGTGATACTGTTGGAGCAGATAAAGAACACGAAACTTTATGTTCAAGATGTTCATCTGTTATAAAAGAAATAATGTAGTATAATAAACAAGGAGGCAATGCTTCCTTGTTTATTTTTATTTTATACAGAAGAAGGTTAAGGTGATTTTATGAAGCTTAATGAAATAACAAAAAATACAAAAAGTAAAATTAATCAACCTATAGTAATAGCAGGACCATGTACAATAGAAAGTTATGATGTAATGGATGAATCTGCAAAAGCGTTAAAAGGTTTAGGAGTAGAATACATAAGAGGAGGAGCATTTAAGCCTAGAACTTCGCCATATAGTTTTCAAGGACTTGGAAAAGAAGGAATTGATATTTTAAAAGAAATAAAGAATAAATATAAGTTAAAAATAGTATCTGAAATAATGGATGCAAGAGATATAGAATATGCTTTAGATATTGTAGATGTTATTCAAGTAGGATCAAGAAATATGTATAATTATACTTTATTAAAAGAATTAGGTAAAACGAAAAATACAATACTTTTAAAAAGAGGACTTTCTGCAACTATAGAGGAATGGTTAAATTCAGCAGAATATATTGCTGTAGAAGGAAACAGTGATATAATTCTTTGTGAAAGAGGTATAAGAACATTTGAAACATATACTAGAAATACACTTGATTTAAGTTGTATTCCAGCTGTAAAAGAAAAAACTTCACTAAGGGTTATTATAGACCCTAGTCATTCAACTGGAATTAGAAGTATGATAAACCCAATGAGTATGGCATCAATTGCAGCTGGTGCAGATGGTGTTATAATAGAAATGCATCCTAACCCTGACGCTGCTATATGTGATGGAGCTCAATCAGTTGATATTAAAGAATTTGAAAAAATTTACGAAAATATAACTAATTTATATAATTTTATAAATCAATAAAAAATTAGGACTCTATGGAATAAAATATATTCTATAGAGTTTTTTTCACTACATATATTATATACTTATACAGAAAATATAATGGGAGGTAATATAATTGAATACAGATAAAAAAAATGCAAAACAAGAAGAGGACTATATAAAATTAGCAGATAAAATATCAGACCATTTTGAAAGAGCTAGACTTGCAGATTATGTAGATTTAATGCAAAAACCTAAAAGGTTAATTTATTTAAACTTTTTGTCTGGAGTTGCAAAAGGTTTTGGATTTGCAGTTGGCTTTACTATACTTGGAGCAATACTTATATATATTCTTCAAAAGATATTAGTTTTAAACCTTCCAGTTATAAGTGACATAATAGCAGAAATGGTTAAGCTTGTACAGCTTAAGTTAAGGTAGGAGTTGATTTTTTGAATACTAAATTTATTGAAAAAATGGAGAACCTATTAGAAGAAAATAAAATAGAAGCTGAAAAAACAATAAAGTCTCTAGAAAATAGTATTAAAAATAATGAAAGTCCAGCTACATCAATAAATCATTCTCAAATAGGAAATCATCCAGGAGATATAGGGTCAGAACTTTTTGAAAAAGAAAAGGATATAGCACTTGTAAATAATCAAAAGGTTTTAACTAATGAAATAGATGAGGCGTTAAATAAAATAGAAAATGGAGATTATGGTAAGTGTCAATGTTGTAATTGTACTATTGATAAAGAAAGACTAGAAGCTATTCCCTATACCACTACTTGTATAAATTGTTCTATAGAAAATAGTAAAAATTATAATGTAAAAGAAGATTATGTTAGCGAAAAAACATTGGAAAATTTTTATGATGTATATGCTGAAATGGCTGAAAACGGTGAATATGAAAATGTTGAAGATTTAATAATGCTTCAAGAGGAAAATTATTTACAGTCAGGTTGTGTAGAGGCTGTTGAGGCTATTAGTAATCAACAATATAAAAATCAATTATAAAAGAGGCTTTGCCTCTTTTTTTATATTTTCCTTGCAAGGGATAATTCATTAATATATTATTTATATAGTAATGAATTAAAAAGGTGGGATTTTATGTTTAATGCTATTTGGATATTACTTATTATTATATTTGATCAAGCATCAAAATATATTTGTAAGTTTTATTTTGAAGGAGCACATGATAAAGTAATTTTAGATGGATTCTTTTCTCTTACATATCTGGAAAATAGAGGGGCAGCTTTTGGGATTTTTCAAAATAAGAAATTTATATTAATAGGGCTTACTGCTCTTATAATAATAGGACTTATTATATATTTATATAAAATGAAGGTGAAAGGATTTTTAAAAGTAGCTTTAATTTTAATAATTGGTGGAGCTATTGGAAACTTAATAGATAGAATTTTTTTAGGATACGTAATAGATTTTTTGCATTTTTACATAACTGATATTTTTGATTGGCCTGTATTTAATTTAGCAGATGTAAGCGTAGTTTGTGGAACTATTTTAATGGCAGGAGTACTTTTATTTTCAAAGGATGAAAAGGAGATGATAAATAGTTAGTCAAAATATATACATATGTATTCAAATATAGCACAATATAATCACAGAAATGTTGTGATTATATTGGAAAACATTATAAACCTAAAGAATTTGCAAAATTATTAAATGTATCGATTATTACATCAAGAGATTCAACTTCTAATCAAAAGTATGATTTGAAAAATCAAGTAGAATTTATTAAACAATATATGCAAAAGTTATAGTTATAAATAATGAAAATCTTTCACCACAGGAAGAATTAGTCCAAGATATAATATCTATATTACATATATTTAGTTGCAGAATATACGGTTTAAGAAAATACAAGAAAAGAATCAAGGAGGATGAAGAAGTTGAAAAGAGCATACAAAACAGAGATTAATCCAACGCCTGAGCAAAAGAAAAAGATTAATCAAAGTATTGGTGTTTGTAGATGGTTATATAATTCATATTTAGCTAAAAATAAAGAGTTGTATA
>JAEWEN010000116.1 GCA_023389275.1 Bacillota bacterium
TGCATAAAAAATCTAATCAATCTGTTAGAGTTGATTTAGAAAGATTAGACAAGCTTATGAATTTAGTTGGTGAGCTTGTTATGCATAGAACAAGACTTGAACAAATAAGTGCAAATCACAAATTAACAGACCTTCATGAAACTTTAGAACAAGTAGGTAGAATTAGCTCTGATCTTCAAGACTTAGTTATGAAGGTAAGAATGGTACCTGTTGAAAGAGTGTTTAATAGATTTCCAAGACTTGTTCGTGATCTTGGAAATGAGCTTAATAAAAATATTAACTTAATTATTGAAGGGGAAACAACAGAGCTTGATAGAACTGTAATAGATGAAATTGGAGAACCTTTAGTACATTTAATAAGAAACTCAGCTGATCATGGAATTGAGCCTGCAGAGGATAGGAAAAAAGCAGGAAAAACTCCTGATGGTACTATAAAATTAATAGCTTATCAAGAAGGTAACAAAGCTATTATTAGAGTTGAAGATGACGGTAAAGGTATACCAGTTGAAAAAATTAAGAAAAAAGCAGAAAGTTTGGGTATAGATACTGAAGGTATGTCCGACAACGATATTAGAGCATTAATATTTATGCAAGGATTTAGTACAAGTGAAAAGGTTACAGATGTTTCTGGAAGAGGCGTTGGAATGGATGTTGTTAGAACAAAAATTTCATCTATAGGAGGAACAATAGAGGTTGTAAGTGAAGAGGGAGCTGGAACTTCTATTATAATAAGACTTCCATTAACATTATCAATAATACAAGCTTTGCTTGTAAAGGTTCATGAAGAAACTTTTGCTATATCTCTTGGTTTTATTGATAGAGTCATAAATATTAATGTTGATGAAATAAAAAGAACCAATAATAAAGAAATTGTTATATATAGAGATAATGTTATACCTGTTATACGAGTAGCAGAAAAGCTAAACCTTGAGGAAGACGATAAGGAAGAAAAGTTCCTTATTATAGTAAATGTAGGTGAAAAAACTGTAGGGCTTTTAGTAGATAATCTATTTGGACAGCAAGAGATAGTTATAAAATCAATGGGAAAAACTCTTCAAAGTTTAAAAGAATATGTTGGAGCAACGGTTTTAGGAGATGGTTTAGTTACGTTGATTTTAGATGTTGCTGCTCTTGTATAGAGGTGATATAAATGTATGAAAATTTAAATGAAATGCAAATTGATGCTTTAAAAGAGATTGGAAATATTGGTGCAGGCAATGCGGCAACATCTTTATCTCAGATTTTAAATAGGAAAATTGATATGATGGTTCCTAAAGTTGACATTTTACCTTTAGATGAAGCAGTTAGTAGAATAGGTGGAGAAGAAGATGTAGTAGTGTCTGTACTACTAAGGGTTTTTGGAGATGCACCTGGAAACATATTATTTTTAATGGATAAAGCTAAATCAGAAGAAATGTCAACTGCTATGCTTGAAGGATATGGTGATGTTCCTGAAGAAATGCGAACATCTGTATTTCAAGAAATTGGAAATATACTTGGGAATTCATATATAGGTGCTATAGCGCAATTAACAGGACTAAGTCTTGTTTCATCTGTTCCATCGGTAGCTACAGATATGCTTTTAGCTGTTCTTACTACAACATTTTTAGATGCAGAACAATATAGTGATTATGTTTTGTCTATAGACACAAATTTTATTGACGAAGATAACAAAGAATCTGGAGGAAGTATGTTTTATATACCAAAACCAGGATCTTTAGATAAAATTCTTACAAAACTTGGATTGTAATAGATTTAAGAAAGATTAAGCTAATAGTGTATTTTAAGGAGGGTATAAGAAGATGCCAAGGGTATTAATTGTTGATGATGCAGCGTTTATGAGAATGATGCTAAAAGATATTTTAACGAAAAATGGATATGAAGTTATAGGGGAAGCTCCAAATGGAGCAAAAGCTGTAGAAATGTATAAAGCTGAAAAACCAGATGTTGTAACTATGGATATTACTATGCCAGAAATGGATGGAATAGAGGCTCTAAAAGCTATAAAAGCAGAGGATCCAGGAGCTACAATAATAATGTGTTCTGCAATGGGACAACAAGCAATGGTTATGGAAGCTATAAAATCAGGTGCAAAAGATTTTATTGTTAAACCATTCCAGTCAGAAAGGGTAATTGAATCCTTCAAAAAAGTTCTTGGATAGGAGTGAGGATTTTGCAAGTAGTAGTATTTACATTAGGAAATGAGAAATTTGCATTAGAAACCAGAATCGTACATGGTATAGAAAAAATGATGACTATAACTAAGGTTCCTACGGCTCCATACTATATAAAGGGACTTGCAAATTTAAGAGGAAGTATAATTTCTGTTATAAATCTAAAATCTTATCTAAACATGGATAAGATAAAAGAAGAGGACAATATTATAATTATTGAACTAGGAGAAGAAAAAGTTGGAATTATGGTTGATAATGTACACGAGGTAGTAGACATATCACATGATATGATAGAAAAAGCAGATGATTCTAAACCATATATAAAAGGTGTAATAAACTTTAAGGAAAACGTAGTAACACTTCTAGAGGGGGAGTTGCTTTTAGAGCAGTAGATTAAGGAGGGAAAAAAGTGAGTGAAGTTTTATCACAAAGTGAAATAGATGCCCTCCTGGCAGCTTTATCCACAGGAGAAATTGGTATAGAAGAGGATACTCAAGAAGAAAAACAAAAAGTAAAAAAATATGACTTTAAAAGACCTAATAAATTTTCAAAGGATCACACTAAGGCTCTAGAAAGAGTACATGATAATTTTGCTAGAATAGCATCAAATTATTTAGCAGCTCATTTAAGAACTTCAGTTCAGATTCATGTTATTAGTTCAGAACAAATTACTTTTGAAGAATTTATACATTCCATACCTAATCCTACTATATTAATGACATATTACTTGGATCCTTTTACAGGTCCATTTTTATTTGAAACAGGACCACAGTTTGTTTTTCAAGTTATTGATGTTTTATTTGGAGGAGAAGGAAAAAATATAACTAAAACAAGAGAGTTTACTGATATAGAGAAAAATGTAATAAGAAGAATAAATGATAAACTTCTTGAAAATTTAAAAATAGCTTGGGAAGATATAATGGAAGTAGATTTTAGGTTAGATGGGTTAGAAACTAACCCAGTTCTTAACCAAGTAATGGCTCCTAATGAGCCTGTTTCTATTATTACTATGTCAGTAGAATTATCTAAAAATAAAAGTTTTATTAATATGTGTATTCCATATATCTCTATCGAAAAATTCGTTGAAAAACTTACTTTTCAATATAAAGCAGCTTCTTCTTCGAATAAAAACGAAGAATCTAAAAAAAGTATAGAGAAGAAAATTCAAGGAGTTTTATTAGACTCACATGTTGAGCTAGGTAAAGCGGTTTTAAATATAAATGATTTCCTACATTTAAAAGTAGGAGATTGTATTAGCTTAAATAGAAAAACTGGGGAACCTTTAGACATGTATATAGAAAAAAGAAAACATTATAAAGTATATCCTGGTAACATAGGAAGAAAAACAGGTGTACAGATAGTAGAAATTTTAGATAAGGATGTGGAAGATAATGAATGATGGACTACTTTCACAAGAGGAAATAGATGCTCTACTAGGAGGAGGTAATTCTTCAAGTAATGAAGCAGATCAAGGTGAGAATAATTCTATTAATATTATAACAGAAAGTGATAAAGACTTACTTGGGGAAATAGGGAATATATCAATGGGATCAGCATCCACAGCCCTATCCACTATACTTAATAAAAAAGTTAATATAACAACTCCAAAGGTATCAGTAATTACTATTAAGCAAATAAAAGAAAACTTAAATGTGCCTATGGTTGCACTTGAGGTTCTTTACACAGAAGGCTTAACAGGAGCAAACCTTTTAGTTATGAAAATAGCAGATGCAGCTGTTGTATCAAGCTTAATGATGGGTGGAGATGGCACAGTTGACCCTGATATAGATCAATTAGGGGAATTAGAGTTAAGTGCTGTTTCAGAAGCAATGAATCAAATGATAGGTTCATCTGCAACATCACTTTCAACAATGCTTAATTTTCCTGTAAATATATCACCACCTGTTTCTAGAGTGTGGAGAGATAGAGAAGATAAACTTGCAGATCATCTTGATGAAGATGAACAGCTAATAAAAATTGCTTTTAGTTTAACAATAGAGGATCATGTTGATAGTGAAATAATGCTTATATTAAAGCAAGAAACAGCAGAAGCAATAGTTGATAGAATGACAGGAGGAAGTGAGAAAGAAGAGGAAAGTACTCCTAAGGTTGAGGAAAAAAATAATGAAACTAAACCTTCTAAGCCTCAGGATACAAGTAATTCTTCGACGCATCAAAGCCAAATTCCAATGTCTCCTTCTATTAATACAGGGGAAAAAGTACAAAAAGCAGAATTTTCACAGTTAACTCCAATTGATTCAGGAGAAACTAAAAACATAGATTTAATACTAGATGTACCACTTGAGATTTCAGTTGTTTTAGGTAGAACTAAAAAAACTATTCAAGAAATACTTGACCTTGGTACAGGAGCATTAATAGAACTTGATAAATTAACTGAAGAGCCAGTTGAAATATTAGTTAATGGTAAAAAGGTAGCTCTTGGAGAAGTAGTTGTAATAGATGAAAATTTTGGAGTTAGAATAACCGACATAGTAAATAGTGTTGATAGAGTTAAAAGTCTACAAGAATAAGCTTGTAGACTTTTAAATTTTTAAATGATATATTTAGGAATAAAATAACACCTTTAGGGTAAATTTATACATTAATTATTCGATATAAGTATTAGGTAAAAGGAAGAAGGAGTGTTTAAAATGAAAATTGAGGGAAATAGAAATATAGTGCTTAACCTCTATAAGCAAAATACTCTTAAATTAAGTAGTAATAACGAAATTAAAAACTCAGATAAAATTGAACTTTCAAAATTAGGAAAAGAAATATCTAAGTATATAGAAGATTCAAGTAGTTTTAATACTAATAAAGTAGAAGAAATAAAAGAAAAAATAAAAAATGGTACTTATAAGGTAAATGAAGAGGAATTAGCAAAGTCAATATTAGATGAAATAAAAAGAGGTGTTTAAATGGAGTTAACACTTAACAACATATATGAGTATACTATAAGTTCTTTTGAAGAATTAAATGAATTGTTAAATGAAGAAAGAGAAACTCTTTTAAATAACATTGGTGAAGACCTTTTAAAAATAGTTGAGAGAAAACAAGTTTTATTAAAAAAAATAACTTTACTAGAGAAAAAAAGAGTTGAACTTTCAGGTAATATTGATTCAAAGGAAGCTATTGAAAAAGGATATTTAACAAATGAGGATCTTAATAAATTAAAAAGCTTAGTAAAAGAAATTGAATATAAAAATGAAACAAATAGACTTTTAACAAAGCAGTCATTAAACTATATTAAAGTTATGAAAGTATCTTTTGCACCTAAAAATAATATAGTAACAACTTATGGAAATGGAGGTCAGATTGGAGAAAAAACATCTGATTCTATTTTTTCTACAACATTTTAGGGGGAATATAAATGAGCGGTTTATTTTATACATTTAATATTGCAAAAAGAGGTATGGCAGCTCAGCAAACATCATTACATGTAACTTCTCACAATGTGTCTAACATAGGAACAGAAGGATACTCAAGACAAAGAGCTGTACATAAAACTACTCAGCCATATCCAATGCCTTCACTAAATAATGCAGTAGGTCCAGGACAACTTGGAAGTGGAGTTGAAGTATCAAATATAACAAGAGCAAGAGATGAGTTTATAGATACATCAATAAGACGTGAAA
>JAEWEN010000117.1 GCA_023389275.1 Bacillota bacterium
ATACTTTTTATGGGGTTTATTCCATTTGCAGTTTTTATATTAATTCCAAACCTAACTTTAAGCATATTTTATGCTATAGCTTTTAATTGTATATTTATTTTATCTAATATAAAGTTAAAGTATAAAAAAATATGCTTATTATTTCAAGCTTTAGTGACTATATTTACATTTGTGTTTTATATTTTACCTTATAGTTTTAGATTTTATAGAGTATTTCCTATTTTTGCATCAGCAGACTTAAAAGGTATTTCATCATATACATATGTAGAGTCAATGAAGCTTATTAAAGCAGCAGGATTTTTAGGAAAGGATATTAGTGAATTTAAATCAGGTCTTCCTGAAATGCATACAGATTTTGCTTTTCCTACAATGGTATATTCACTAGGATGGATTATAACATCTATTGTTTTAATTGTTATAGCTGTATTTTTAGTTAGAAATTTAAAGCTAGTAAAAAAAGTTAAAAATAATTTTGGAAAATCAATTGTACTATCATGTACAATAATATTATTTTTACAATTTGCAACTGCTATTTTAAATGCGTTAGGACTTACTAATGTTTTATATACTATGCCTTTTATAAGTTATGGAATAGGAAATTTAATTTCTAACTTTATAATTTTAGGACTTTTAATGAGTGTATATAGAAGAAAATCTTTAAGAAATCTAAGTGAAGGAATAATATAAGTTCAAAGTTTATTAAAAGAAAATTAGGATACTATTTACAAATTTAATACCTAATGATATAATTCTAAATGTACTATTGGTACAAGAAAAATAAAGATTGGTCCATTACAACTCTTCATTTAAGGGTAGGTAATTGAGAACAAGGTCTTTAAATGGAGGGAAAGAAAATATGTCAGACAAAAACTTAGTATGTAAAGATTGCGGAGCAGATTTCGTATTTACTGAAGGAGAGCAAGAGTTCTTCAAAGAAAAAGGATTTGAAAACGATCCAGTTAGATGCCCAGATTGCAGAAGAGCTAGAAAGCAAAGAAAAAGCGATTATTAATTAGCATAATATAAGCCATAAGATTTTATCTTATGGCTTTTTAATATTACTTACAAAAGACATAAAGGAGGAAGTAAAATGAACAATTTTAATTTTCACATACCAACAGAAATTTATTTTGGAAAAGGGGAGATTGAAAACCTGCCTAAAATAATAAAAAAATATGGTAGTAAAGTTTTACTTACATATGGTGGAGGAAGTATTAAAAAAATAGGACTTTATGATAAAATAACTTCTTTATTAAAAGAAAATAATATAGAGTTTGTAGAGCTTAGTGGAATAGAGCCTAATCCTAGACTTTCAACAGTTGAAAAGGGAGTTGCTCTTTGTAGGGAAAATAATGTAGATTTAATTCTTCCTGTTGGAGGAGGAAGCACAATAGATTGTTCAAAGGTTATAGCAGGTTGTGTACACTATATGGGAAGTGCCTGGGATGTAGTTAAAGATTCATCAAAAATTACTAAAGTACTTCCAATAGTTTCTGTTTTAACTATTGCTGCTACAGGAAGCGAAATGAATGGTGGAGCTGTAATTAGTAATATGGATACACTTGAAAAACTAGGGGTAGGTCATCCAGAGTTTAAACCAAAGGCATCAATATTAGATCCTACTTATACATACTCAGTATCTCCTTTAAACACTGCATCAGGTGTTGCAGATATTATGAGTCATGTATTTGAACAGTATTTTTCAAATGTTAATGCTTTTCTTCAAGACAGGTTATCAGAAGCTGTTTTAAAAACATGTATTAAATATGGTAAAACAGTTGTAGAGGAGCCAGAAAACTATGAAGCTAGAGCAAATATTATGTGGGCTTCAAGTATAGGGCTTAATGGAATATTAAGAATTGGAAAAGATGTTGCATGGACTGTACACCCAATGGAGCATCAACTAAGTGCTTATTATGACTTAACACATGGAATAGGTCTTGCTATTTTAACACCACATTGGATGAGATATGTTTTAAGCGAAAAAACAGTAGACAAATTTAAAGAGTTTGGAGTAAATGTTTGGGGCATTGATGAAAATCTTGATAAATGGGAAGTTGCTAAGCTTGCTATAGAAAAAACAGAAAGCTTTTTTAAAGAACTTGGTATTCCAATGAGTTTAAAAGAAGTAAATATAGATGAAACTTACTTTGAAGATATGGCTGTAAAAGCTTTAGCAGGTGGACTTGAAAATGCATATGTCCCACTTGAAAAAGAGGATATTATAAAAATATATAAAGCTTCGTTATAATAAAAGGAGGGTGTAGATAATTTCTGCATCCTCTTTTCACAAGAAAATAATATAAAACATATACTAAAATGTAAACAGTGAAAAAGGGAGAATTTTAGTGTATGTAGTTTTATCTGCCTTAATCTTTGCTTTATCTTCTAACTTAGATAATATAGTGGTAGGTATAGCCTATGGAATTAAAAAAATAAAAATAGGATTTTTATCAAATTTAATAATAGGACTTACAACCTCTTTAGGAACTTTATTATCTATGTATGCAGGAAGTTATATTGCAAAGCTTATAAGTCCTAATATAGCAAATAAAATAGGAGCTTTTATTATTATTTTACTAGGATTATATTTTATGATTCAAAGTATAATAAGTTTAATAAAAGATAAAAAATTTAAAGAACTAGCTTTAAAAGACATAGATGATATGATAGATTATGCTTTAAAAACTGATAAAGACGAATCAGGTCATATAGAAGTAAAAGAAGCTTTTATAGTAGCTTTTGGATTAACATTAAATAATTTAGGAAATGGTATAGCAGCTAGTATAACTGGAGTAGATATTAATCTTACAGTAATATTTACATTTATATTAAGTATATCTACATTGCTTTTAGGTTCTTTAATAGGCAATAATGTGTTAGGGAAAATATGTGGGAAATATGCTCCTTTAATATCAGGAGTACTTTTAATATTACTTGGGGCTTTAGAAATGCTTAATTAAAAAAATAATCTACATAATTTTATGTAGATTATTTTTTTATAAAATTAGATAATAGTATAGTAAGTACATTTAAAAAGGAGAAAAATTATGGGTTCAGGTCATGGTGGAAATGTTGAAGAAATAGCTAGAAAATATAATTTAGATGAAAAAAGTATTATAGATTTTTCAGCAAATATAAATCCTTTAGGACTTTCAAATAATGTTAAAGAAGAAATAATAAAAGCTATAGATAAAGTAGAAAGATATCCAGATATAACTTACTTTAACTTAAAAAAGGCTATTTCAAAATATGAAAATATAAAAGAAGATTCTATAGTTTTAGGAAATGGTGCAGCTGAGGTTATATTTAATATATGTAGAGGATTAAAGCCTAAAAAAGCATGTTTAATTGCACCTAGTTTTATAGAATATGAAGATGCATTAAAATCAGTAGATACAAAAATTGATTATTACATTTTAAAGGAAGACTTTGTTATAAATGAAGATTTTTTAAATAATATAAATAATGATTTAGATATTATTTTTATATGTAATCCTAATAATCCAACAGGGGTTTTAACATCTAAAGACTTTTTAATTAAGGTTTTACAAAAAGCAGTTAACACAAATACTACTGTTGTAGTTGATGAGTCTTTTTTAGATTTTGTTGAAAATAAAAATGATTATACTACAATAAATGAGATTGATAAATTTGAAAATCTTATTGTTGTAAAGTCACTTACAAAATTTTTTGCTTTTCCAGGAATAAGAATAGGCTATGGTATAACAAATAACCAAGCTTACATAGAAGCTATAAATAAATCATCTATTTCTTGGAATGTAAATACCTTAGCAAACTTTGGAGCAATTAAAGCACTTTCAGAAAAACAGTATATAAATGATACAATATTATATATAAAAAAAGAAAATGAGTATTTATATAATTCATTAAAGAAATTTAAAAATATTAATTTATATAAAGGTGAAGTTAACTTTATGTTTTTTAAATGTTTAAAAAGTATAGATTTAAAAGAAGAGTTAATTAAAAAAGGAATACTTATTAGAGATTGTAGTAATTATATAGGACTTAATAAAGGATATTATAGAGTAGCTGTTAGAAAAAGATGTGAAAATGAAATGCTAATTAAAGC
>JAEWEN010000015.1 GCA_023389275.1 Bacillota bacterium
CTTATGACTATAGCATCTTTTGTAGGGGCAGGTGGTCTTGGATATCTTGTATTTGCAGGTATTCAAACAACAAATAATGCTTTAATATTATCAGGTGCAATTCCAGCAGCTATTTTAGCTCTTGTTATAGACTTTATAACAAGTAGAATAGAAAAATCTGTTACTCCAAATGGAATAAAATCTGAAAATGGAGTAATTAAAAAAAATAAAAAACCTTATATATCAAAAAAAGTAGTTTGCATAGCTACAGCATTAATAGTATTTATATTTGGTAGTTTTTCAGTTAAAGCATATATAAATACTAAAAATTCTATAACAATAGGATCTAAAAACTATTCAGAACAGCTAATACTTGGAAATATGTATGCAGATCTTGTAGAAAATCATACTGACCTTAAGGTTAACAGAAAAACTAACCTTGGAGGAACAGATGTAATTTTTACAGCCTTAACCTCAGGAGAAGTTGATATGTATGTAGAATATACTGGAACATACTATATGAGCATTATGGATAAAAAAACAAATAGTAGTAGTGATTTAGTATATAGCGAGTCTAAAGAACATGCTAAGAAAAAATACAATCTAAATATGCTTACTCCTATAGGATTTAACAATACATATGCTCTTGCTATAAAAAAAGACTATGCTAAAAAGCATAATATAAATACTATTAGTGACTTAACAGCTTATTCTAAAAACCTTGTAGCATCTCCTACTATAGAGTTTACTACACGTGAAGATGGTCTTCCTGGAATGGAAAAGCTATATGGAATTAAGTTTAAAAATTTAACTCCTGTTGATGGAGGATTAAGATATACATCTATTAATAATGGTAAATCAGATGTAATAGATGCTTTTACAACAGATGGTTTATTAAAAGCCTATGACTTAAAAATTTTAGAAGATGATAAAAAATTATTCCCTCCATACTTTGCAGCTCCTTTAGTTAGAAGTGAAACTCTTGAAAAATATCCTGAACTTGAAAAAGTGTTTAATATGCTTACAAATAAAATAGATAATGAAACTATGATAGATCTTAATTATCAAGTAGACAAGCTTGGAAAAAGACCAGAGGATGTTGCTAGAAACTTTTTAATAAAACAAGGTTTAATATAAAAAACGTAGTACCAAAAGGTACTACGTTTTTTATATTAGTTTTTCTTTAATCACTCTTAAGGCATAGTCAAATGCATTTTCAAGGTTGTTTATTCCTTTTCCTGCACCTTGAGCAAGGTTATCACTACCTCCACCTTTTCCATCAATTAAAGTAATTACATCTTTTAAAATATTATTCATACTAAGCTTTTTAACAGTTTTTGATGAATTAAATATAATATTTGCTCTACCTTCACTAATATTAGCAAATAAAACTATAATATTATCTTCACTAGTTAGTTTTGATGCAAGCTTACTTAAGTACTTAGAGTCTTCATTATTAAATATGTTTTTAATAACAGTAAAATTACCTACTTTCTCTCCATTTGAAATAAGCTCTTTTAATTCATAACTTGATAACTGATTTTTAATCTTATTATTTTCTTCTCCTAGTGTTTTAACTTTTCCTAAAAGATTTTCTATGGTTTTTACAATATCATCTTCACCACAGGTTAAAACATCACTTACCTTATTTAATATAGCATCTTTTGTGAAAAAGTCTTTTATAGCTCTTCCTCCTGCTACATATTCAATTCTTGTATTTCCCTTATTTTTTTCCCATTTCCTTATTTTAATAAGTTGAAGTTCTATAGTATTTTGAGGATGAAGTCCACAGCAAGCATTAATGTCAAGGTCTTCTATTTTAACTACTCTAATTTCCTCATTTGTTTTAGGAAGATCTCTTCTTAACTTTAATTTTTTAAGTTCTGATTTTGAAGGAGTTAACATTTCTACTTTAAGCGCTTTTTTAATAGCTTCATTTGCTAACTTTTCAGCTTCTCTGATTTTATCTTCCTCTAAAAATCCCATAATATCAACTGTACTAACATCATGTCCTAAATGAAAACTTACAGTATTTGCATTAAAGTAATCATAAAAATATCCTGATAAAACATGTTGTGCTAAATGTTGCTGCATACCATCTAATCTATTTTCCCAGTTTATTATGCAATTTAGGTTTTCTGTTTTTTTAGGTTTAGACTCTAAAACATGATAAATAGACCCGTTTTCTTCATATACATTTTTAACTTCTATTTTATCTATAAACCCAGTGTCTGCTGGCTGTCCTCCACCTCCTGGGAAAAAATATGTTCCTTCTAGTTCTACATGATATTCATTATTTTTTTCTAATATATTTATTATTTTTCCTTTAAATTCTTTGTTATACGGGTTTTCATAATATAATTTTTGACTCATCTTAATCCGCCCTTTCCTCTACCTTTATATATATTATAGGCGAAATTAGGCTCTACTACTAATTTTATTTTACTTTGGACTTAAAACTTTAAGACCTATAATAGCTGATACTAAAACAAGAATACATATAATCTGTGGAATGCTAAAGTTATCTTTAAATACAATTCCTCCAATTATTACTGTTCCAAGTGTTCCTATACCTGTCCATATAGCATATGCAGTTCCTAAAGGTAATTCTTTTATAGCAAGTGATAAAAAGTACACACTAAATCCCATTGAAACAATAGTAAAAATGCTAGGAACAAGTTTTGTAAACCCTTCTGAATACTTTAAGCCAATAGCCCATCCTACCTCTAAAAGTCCTGCAACAAATAAAATAATCCATTTCATAATAATCCCTCCTTAAATTATAGCAACTATATTTTTATCGTAAATTGTTTAAAATTGTAAATAGAAACAATGTTATAATTAACAATAAGAGGTGAAATAAATGAAAAATATACTTTTAACTGGGGAAATACAAGTTGGAAAAACAACTTTATTAAATAAAGTAATAAATAGCTTAAACACCTCAATAGGTGGATT
>JAEWEN010000052.1 GCA_023389275.1 Bacillota bacterium
AAAACCTTAGAGTCTTAAATACTAACTTGTTTTAGTAATAAAATAAGGGCAAAGGGTAATTCCAATGAGAGTAATAAGTTTAAGAATTGGTTAATCCGCAGCCAAGCTTCCAAAATGGCATAAAAGTATGGAAGAAGGTTCAGAGACTAGAGAATGAGAAGCCTATCAATAAATTCTCCACGAGTGCCCTATACCCGAGATAAGGGTAATGATATAGTCCGATACTTTATAGAAATATAAAGAGTAAAGATAAAGAGCTTTACAGAAACTAAATGTCAACAAATCCCATGCAGCTGCATATGCAGTAGTTGGTTATCAAACAGCTTACCTTAGAAAGTATTATCCAGTTGAATACTTTAGTGCCCTTTTAACAAGTGTTATGGGAAGTAATGAAAAAGTTGCTTTTTATATAGAGGCTTGTAGAAAAATGGGTATTGAAGTTTTACCACCTGATGTTAACGAAAGTTATGTAAACTTTTCAGTATCAGGTAATAAAATAAGATTTGGTCTTGCTGCTGTTAAAAATGTAGGAAAAGGTGCAATAGAATCTATTATAGAAACTAGAGAAAAAATAGGTGACTTTAAATCCTTTACACATTTTTGCAGAAAAGCAGATTTTACTCATATAAATAAAAGAGCTGTTGAAAGTATGATAAAAGCAGGAGCTTTTGATTCTTTCGGAAAATCACGTTTAACTCTTTTAGATGTTTATGAGAAAGTTATTGATGGTTCTATAACTGATAGAAAAAATAATATAGAAGGTCAAATTTCTTTATTTGGAGCTATGACAGGAAGTAGCGAAGAAGATCTTTATAAAGATGATTTTAAAGATGTTAAATGTCTAGATAAAAGAGAAGTTTTAGCTATGGAAAAAGAAATGATAGGACTTTACATTAGTGGACATCCTATTGATGAATGTGAAAATATTATAAGCTACTATGCAAGTGCTAAGGTTTCAGATATTTTCAGTGTTACAGGAGAAGATGAAGAATTTGAATCAAAATTAAAAGATGGAACAAGTATTTCTCTTGGAGCAATAATTTCTATAGTAAATATAAAAACAACTAGAAGAAATGATGTTATGGCATTTATAACTTTAGAAGATAAGTTTGGAAGTATAGAAGGAGTAGTATTTCCGAAAGTTTACCAAAAACTATCTAGATTTATTTATGAAGATAATATTGTTTTGGTTAAAGGAAAGCTTTCTGTTAGAGAAGATGAAAATGCTAAAATATTAATAGATGATATATCTCCAGTTTCAAATGAAGCTGTTCATGGAAAACTATTTATAAAAGTTGATGAAATGGACTGGAAAACATCTAAAATAGATATAAAACCAACTCTTAGAAGATTTAAAGGGTTAAGTCCTGTAACTATAGTTGTTGAAAATAAGGATACAGGAAAGAAAACACCTTTAAAAGCTAGTGATGATTTAAAGGTAAATATAACAAAAGAACTTTTAAGCGAGCTTTCTATACTTCTTGGAGAGGAAAATGTAAAAGCTATTCCATATGAAGATGATAAATTTAAAGTAAATGTATAAGTTTAAGGAGCTTAGTTTAGGCTCCTTAATTCTTTCTTGTATTGCTAGCAGTTTTTAATTTATAATATATTGAAAATCTAATTACAAAAGACAATTTTATATAAATAAAAAAGGAGAAGAAAATGAGTAAGGAAATTGACATAGTAAATGGAAATATAAACAGGCTTTTACTACACTATATTATCCCAAGTGTTGCAGGGATGCTAGGAATTGCTGGACTTATATTTTTAGACACAATGTTTATAGGAAGAGCAATAGGACCTGTAGGACTTGCAGCTATTAGTATAGCAGTTCCTATTTTTAGTATTTTTAATGCTATATCCTATCTTATATCAGTTGGAGGAGCAACAGTTCTTTCAATATCACAAGGAGAAGGAGATATTGAAAAAGGAAGAAGTGTATTTTCTCAAGCAATTATATTAAACTTAATAGTAAGTGTTATATTTATATTAGGAAGTATATTTTTCTTAGATAAATTAGTATATTTTATGGGAGCAAGTAGTGAAAATGCTACCTATGTAAAAGAATATTTAGGCATAGTAATGCCATGTGGAATATGTTTTATGACAGTTAATATGTTAAATGTCTTTTCTAAAAATGATAAAGCCCCTAAAATAGGAATGTGGGGTATGATTATATGTAGTATTTTAAATATAGTCCTTGATTATCTTTTTATGTTTCCACTAGGTATGGGAATGAAAGGTGCAGCAATAGCTACTTGTACTGCTTATTTTTTAGGATCATTTCCAGGAATATATCACTTTGCATTTAAATCAGAAATAAAATTTAAATTTGTAAAGCTTCAAGGAAATATGATAAAAAGAATAATTAAAAATGGATCAGCAAATTTTATAACAGAAACATCTATAGCAGGTGTAATGATTCTTTTTAATGTTGTTGTAAACGTTTTAGCAGGAAGTATTGGAGTTTCAGCTTACAGCATTGTTGTTAATATAGGTTTTGTAGTAACAGCTCTTTATAATGGTGTAGCACAGGCAATGCAACCAATAGTAAGTGTAAACTATGGTGCTGGTAAAATAGATAGAGCAGAAAAGGTTTTTAAAATATCAAAAAGAATTGTATTAATTATTGGGATATTAGTATTTTTAATAGGTGCATTTTTCCCAGAACAAGTAGTTAAAATATTTAGTGGAGAAGATGCAAAGCTTATTGAAATAACATCTAATGCAATAATAATTTACTTTACATCATTTATATTTTTAGGTGTTAATGTTGTAAATATATACTACTATCAATCAATAGAAAATTCAAAGTATTCATCGATTTTATCAACCCTTAAAGGAATAGTTTTTATAATTATTGGAATAGTAGTTCTTGTTCCAATTCTTAATTTAAACGGTGTATGGTTAACTGTTCCTTTAGCAGAGTTTTTAACATTAATAATAGGAATTATAATTTATAAAAGAAATAAACTAAAAACTAATTTTTAGGAGGTATTTTTTGTGAAGACTATTGGTATTCTAACAAGTGGTGGAGATGCTCCAGGAATGAACGCAGCTATTAGAGCAATTACTCGTGTAGCACTTCATAAAGGAATAAGGGTAATGGGAGTACAAAGAGGATATAATGGCCTTATAAATGGAGAACTTTTTGAAATGAATAGAAGTTCTGTCTCAGATATGATTCAAAGAGGAGGAACTGTTTTAAAAACAGCTAGAAGTGAAGAATTTAGAACTCCTGAAGGAAGAGCTAAAGCTGCAAATGTTCTTAAAGTGTTTGGTGTAGAAGGACTTGTAATTTTAGGTGGAGACGGCTCTTTCATGGGAGCTAAGGCTCTTTCAGATGAGCATGGAATTAAAACAGTAGGAATACCTTGTACTATAGATAATGACATTGCATACACAGACTTTACAATAGGATTTGATACAGCAATAAATACAGTAGTAGATGTAATAAATAAATTACGTGATACATCAGCTTCACATGAAAGAGTTAGTGTAATTGAAGTTATGGGAAGAAGATGTGGAGATATAGCACTTCATGCAGGAATAGCAGGTGGAGCTGAAAGTGTAATAATACCAGAGGTGGAGTTTGATTTTAATAAACTTTGTAGAGGAATACTTCAAAGTAAAACACTTGGAAAAATACACTATATTATTGTAGTTGCAGAAGGTGCAGGAAAAGCACATGATATAGCAGCTAAAGTAGAAGAATGTACAGGAATACAAGCAAGAGCAACTGTACCTGGTCATATACAAAGAGGAGGTTCACCTAGTGCATTTGACAGAATTATTGCTACTAAATTTGGAGCACAAGCAGTTGAATCTTTAATTAATGAGAAAAGTAATATAGTTATCGGAATAAGAGATAATAAAATTATAGAGATGAATATTACAGAAGCTCTTAATATGGAAAAAAAGGTAGATAAAAATTTATACAATCTAGCAAATGAGCTTTCTATTTAAGGAGTGGATTTCATGAGAAAAACAAAAATAATATGTACTATAGGACCTACTAGCCAAGACTTAAATACTTTAGAAGATTTAATGAACAATGGAATGAACACAGCAAGACTTAACTTTTCCCATGGAAATCAAGAGGAACATAAGAAAAGAATTGATGATATAAAAAAGGTAAGAGAAAAACTTGGAAAAAATGTAGCTATACTTTTAGATACAAAAGGGCCTGAAATTAGAACTGGAAAGTTTAAAGACAAGGAAGTTATGTTATCTAAAGGAGAAAAATTTACTTTAACTGTAAATGAAGTTGAAGGAACAAATGAAATATGTAGTATAAGCTATAAAGACTTAAATAAGGATGTTCAAGTAGGAAATAAAATACTTATAGATGATGGACTTATTGAATTAAAAGTAGACAGTATTGAAAATGAAAATATAAACTGTACAGTTATTAACTCAGGTATAGTTAGTAATAATAAAGGTGTTAATGTGCCAAATGTAAAAATAAATCTTCCAGCTCTTACTGAAAGAGATGAAAGTGATATAATTTTTGGTATACAAAATGATGTAGATTTTATAGCAGCTTCCTTTGTTAGAAAAGCATCTGATATACTTGAAATAAGAAAAGTTATGGAAAAAAATAATGGAAGTAATATTTCATTAATATCAAAAATAGAAAATAGAGAAGCTGTGGAAAACATAGATGAAATTATAAGATTATCTGATGGAATAATGGTTGCAAGAGGAGATCTTGGAGTAGAAATACCTACAGAAGAGGTTCCTCTTGTTCAAAAAATGATTATAGAAAAGTGTAACAGACAAGGTAAGTTTGTAATAACTGCAACTCAAATGCTTGATTCTATGATAAGAAACCCAAGACCAACAAGAGCAGAAACTAGTGATGTTGCAAACGCTATATTTGATGGAACAGATGCAATAATGTTAAGTGGTGAAACTGCTAATGGAAAATATCCAATAAAAGCTTTATCTATGATGAGAACTATTGCAGAAAAAGCAGAAACAGCTATAGACTATGAAGAAAAATATTTAAAACATAAAATAAGAGAAAGTGCAAATACAACAAATGCAATAAGCTTTAGTTGTATGGCAGCTGCAAGAGAATTAGGAGCTGCTGCTATAATAGCTGCAACCCAATCAGGACATACAGCAAAAATGATTTCAAAATATAGACCTAAATGTCCTGTTATAGCAACAACACCTTATGAAAAAGTTGCAAGACAACTATCTTTAGTATTTGGAGTTGTTCCAATAGTAGGAGATGAATCAGATTCAGCAGATGAAATACTACACTCTTCAATTGATTTAAGTCTTGAAAAAGGGCTTCTTAAAAAAGGTGACCTTATTGTATTTGCAGCAGGTGTTCCTGTAGGATTTACTGGTACAACAAATATGATGAGAATACAAATCGTTGGAGATGTACTTGCTAATGGAATAGGTATGGGAAGCTCTACATATGGATATGCTTGTGTTGTAGAAAACGAAAGTGAAATAGAAGAAAAGCTAAACACAGGAGATATTTTAGTTATTAAAAAATTAAGTAAAGATTATATGCATTTTGTACTAGATAGAGCAAGAGCAGTAGTTCTTGAGTATGGAGGATTAACATCCCATGTTGCAATAGAGTGTATAAGCATGAAATTACCTATAATAGTAGGTGCAAAAGGTGCAACTGAAATAATAAAAACAGGTGCTTTAATTACTATGGATACTTTAAATGGACTTGTTTATAGCGGAAAAGCACAAGTAATGTAGAAATTTATTATAAAATTTTTAATAAAATTATAAAAGAATTTAAACAAAAAGTTTAAAATATATGTTAAAATATAATAACCCAATGAATAAATTTATTGGTTATAGTAAATAATGTTAATAACCACAGATTGACAGAGGGTAACTGATTCTTTACGCACATCACAAAAGTAGGTGTGCTTTTTTTTGTATAAAAACTTCTTAAAGGTGGAATATTAAATATAACATTTTAAAAAGGAGTTGATATAAATGAGATTAAACGGATTAGACCTTTTAGGACTTGTATTAACAATAATAGGAGGCTTAAACTGGGGACTTATAGGAATTTTCAACTTTAACCTTGTAGACTTCCTATTTGGAACAGGTTCTCTTTTAAGTAGAATAGTATATGTTTTAGTTGGAGTTGGAGCACTACTTCTTATATACACAGCAAGCACAATTTCATCAAGAGATGTTGTAGAAGTAAAATAAGTTTTAATATAGAAAAATAGGCTAGGATTTTTTCCTAGTCTATTTCTCTTTTTTGGCTTTTTTGATACAATAACTAGGATTAAACTTAAAAGGATGATGAAAATGGAACCAATACAAAAGGGATTAGAATATACACTAGACATAACAGGAATGGGCTCTGAAGGTGAAGGAGTTGGAAAAATAGATGGCTTTACCGTATTTGTTAAAGGAGCTATTATTGGTGAAAGTGTTAAAGTTAAAATAATAAAGAAAACAAAAAACTATGCTGTAGGTAAAATAGAAGAAATAATAACAAATTCAGAAAGTAGAATAGAACCTAAATGCAGTATATATAAATACTGTGGTGGATGTAATATGCAGCATATAAATTATGAAAAACAATTAGATTTAAAAAGACAAAAAGTAGAAGATGCTATAAAAAGAATAGGGAAAATAGATATTAAAGTAAATGAAACACTTGGTATGGAAAATCCCTTAAGATATAGAAATAAAGTAATACTTCCTGTAGGAAAAGATGGAGAGGAAGTTAAAATAGGTTTTTACGCCCCTAGAAGTCATAGCATAATAAATATGGAAACTTGTAGTATTCAACATGAGGTTGCAGATAAACTTTCTTTCATAATTAGAAATTGGATAAAAGAAAACAATATATTTGTATATAATGAAGAAAAAGGTACAGGAAACCTTAGAAATATAATGATAAGATATGGCTTTAAAACAAAGGAAGCTATGGTTGTTTTAGTAACACGTGAAAAAGAAATAAAAGGCTTAAATAAATTAGTAGATACAATAAAAGAAAGTATACCTGAGGTTAAAAGTATTATACAGAATGTAAATCCTAAAAATACAAATGTTGTTTTAGGAAAGGTATGTAAAACTATTTGGGGAAAAGATACTATAGAAGACTATATAGGTGACTTAAAGTTTTCAATATCTCCACTATCATTTTTCCAGGTAAACCCTGTTCAAACAGAGGTACTTTATAACAAAGCACTAGAATATGCAGACCTTAAAGG
>JAEWEN010000066.1 GCA_023389275.1 Bacillota bacterium
TGTGTTAGGAAAGGAAGTATTGCCGAAGTGTATAGCAAATGCTTTAATGCTATATTGCTGGTTGTATGCAAAATATGTATGCAATTGTCACAAAGAAATTTGTGGAGAGCTATCATTACTTTATGTATATTATAAGGTCTTAGTATAGTTTTCTAAGGCCTTTTTTATATTGCTCTTTAAACATGAAAATGTTTTAAATATATAAAAATAAAATATAGAGAGATTTTTGCACTTTAGGGTTGATAATTCAATCCTATTTTTTTTGAAAAAATAAAAAAATTATACGAATTTAATAAAATAGTTGACGAATTGTGTATAAAAGTGTATAAATATATATAACTTAATAATTGTGATAGAGGCGCAATGCTTAAAAGTACTAACAAAGAGGTAAGCACAATGATGTGTTAGGAAAGGAAGTATTGCCGAAGTGTATAGCAAATGCTTTAATGCTATATTGCTGGTTGTATGCAAAATATGTATGCAATTGTCACAAAGAAATTTGTGGAGGGCTATCGTTAAAAAGGAATGTATATTTTTATATACATTCTAGAAACTTTAGAACTTCCTTTTAAATTAAAGGAGGATTTTTTTATGTTTAGGAACAAAAAATTAATAAGGTGTTTTTTACTAACAATTATTTTTATTATTGCAACAACAGGAATATGTTTTGCATCAGAAAAAGAAAGCTTATCAAATACATATGGAGTGTGGACTCTACTGCCACCGCTTATTGCAATTATACTTGCATTTATTACTAAAAACGTTGTTATATCACTATTTATAGGAGTTTTAAGTGGATGTTTTTTAGTAAGTCTTAGTGATAACAATATATTTATGGCAATTATAAATTCTTTCATAGACGTTTCTCAAAGAGCTTTAAATGCATTAGCAGATCCTTGGAATGCAGGTATTGTTCTTCAAGTACTTGTAATAGGTGGGGTTATTGCTTTAGTTGGAAAAATGGGAGGTGCTAAAGCTGTTGCATTAGCTCTTTCTAAAAAAGCAAAGTCATCAAGAAGTTCGCAAATTATAACATGGATTTTAGGGATATTTGTATTTTTCGATGATTATGCAAATTCACTAATAGTAGGTCCTGTTATGAGACCTGTATCAGATAAAATGAAAGTATCAAGGGAAAAATTTTCTTTTATATTAGATGCTACAGCTGCACCAATATCAGGTATTGCTATAATTTCTACTTGGATAGGATATGAGCTAAGCGTTATTAGAACAAGCTTTGAAAAAATTCCAAATGGAGATGGCATTAATGCAATGGGAGTTTTTGTTGAAACACTACCATATAGATTTTATAATATTTTAATGCTTGCCTTTGTTGTTTTAACTGCTATTTTATTAAGAGAATTTGGTCCTATGTATAAAGCAGAAAAAAGAGCAAAAATTGAGGGAAAGGTTTTAGGAGATGGAGCTATGCCTCTTGCAGGAGATGATATAGAAGAGCTTGAACCAGATGAAAAAACAAAACTATCTATTTGGAATGCTATAGTTCCTATATCTGTACTTATAATTGGAGCAATAGTTGGATTTTACTACAGTGGATATAATATTGTAATGGAATCAAATAATACTTTAGCTATTAATGTGCTTAAAAATAAGCCTTTTAGCTTAGAAGGTATATATACTGCTTTTGGAAATGGTGATGCTTCTGTTGTATTATTTCAAGCAGCACTATTAGCTTCTTTAGTTGCTATTATTATGGGAGTTTATAAAAAAATATTTACTTTCTCACAGGCTATAGAAACTTGGATTCTTGGAATGAAGTCTTTAATTATGACAGGGGTTATTTTAATACTTGCTTGGTCTTTAGCAGGGGTTATAGGTGATCTTGGAACAGCAGACTTTTTAGTAAAAGTATTGTCAGGACATATTCCACAGTTTATACTACCTGCTTTAATATTTGTACTTGGAGCTATTATGAGTTTTTCAACAGGAACAGCTTATGGAACAATGGGTATTATAATGCCTCTTGCAATTCCACTAGGATATTCTATAAATCCATCAATGGACTTTATTGTATTATGTACAAGTGGTGTATTAACAGGGGCTATATTTGGAGATCACTGTTCACCTATATCAGATACAACAATAATGTCTTCTATGGGAGCTGCATGTGATCATATAGAACATACAAGAACCCAAATAGTATATTCTTTAACAGTTGCAGCAATAACAATTGCATTTGGTTATATACCAGCAGGTTTAGGAGTTAGTATTTGGATTTGTCTTCCTATATCATTATTTGTTATTTATTTATTAGTAAGATTTGTAGGTAAACCTGTAGATAATAAGTCATTAGGAATAGAGAATTAATATAAAAAAGGTGTAGATTCTACACCTTTTAGTATTTTATAGGAAGTTCGTATTCGCTGCAAAACTTTCTATAGTCTTTTTTTAGCTTATCTATTTCTTTTTCTATAAGTTGCATTTTAAAACCATCTTTCTTTAAAGCTTCTCTAAAGTCTTTTTCATTTACTTTATATTTATCAAAAATATACTCATCAAAACTCATAGACTCTATTTGAACAAGTTTTGTTTTACCATCAACTACAACTGATTTTATAAGCATAAAATTCCTCCTAAAGAATGATTACATTAATAACATATTATATAAATTAATTTTAGTAAAGTACAATAAAGTTGAAACAAATAATTAGAAGTAGTATTCTATAGTATAAAGCCTTTATTAAGAGTCGTTAAAATGGAGGAAATATGGATAATATAAGTAAGGTTGTTAAACTTCAAAAAGATTTTTTTATGTTAGGTATTACAAAAAATATAGATTATAGAATTAAAGCTTTAAAAAAATTAAAGCTTGCAATTAAAAGTTATGAAAATGAGATATTTGAAGCACTTAAAAAAGACCTTGGGAAAAGTAGGGAAGAAAGTTATTTATGTGAAGTTGGATTTATATTAGATGAAATAAATTTTACATTAAAAAATATAAAGAAATGGGTAAAACCTAAAAAAGTAAAACCATCACTAGCGCAAATTCCAGGAAAAAGTTATATATATAAAGAGCCTTATGGTAATGTACTTATTATGTCTCCTTGGAATTATCCATTTCAGCTTGCAATAGCACCGTTAATATCATCAATTGCAGCAGGTAATTGTAGTATTATAAAACCATCTGAATACTCTCACTATACAAGTAGTATTATAAAACGCCTTATAGAAAGTACATTTGAAAAAGAGTTTGTACATGTTTTAGAAGGTGGAAGAGTTGTAAATGAAATGATTCTTAAAGAAAAATTTGATTATATATTTTTTACTGGAAGTCCAGTAGTTGGAAAAATAGTTATGAAAAAAGCAAGTGAGAATTTAACCCCAGTAACACTAGAGCTTGGTGGGAAAAGTCCTTGTATAGTACATAAAGATTGCAGTTTAGATTTAGCAGCTAAAAAAATTGTTTGGGGGAAATTTTTAAATCTAGGACAAACTTGTATAGCTCCTGATTATCTTTTTATTCATAAGGATGTTAAAAATGATTTTATTAAGTATAGCAGAAAATATATAAAAGAGTTTTATGGGGATAACCCTTTAAAATCTAATGATTATGGAAAAGTTATAAATCTTAAACATTTTAATAGACTTAAAGAGTATTTAAATGTACCAATAGTTTTAGGTGGAGAATTTAATGAAAATACACTTAAAATAGAGCCTACATTTGTAGAAAATGTACCATATAATCACCCTTTATTAAATGAGGAGATATTTGGACCTATTTTACCAATTATAGAGTATGAAAATATAAACTCTATAATTAAGCATATAAATAATAAGCCAAAACCACTTGCATTATATTTATTTACTAATGATAAAGCGGTTGAAGAAACGATTTTAAATAGTGTTTCATTTGGTGGAGGATGTATAAATGATGTAGTGCTTCATATTGTAAATCCTAACATGCCATTTGGAGGAGTAGGTAACAGTGGAATAGGTGCTTATCATGGAGTAGAGGGCTTTAAAACCTTTACACATTATAAAAGTATTTTGAAAAAATCAACCTTATTTGATATTCCTCTTAGATATCCTCCATACTTTAATAAGCTTAATAAAATTAAAAAAGTATTAAAATAAAGTATTTTAAGGAAGTGGAATAATGTCAACAAAAGAAAATAGTTTGGGAACAGAAAGCATTTTTAAACTTTTAATATCACTTTCAGTTCCAGCAATACTAGGTCAAATTATAAATGCACTTTATAATATTGTAGATAGAATGTTTATAGGACATATTGAGGGAGTTGGAGCAGTTGCTTTAACTGGAGTTGGAGTTACTTTTCCGATTATTATATTAATAACAGCTTTTAGTTCATTAATAGGCATGGGTGGAGCACCTAAAGCTGCTATTAAAATGGGAGAAGGAAGAAATGATCAAGCAGAAAAAATATTAGGAAATAGTGTTGTTTTACTTATTATAATATCTATTATTTTAACAGTTTTATTTATTGTATATAAAGAACCACTTTTATATATGTTTGGAGCAAGTGATGAAACAATAGTGTATGCTAATGAATATTTAAATATATATTTATTAGGAACTATATTTGTTCAGCTTTCTTTAGGACTTAATCCTTTTATTAACACACAAGGGTTTTCAAAAATAAGCATGATAACAGTTTTAATAGGAGCTGTTTTAAATATTATTTTAGATCCTATTTTAATATTTGGTTTTGGTATGGGAGTTAAAGGAGCAGCAATTGCTACAGTAATATCTCAAGCTGTATCAGCAATATGGGTTTTAAAATTTTTAAATGGTAAAAAAACCTTACTTAAAATAAAAAAAGTAAATTTTAAAGTTGAAAAAGAAATAATAATTCCAGTAATGCTTTTAGGACTATCACCTTTTATAATGCAATCAACAGAAAGCCTTGTAAACATAGTGTTTAATTCAACACTTCAAAGATATGGAGGAGATAATGCAGTTGGAGCTATGACAATTGCAAGTAGTATAATGCAGGTATTTACAATGCCTCTTTTAGGATTAACTCAAGGAGCACAGCCTATTGTAAGCTATAATTTTGGAGCAAAAAACTTAGACAGGGTAAAGAAAACATTTAAATTATTACTATTATTTTCAATGGGAATATCTATAGTTTTATGGGCACTGTTAATGATTTTCCCATCTATATTTATAGGAGTATTTACAAGTGATGAGTCATTAAAGCAGCTATCAATTTGGGCTATTAGAATATATATGGCAACTATATTTGTTATGGGAGCACAATTTGCTTGTCAACAAACTTTTTTAGCACTTGGGCAAGCTAAAATATCATTATTTTTAGCTGTACTTAGAAAAATAATACTTCTTATACCATTAGTTTTAATACTACCTAAAAAACTTAATTTATTTGGAGTATTTTTATCAGAGCCTATTGCAGATACAATAGCAGTTACAGTTACAGTTATTTCATTTGCTATTTTCTATAGAAAAACTTTAAATAAATCTATATAAAAAAAGCTACTTAACTTTTAAGTTAAGTAGCTTTTTTATTATTCAACTTCAAATATCCATCCTTCAGGTGCTTTAACATCTCCAAATTGTATTCCACAAAGAGTATCATAAAGCTTTCTTGTAGTAGGACCTACTTCAGTTTCGCTATAAAATACATGTAGGTTATCTTTATATTGAATTCCTCCAATAGGAGTTATAACAGCTGCTGTACCACAAGCTCCTGCTTCTTTAAAATCATCAAGAGAGTCTATTGGAACTTCTCTTTCTTCAACATCCATATTTAAATATTCTTTAGCAATGTGCATAAGAGAATACTTAGTTATACTTGGAAGTATTGAAGGAGATATAGGAGTTACAAACTTATTATCCTTTGTTATACCAAAGAAGTTTGCAGAACCTACTTCTTCTATTTTTGTATGAGTTGCAGGATCTAAATATATACAATCTGAGAATCCTCTTTTAGCAGATTCTTCATGTGAATAAAGGCTTGATGCATAGTTACCTCCAACCTTTACTCCACCTGTACCATATGGTGCTGCTCTATCATACTCAGATACTTCAAAGTTTACAGGTGAAAGTCCATTTTTAAAGTATGGACCAACAGGTATACAAAATACAGAGAAAATATATTCAGTGGCAGCTTTTACCCCAATATTATCGCCAACCCCTATAATATATGGTCTTAAATATAATGTAGCTCCACTTTCATATGGTGGAACAAAGTGTGAATTTGCTTTAACAACTTGTTTACAAGCATCAATAAACTTTTCAACAGGTACCTTTGGCATTAATAGCTTTTCACAGCTTCTTTGCATACGTTTTGCATTTTCATCTGGTCTAAATAATTGAATTTTTCCCTCTTTAGTTCTATAAGCTTTTAGTCCCTCAAATGATTGCTGGCCATAATGAAGTGCAGGTGAACCTTCACTTATAGTAATTTTGTTGTCCTCAGTTAGTTTACCATCATCCCATTTACCATCTTTCCATATTGAAATATAACGATAATCTGTTTTGATATAATTGAAACCAAGATTTCCCCAATCTATATTAGCTAACTTACTCATAGGCCATAACCCCCCCTTTATCTAATGTGTTAAAATATGAGTAATTATATGTATATAATTTTATCACAAATTTTATCAATAAATACAATTTTATATACATATAATTAAAAAATTTACTAAACATACATATAAATAGGAGGAGTAATTACATGAAATTTATAGATATGCACTGTGATACATTATATAAACTTTACTATAATGAAAGTGAAAATTTATTAAATGGAGATTCTAAGGTTAATATAGAAAAGCTTAAAAAAGGAGAGTATACAGGACAATTTTTTGCTACTTTTTTCGAACTTGAAAATGTTAAGTCTCCATTTGAAACATCTAATTTAATGATAGAAAGATTTTTTAAAGAGTTAGATGAAAATAAAAAAGATATACAAATAGCTTTAAGTTATAATGACTTTTTAGAAAACCATAAAAATAAGAAAATATCAGCAGTTCTTACTATTGAAGAGGGAGGAGCAGTTGAGGGGAAATTAGAAAATATAGAGTATTTTTATAAAAAAGGAGTTAGACTTTTAGGTCTTACATGGAACTTTGAAAATACTTTAGGATATCCACATTGCTTTAAAGAAGATTTACCTCTTAAAAAGTTTGGAAAAGAAGCAGTAGACTATATGAATCATCTAGGAATTATAGTAGATGTTTCACATCTTTCTGATAAAGGGTTTGAGAATGTTTATGAAATAACAAAGCTAAATGCTGTGCCTTTTGTAGCTTCGCACTCGAATGCTAGAAATTTAACAAATCACTCTAGAAATCTTACAGATGAAATGATTAAAAAAATAGGAAACTCTGGAGGAGTTATAGGATTAAATTTTGCCTCACATTTTTTAGGGGAAAATAAAGAATCTAAAATAAGCGATATAGTAAAACACCTTAAATATATTAAAAATAAAGGCGGAATAGATGTTTTAGCCTTTGGAACCGATTTTGATGGTATAGATAATGAAGTAGAATTAAAAGATGCATCTTATATGATTTATCTTGAAGATATACTTAGTAAAAATGGATTTTCTCAAAATGATATAGAAAAAATAATGTATAAAAATGTATTAAGAGTGGTAAAAGATGTTTTAAAATAATGTAAATTGTTATATTTTAAATTAATAGAAATAGAAATATAAGTTTGTTATAATATATAAAATTACAATTTTATGTATATAATCTTGTAAAATACATATTAGGCCAGGTGATTTTATTGCTAATTGTGAAACATGACTATACAAATCCTTATTTTAATCATGCTGCTGAGGATTATTTAATGGAGAATTTTGATGAAGAATGTTTTATACTTTGGAGGAATACAAAGTCAATTCTTGTTGGAAAAAATCAAAACACTTTATCAGAAATAAATATTGATTATGTTAAAGAAAAGGATATAAAAATTGTAAGAAGAATGTCAGGAGGAGGAGCAGTTTTTTGTGATCCAGGAAATCTTTGTTTTACATTTATATCTAATATAGATGAGGGGAAATTTGCGGATTTTAAAAGCTTTACAACTCCTATTGTTTCTGCATTAAAAAGCCTTAATATAGAAAATGTTGAGTTTTCAGGAAGAAATGATATAACAGTTAATGAGAAAAAAGTATCAGGTAATGCTCAATATAGACATAAAAACAGAATACTTCATCATGGAACACTTCTTTATTCAGCAGACCTTTCAGAACTTATAGGTGGACTTAATGTTAGACCAGTTAAGTTTAAGGATAAAGCGGTTAAATCTGTTGCAAGTAGGGTAACTAACATAGTTGAACATATGGAAAATAAACTTTCTGTAGAAGAATTTAAAGAATATGTAAATAACTATGTTGCAGAAAATGTTTCTGGAAGCAAGGTATATGAATTTACTAAACACGACCTAAATGAAATACAAAAGATTATAGATAATAAGTACTCAACTTGGGATTGGAATTTTGGGAATTCTCCAAAATATGATTTTCATAATGAGGATAAATTTAAATCTGGAGTTGTTGAGGTATATTTAAACGTTGAAAAAGGTCATATAAAAGATATTAAATTTTTTGGAGACTTTTTCGGAAAAGAGGATATAGAGGATTTTGAAAAATACTTTATAAACAAAAAGCACGATAAGGAAGAAATCAGAAAAATGCTAGAGACAATAGATTATACTAGCTATATAAACAATATAGAGATTAATGAAATATTAAGTTTATTATTTAACTAGGTAAGGAGTTGAGTTTGGTGGAAACTACAAAAATAGGGAGAAAACCAGAATGGTTAAGAATAAAGGTGCAAGGAGATCAAAAAGCTAGCGAGGTATTTAAAGCATTAGATAGTCTTTCTTTAAATACTGTTTGTAAAGAGGCAAACTGTCCTAATAAAATGGAATGCTATAACAGAAAAACAGCTACGTTTATGATACTTGGAAGTGTATGTACAAGAAATTGTACTTTTTGTGATGTAACAAAAGGAAAGCCTCAAGAAGTTAATAAAGATGAGCCTAAAAATCTTGCTGTAGCTGTAAACAAGTTAGGTCTTCGTCATGTTGTTATAACTACAGTAACAAGAGATGATCTACCAGATGGAGGAGCTGCACACTTTGCTGAATGTGTTAAGGAAATAAGAAAAGCTAATAAAGATGTAACAATAGAAGTTTTAATATCAGACCTTAGAGGAAACTGGGATGCTTTAAAGGTTATAGTAGATTCAAAACCTGATATAATAAATCACAATGTTGAAACTGTTAAAGACCTTCAAAGTAAGTTAAGACCTATGGCAAGATATGAACGTTCACTAGGACTTTTAGAAAAGGTTAAAGAAATGGATCCTACTCTTCTTACAAAATCAGGTATTATGGTAGGTGTTGGAGAAACTAAGGAACAGGTATATGAACTATTTAAGGATCTTGTTAATATTAAATGTGATATATTAACAATAGGACAATATTTAAGACCATCTTTAAAACATCATCCTGTAGTTGAATATGTTCACCCAACAGTTTTTGATGAATATAGAGATAAAGCAAAAGAAACTGGAATAAAATATGTAATGTCAGGACCACTTGTTAGAAGTTCATACAAAGCGGACATGCCATTTGAAAATAGAAAATAATAAAAAAGATCACCGTTTAGGTGGTCTTTTTTATATAGCTATTGATAAAAGTTTAACAATGTGTTAGAATAAAAGTAATTACATATAATAATTATTACGAAAGATTAATTTTAGGAGGTGCACTTTATGCATAAATCAATTATTGCTCCAAATAAGTACATACAAGGTAGTGGAATTCTTTCAAACCTTGGGGATTTTTTAAATGAGGGAAACAACTGTGCATTTATAATATGTGATAGTTTTATAGAAAAAAATTATAAAAATGAAATAGTTTCTAGTTTTGAAGACAAAAAGATAAAATATAATTTACATACATTTAATGGAGAGTGTAGTAAAAGTGAAGTAGATAGACTAGGTTCTATTCTCAAGGAAAACCAAGGTGATGTTGTTATAGGTATAGGTGGTGGTAAAGCACTTGATACTTCAAAAGCAGTAGCATACTATAACAATTTACCTGTTATTATAGTTCCAACAATTGCATCAACAGACGCTCCTTGTAGTGCACTATCTGTTTTATATAAAGACAATGGAGAGTTTGATGAATATTTATTCCTACCTTCAAATCCTAATGCTGTAATTGTAGATACAGATATAGTATCAAAAGCACCTGTAAGACTTTTAGTAAGTGGTATTGGAGATGCACTTGCAACATACTTTGAAGCACGTGCTTGTAAAAATTCTAATGCTAATAGTATAGCTGGAGGAAAAGCAACTCTTGCTGCTATGTCTATTGCAAAACTTTGCTTAGACACACTTTTAGAAGATGGATTAAAAGCAAAATCAGCTATTGAATGTGGAGTTTGTACAAAAGCAGTTGAAAATATAATAGAGGCTAATACTTATTTAAGTGGTATAGGATTTGAAAGTGGAGGTCTTGCTGGTGCACATGCTATTCATAATGGCCTTACTATTTTAGAAGAAACACATAATTTATATCATGGCGAAAAAGTAGCTTTTGGTACATTAGTACAGTTAATGCTTGAAAATTCACCATCAGAAGAAATAGATGAAATAATACTTTTCTGCAAAGAAATTGGACTTCCAACTACTCTTGAAGAGCTTAATATTTCTAATGTAAAATACGAAGACTTATTAAAAGTAGGAGAAGTTTGCTGTGCAGAAGGTGACACAATGGGTAATATGCCTTTTAATGTTACTCCAAGGGATGTTGCTAATGCTATAATTGCAACAGATAAATATTGTAAATTATTTAATTAAAATAAAAGTGAGAACCACCATAAAAATAAATGGTGGTTCTCACTTTAGTAAAGGACTTATTAGTGAAGGGGTTCCCCAAAATGTTCTGTTTCTACCAAGACTTTTAGCTTGATATAAAGCACAATCTACAATATTTATAAAGTCTTCTAGTTTAGATTCTTCAGATGGTATAATGTCCATTCCTCCTACACTTACCGTTATAAAAGGTTTGTCTGAATTTGAATACAAATGTTCAATTTCTAAACTTTCAATAGATATTCTTATATCTTCAGCGATTTTTAATCCATTTTCATGGTTTGTATTTGGCAAAATAACAATAAACTCTTCGCCACCATATCTTGCAATAATACCACTAGTGTCTCTTAAAATATTTTCAGCTGTAGAGGCTACAAGTTTGATTACATCATCACCTTTTAAATGTCCATAATTGTCATTGTATTGTTTAAAGCAATCAATATCGAAAATTAAAATTGACAGAGGATTCTGAGAGTTTAATGCGATTTTCCATTCAGATTGTATTTTCATATTATACCCGCGTCTATTTAATATACTAGTTAATCCATCAAGCATTGCTATATTTTCGATTTTTTTTCTATACTTAAATAAGTCAATATGTGTTTTTACTCTAGCTTTTACAATACTAGGACTAAAAGGCTTTGTTATATAGTCAACAGCACCTAGTGTGAATCCTTTTTCTTCACTTTCAATATCAGAAATACTAGTTATAAATATAACTGGAATATCCTTTGTACATTCGTATTGTTTAAGCTCTGTTAAAACCTCAAAACCATCCATGCCAGGCATAATAATGTCTACTAAAATTAAAGATGGTGAAACTGTTTTGGCAAGTTCAATTCCGTCTTTTCCATTATTAGATGAGTATACATTGTAATCTTCTTCTAATATACAGGTTAAAACTCTTATATTAAACTTACTATCATCGATTAATAAAATACTGTTCATTGCTTTTTTTCCTTTTATATAAATTTTTACTTTTAATATATTTATGTAAGCGTATAAACATAAATTACATATAACACAAATGAATATAAAAGTAAACATATAAGTAATAAATTACTATATATTATATTATATGTTATTATAAAAAATTATTGACATGCTATAAAGTTTGTTGTATGATTTTGTCTAATGAAATACATAACTTCTTATCAAGAGAGGTGGAGGGACTGGCCCTATGAAACCCGGCAACAACTATTTTTAGAATGTGCTAAATCCAGCAGGTATTATCCTGGAAGATAAGATAAATCGCTAAATGTGCTGCTTCTTATCTTAGAAGCAGCTTTTTTTATTATAGTAAAACATACTTAGGAGGTTTATACATGGCAGATTATAAGGGTATTGGTACAAAGTGTATTCAAGGAGGGTATTCACCTGAAGGTGGAGCACCTAGGATTACTCCAATAGTTCAAAGTACAACATATAAATACGAGGATCCAGACACAGTAGCAGGATTATTTGACTTAACAGTTGAAGGACATATGTATTCAAGAATAAGTAATCCAACAGTTGGAGTTCTTGAAGAAAAAATAGCTTTACTTGAAGGTGGGGTAGGAGCTCTTGGAGTATCTTCAGGTCAAGCAGCAACATTAGTAGCACTTCATAACATATGTAATGCTGGAGAACACATAGTTGCAGCAGCTACACTTTATGGTGGAACTCATACACTTTTAGGTTCAAGTTTTAAAAAAATAGGAATAGATGTAACTTTTATAGATCCAGATGCTAGTGAAGATGAAATAAAAAAAGCATTTAAAGATAATACAAAGGCTTTATTTGGGGAAACAATTGGAAATCCAGGAATGAATATTTTAGATTTTAAAAAGTTTTCTAAAATTGCAAAGGATATGGATGTACCTTTAATAATTGATAATACATTAGCTACTCCTTACCTATGTAGACCAATAGAGCATGGTGCAAATATAGTTATTCATTCTACAACTAAATTTATAGATGGTCATGCTACTTGTGTAGGTGGAATTATAGTAGACGGTGGAAATTATAACTGGAATAATGGTAAGTTTAAAGGACTTAGTGAACCAGATGAAAGTTATCACGGTCTTGTTTATACAGAAAGTTTTAAAGAGTCTGCTTATATTGTTAAAGCAAGAACACATCTTTTAAGGGATTTTGGAACAACAATGAGTCCATTTAATGCGTTTTTAACTAATTTAGGCTCAGAAACTCTTCATCTTAGAATGCAAAGACATTGTGAAAATGCTTTAGCTTTAGCAGAGTTTTTACAAAGCCATGAAATGGTTAGCTGGGTTAGTTATCCAGGACTTTTAGGAACAGAAAATAATGAAAGAGCTAAAAAATATCTTGAAAAAGGATTTGGAGCAGTTCTTACATTTGGTATAAAAGGTGGAGTAGAAGCTGGAAAACAGTTTATTAAAAATATAAAATTAGCAGCTTTGGTTGTACATTTAGGAGATGCAAGAACTTCTGTACTTCATCCAGCAACTACAACACATAGACAGTTATCAGAGCAGGAGCAAATAGCATCAGGTGTTTCACCAGACTTAATTAGAGTATCTGTTGGAATAGAGGATATTGAAGACATTATAAGTGACTTTGATCAGGCTTTAAAATCTATTTAGGAGGATGGGAAATGCCAATAATTATACCTAGAAATTTACCTGCTAAAGAAGTACTTGAAAATGAAAATATATTTGTAATGTGTGAGGGAAGAGCCTACACTCAAGACATTAGACCTATAAAAATAGCTATACTTAATTTAATGCCTAAGAAAATGGAAACAGAAATACAGCTATTAAGACTTTTAAGTAATATTCCTATACAAACAGAAATTACACTTTTACATATGGCAACACATGAGTCTAAAAATACATCAAAGGACTATTTAGTTAGCTTTTATAAAACCTTTGAAGATATTAAAAATGAAAAGTTTGATGGAATGATTATTACAGGGGCACCTGTTGAAACACTTGAGTTTGAAGAAGTTTCTTATTGGGAAGAGCTTAAAGATATAATGGAGTATACTAAAACAAATGTATTTTCAACTTTCCATATATGCTGGGGATCTCAAGCAGGACTTTATTATCATTATGGAATACCAAAATACTCTTTAGAGGAAAAATGCTTTGGTATATTTGAACATAATGTTTTAAATAAAAAACATAAATTAACTAGAGGATTTGATGATATTTTCTATGCACCTCATTCAAGACATACTGAGGTTAGAAAAGAAGATATAGAAAAAATTGAAGACCTTGAAATATTATCATTATCTGATGATGCTGGTGTATATATAGTAGCATCAAAAGATGGAAAAAGAATATTTGTATCAGGACATTCAGAGTATGATCCTGAATCTTTAAAAAATGAGTATAATAGGGATGTATCAAAGGGACTTAATATTAAAATACCTAAAAATTATTTTAAAAATGATGATCCAAGTAATGAACCTATTGTTAGATGGAAATCACATGCAAGTTTATTATATACAAATTGGTTAAATTATTTTGTATATCAAGAAACTCCTTATGATTATATATTTAAAAAATAAGTCGCAAATAGCGACTTATTTTATTTCTTTTTTTGTAAATATTAAAATAGAAATACATAAAAATACTAATATATATATACTGTTTATTAAAAGTGCAGAATTAAAACCTAAAGAACTTTCTAAAATAGCATTATAACTATTAAAATAGTAATTTATTAATAAAGGTGAGATTTCATTAAAAATGCTATTTAAAATTTGCATAGAAAAAAATACTACAATACTTGTTATAGCAGCATATGATGGTGGATTAATAGATAAACAAATTAACATATTAAATGATATAAAAGCTATGTATGAAATAATTGATAAAAGGTAAGACATAAGTGTAAGTTTTATACCATCTGCATAGCTTAAACTAATCCCTTTAATTATAAAATTCTGGCTAAATCCAAATATAATATATGAAAGTAAATATCCTATAATAAGTGAAACTATTAAAAATATAGTTATAAATATACTAATTGAAAAAAACTTAGCTAAAACTATTTTCCCTCTAGTAAAAGGCTTTAAAAGTATAAGAGTTAAAGAACCATCACTATGTTCATTATTTATAAGGCTTATTACAGATATAATAATTAGTATAGGTATTAAAAATGAAGAATAACTACTAAGAAGTGAAAGTGAGAAAATATTTCCAGATGATTTTGAAAGACTTTCACTGTTAATTATAAATTCATTAAAAATAGAATAAAAAATAGATAAAAGCATAAATAAAATGCTAATAAATATTTTTTTAGTTTTATATAGTTTAAAAATTTCACATTTTATTATATTAATCATTTAAACTCTCCTTATTAGTAAGTGACATATAAATATCTTCAAGGGATTTTTTTATAGGTATAGCATATTTTATATTAATATTATTTTTAACAAGATCCGAAATTAATTTATTTGAACTATTCTTTAGTATAGATATTTCAAATCCATAATCTTTTTCTTTAAAATCATTTATATATGTAAGAGAAGAAAAAATAATTTTAGCCTCATTTTTAAAAGTAGTATGTATTGCTAAATTCTCATATTTACTATTTATTAAATTATTTACATAGTCTTTTTTTATAATAGAGCCACCATTTAGTATAGCAACTTTATTACATATTTGTTCAACTTCATAAAGTAAATGAGTAGATATTATAAATGTAATATTTTTTTCTTTAGATAATTTTAATATAAGATCTCTAATTTCTTTTATACCTTTAGGGTCAAGACCATTTGTAGGTTCATCATGTATAATAACTTTAGGATTATTTAAAAGTGCATTAGCAATTCCAAGGCGTTGTTTCATTCCTAATGAGTAGTTACAAAATTTTTTATCTTTATTTTCAATAAGACCTACTATATCTAAAATATCTAATACTTTACTTTTATCTAAGTTTAAAAGCTTAGCCATTATATTTAGATTTTCTTCACCTGTTAAATAAGGATAAAACTTAGGTGTTTCTATTGTAGCTCCTATATTTTTTATTGCTTTTGTAAAATCCTTTTGGTTATTATATCCACATATATAAATATTTCCATTATCAGGTTTTAAAAGATTTAGAATCATTCTGATAGTAGTAGTTTTACCTGCTCCATTTGGTCCTAAAAATCCAAAAATATCTCCTTCACATACTTCAAAGCTAATATTTTCTAAAATGGTTTTTCCTTTAAATGACTTTGATACATTATCTAATTTAAGAACAATATTTTTCATAAATCCCATCCTAAGTTAATTAATTTTAATTAAATAAATTATAGCATAAAAAAGGTATATAGAAGTTTAGATTTGAATTATACTATAAAGGGGAGGGATAAATATGAAAATAGGAATAATAAGTGATATACATGGTTATCCACATGTATTAAAAAAGGCGTTACATATATTTAAAGACTGTAATGTTATTTTATGTGCAGGTGATGTTTTGTATCATGGACCTAGAAACCCTATATTAAAAGGATATGATCCCAAAACATTAGTTAATTTAATTAAAGAAAGCCCTATTCCTTTGATTATGGCTAAGGGAAACTGTGATAGTGACGTAGACTCTACAATACTTGGTCTTCCATTTATGGAATATGTATTTTATGAAGTAGATGGAACAAGATTTATAGTAAATCATGGAGATAAATTATCTAAAGAAGAACTTGTAAATCTTGCTAAGTATTATAAAGCAAGTGTTGTTATAAAAGGCCATACACATGTAAGAGAATATGAAGTAATAAATGGAATTCACTACATAAATCCATCAAGTCCAATTTTGCCTAAAGATAATAATTTAGGTAGTGTTGCAATATATGAAAATGGAAATGTAGAATTTATAGATATAAAGGAGAGTACAAATGAATAAAGAAACTTTAGCAAATGATTTAATAGACTTTATAAATGAAAGTCCATCTGCATTTAATGCTGTTAACACAATGAAAAAAAGACTATTATCATCTGGATTTAAAGAAATAAAATTATGTGATAAATGGAATATAGAAAAAGGTGGAAAATACTTTTTTGATAAAAATGGATCTGCAATTATAGCTTTTGTAGTTGGAATGGGAGAAGTTGAGATAGATGGATTTAAAATAATAGCTTCTCATTCAGATTCTCCAAGTTTTAAGGTTAAACCAAATCCTTATATGAAATCTGATAATTATATTAAATTAAATACAGAGGTTTATGGAGGACCTATTTTAAATACTTGGTTTGATAGACCACTATCATTAGCAGGAAGAGTTACTGTAAAAAGTGATAATGTACTAAAACCAATAAATAAAGTTGTAGATTTTAAAAAGCCTATATTAGTAATACCAAATCTTGCAATACACTTAAATAGAAACGTAAATGATGGAGCATCAATAAATAAGCAAATAGATACACTTCCTATTTTAGGACTTATAAATGAAAGCTTAGATAAAGATTACTTAGAAAAAGAAATTTCAAATATTATAGATATAGACGCTAAAGATATACTAGATTATGAACTGTTTTTATATCCAGTTGAAAAAGGAAGTATAATAGGTTTAAATAATGAATTTATTTCTTCGGCTAGACTTGATGATTTAGCTATGGCACATGCTTCTTTAGAAGCTATTATAAACTCACAGCCATCAAGTGCTACAAATATATTTATTTGTTTTGATAATGAAGAAATAGGAAGCTCTACGAAACAAGGTGGAGACTCTAAACTTTTATATCATACACTTGAGAGAATTTCACTATGTCTTGGAAAAAATAAAGAAGACTTTTTAAGAAGTATTGAAAATTCATTTATGATTTCAGCAGACCTTGCACATGCTGTACATCCTAATAAATCTGATAAACATGACCCTGTACTTCACCCAGTATTAAATGGTGGTCCTGTTATAAAAGTAGCAGCAAGTGGAAGCTATACAAGTGATAGTTTTTCAAGTAGTGTTTATAAGTCTATTTGTGAAAAAGTTAATGTTCCTTATCAAATGTTTGCAAATAGATCAGATGCAAGGGGAGGATCTACACTAGGTCCTATATCATCAACTCAAATAGAAATAAATACAGTAGATATAGGAACACCAATTTTATCTATGCACTCTTCAAGAGAGCTTTGTGGAGTTAAAGACCATGAGTATATTACAAACACTTTTATGTATTTTTATAAATAAATATTGCCAAGCCATGTAAATAATGAATAAAGTATTAAAAATAACTCATAAATGTTAAATGATGCTGTTTATTGTTGAATAAGAGCGAAAAGATTGCTATAATTTATTTGTAATTGTAAAACTAGTAATCCTAAAGTAACTGAAATCATTATTTACTTTATCAGGTGTTAATTCCCCAAATTAACGCTTAAATTTTTAAAGTAAGCCCTAGAATTCTAGGGCTTTTTTATTTTTTTGTAAATAAAGTGTTAGTTTTTATAGAAAATTTGTATAAATAGAAAAAAATGTATTTATATTTCCTATTTGTATTTCTTACTTTCAATTGATAACTTATTTATTGTAATAATTTGTTATAAGGAGGTAGAAAAATGGAAAATAAAAAGTACATTATATTAGCAGGTGGAGTCGTAGGAATTATATCAGTATTACTTGTTTATTTTGGAAACCCTGGTAATATGGGAGCTTGTATTGCATGTTTTCTAAGAGATATTTCAGGTGCACTTGGTCTTCAAAAAACCGAAATTGTTCAATACATAAGACCTGAGATTATAGGAATAGTTTTAGGAGCATTTTTAATGGCTTTAGGTAAAAAAGAGCTAGATGTTAGAGGAGGCTCTTCACCTTTTATAAGATTTATTTTAGGATTTATAGTAATGCTTGGAGCATTAGTATTTTTAGGTTGTCCTTTAAGAATGATTTTAAGACTTGCTGGAGGAGACATGAATGCTATATTTGGAATTTTAGGGTTTGCATCTGGAATTTTAGTAGGGATACCTATTTTAAATAAAGGTTTTTCACTAAAAAGAAGCTATAAGCTATCTAAACCAGAGGGATTTGCATTTCCTTTAGTAAACATAGCACTATTAGCACTTTTAGTAGCTGCTCCTACATTCATATTTTTTAGTAAAAAAGGACCAGGCTCTATGCATGCACCTATTTTAATTTCATTAGTTGCAGGTCTTATAATAGGGGCTTTAGCTCAAAGAACAAGACTTTGTATGGTAGGTGGAATAAGAGATGTTGTAATGTTTAAAGATTTTTACCTACTATCAGGATTTATAGCTATATTTGTTTTTGGAACTATAGCTAATTTAATTTTTGGATTTTACAAATTTGGTTTTGCTTCACAGCCAATAGCACACACAGAAGCTTTATGGAACTTTTTAGGTATGTTTGTTGCTGGATGGGGATCAGTTCTTTTAGGGGGATGTCCTTTAAGACAACTTGTTATGGCTGGAGAAGGAAATATAGATTCAGTTATTACAATAATGGGACTTATAGTAGGAGCTGCTTTTAGTCACAATTTTAAATTAGCATCAACTGTTAAAGGAGCAACAGATACAGGGAAAATAGCTGTTGCAGCGTGTATTGTAGTTTTAGCAGTAATTTCTTACTCTTTTATTGAAAAAAATATAAATTCTAAAATAAAAGGAGATGTTAATATAAATGCTTAAAATAGATACTAGAGGCATGTCATGTCCACAACCTGTTTTAATGACAAAAAAGGCTTTAGAAAATAGTGATTCTATAGAAGTTTTAGTTGATAGTCCAGTAGCTAAAGGAAATATTTTAAGATATGCTAAATCAAATGCATATAATGTACAGGAGAAAACAGAGGGAGAAGATATTCTTCTTTCTATAAAAAAATAAGTGGAATACATAGCAATTTTTTTTACACATTCTGGAGCTATTAGATGTAGTAAATCATTTGAAAATCAAGGCATAAAAAATAGTTTAATGCCTGTTCCAAGAAAACTTTCATCAAGTTGTGGAATAGGAACAAGGTTTAAATATGATGGGGCTATAAAGGATATAGTTACAGAGGATATTGAAAAATTATATTCTTTAGTAAATGGGGACTATAATCTTATATATGAAAAAGAGTAGAGATTTTCTCTACTCTTTTATTATTTTAGAATTTTTATAGGATTTTATAAATTCATTCCAAGAAACAACGTGTTCTCCAACAGCCCATTCAGACATTATAACTTCTTCATTTTCTTTTAACTTTATTTTTGCAATAGGAGTTTCATCTATTGATAATGTGTATATATTGCTTTTTATAACATTATATACATAAATATAACTATCAGATAAAACTAATATCATATCATTTTTAGGAGATGAAAATGCATCTTTTGCAAAAGGTACATATTCTTTTACATTGTTAAAAGGCATTAATAAGTTATCATAAACTACTATACTAGAAGGTGGGATTATACTAAGATTATAATCCTTTGTTCCAAACCCACTGTCATTTACATAGTTTATTTTTCCAGTAAAAAGCCAATGAGAATCACGTCGAGTAATACCTATATTTTTTTCTTGCTCTAGAGAATTTAAAATAAGAGTATTATTTCCTTTAATAGATTCAAATGCTTTTGAAAATTCTTTATTAGTAATATCTTTAGATTGATTTGTAAATATATCTGTAGTTGATACAGATTTTTCAAAAGGAAGACTAGAAACAGGATAAATATGAAACTTATTTATAGGTTTTTTATAACCATTTTTAGTAGCTTCACCTTTTAACTCAACAGATATAAAATCGTTACATATATATGTTATTTCTTTTTCTATATATCCATTTGAATAATTGTGTATACTTTGTTCTGTAACTAGATTTTCTAAAGATTTTTCAGAAGATGATTTTTGAGATAAATCTTGTGGTATAAATATATTCTCAGTTAAATTATTATTAGTAATACTATCTTCTTTTAAAGACCAAAAGCCGGTTTTTCTTGGGAAAATAATTTCATTAATTTCATATATAGGTTTAATATTAGTACTAGCCTTAGAGATCCATAAAGTTCTATAAGAAAAATCCCTACTATTTATAGGAGTTTTAAGTCCAATTAAAACTCCAGATTTAGAGTCAAAGTAAGTTTTTTTAGAAAAAGGACCATTACTAGAGTGGGTAAGTGATGATAAATCTATATTTGCCTTAGAAGAAATTTTTTTCATTTTATATACATTTCCAGATATATCTAAAATTCCTATATCATCAGCAGAAATAATATCACATAAAAGTTTTGAATTATCCATTATACTAAATATTTCTATTTCATCACCTAGTTTTTCAATATTAATTGATTTAGATATACTTTCATTTACAGATTTAATGTAATCACTAGTTTTTACGACTCTTGTTTTTATACTAATATTCTTCCAATAATAATCTCCTAAAACAAAGTAGTTTTCATTAATTTTTATGTTTTTATTTATAATGTCGGATTTCATAAAAGAGTCAGAGGAAGTATTTGAGTTTATTATTTTTTCTATAGTCCATGTTCCGTTTAAAGGAGATATAATAGTTGGTGGAGTTATTTTTTCAATATTACTAGATTGTTCAAAATAAGAGCATGATGTTAGAAAAACACTTATTATAATTATAAATAATTTTTTCAACTAAATATCACCCCTTACTATAGGTATATAAATTGTAATAGTTGTACCTACATTTAACTCACTTTCAATAGTAAACTCACCATTCATAAGAGTAATAATTTCATCACATATAGAAAGACCTATTCCATTTTTAGAATTACTTGTTTTACCTTTAAAAAACTTTTCTTTAACCTTTGGTAAGTCTTCTTTAGATATTCCACATCCATTATCTATTATTTTAAAAACAAGAAACTTATTATATTCAAATCCTAAAAACTTAATAAATCCTCCATTTGGAGTAAATTTAAAAGCATTATCTAAAACATTAATAAAAACCTGTTTTAATCTATTTTCATCACAAACTATATTAGGCATTTGGGTATATTCAACTATAAATTTTTTGTTTTCTCTACTAGACCTTGGAGTATATTGTTTTTTAATATAATTCATAACATCTAAAATATTAACTTCTTTAAGGTCAAGTGTTATTTTTCCAGATACAAATTTAGAAAAGTCTAAAAGCTCTTCAACCATACCAGTTAGTCTATCACTTTCTTTTTCTATTATATCAAGTCCATCTAAAAGCATATCCTTATCATTATTAAATTCTTTTAGTGTAATAGCCCAGCCTTTTATAGAGGTTAGTGGAGTTCTAAGTTCATGTGAAACAGATGATATAAAATCATTTTTTAAGTTTTCCTTATTATTTATTTCCTCAGCCATATAATTTAAAGTATCAGAAAGTTTACCTATTTCATCATCATAATAATGTTTACTCCTAACTTTAAAGTTACCAGCTGCCATAATTGAAGCTACTTTTGTTATATCATTTAAAGGAACGGTAATAGTTTTAGTAAGTAGTAAAATTGCTATAATACCTATTAAAATAGCAAAACCTCCTATAGGAATAAAAATAAGCGCTATTTTTTTAATATCATTATTTATTTCCTTTAAAGATGTTACAAATCTAATAACTCCTACTTGTTTTTCAGGAGACCTTAAAGGATAGGATACAGCCATTATATTGTCACTGCTATTATATATTTTCCCAACATAAGTTCCAACATTCCCTTTTAAAGCTTCTAAAACATCTGTACTGTGAAGAGTTTCTTTAGTAGTGGCACCAATAGAGTCCATAATAACCTTTCCATTACTATCTATTAGTTGCACCTGTGCAGTAGTTTCGCTCCAATATGTATCTACATTATTTAATACATTTTCAGAAAGAGAATAGTCAGAGTAATATTTAAGGTAAGAATCAGATGAAACTTTTATTTGGCTTAAAAGATTTTGTTCAAGATTTTTGTAATAGTTATTTTTAACTGTACTTATAAAAAGAAGCTCAAGTATAATAACCATAGATATAATAATAAGTATAAAATTAATAATAAGACGCCTTTTTATACTTTTTTTCATACTATATATCCTCTTTTAGTCTGTATCCAATGCCCCAAACAGTTTCAATATAATTAGGTTCTGATGGAACATCTTCAATTTTTTCACGAAGTCTTCTTATATGTACGTCTACTGTTTTTGTATCTCCAAAATAATCTTCTCCCCAAATTTTGTTGAGAATTTCATCTCTTGTAAAGGCTTTTCCTGGATTTTCTAGAAAAAGTTTTATAAGTGAAAACTCTGTTGGTGTAAGATCAAGTTGTTTTGAAGATTTAAAAAATCTTTGAGACTTTAAGTCAATTAATAAATCTCTATATTCAATGGAAGATATATTTTCCTTTGAAGGATTAAGTCTTCTAATAATAGCTCTTATTCTAGCCATAAGCTCCAGAGGATTAAAAGGTTTTACCATATAATCATCTGCACCTATTTCAAGTCCCATAATTTTATCCATATCTTGACCTTTAGCTGTAAGCATAATTATAATTATATTTTTATGTTTTTCACGTATTTTTTGACAAACTTCAAATCCATCTATTCCAGGCATCATAACATCTAGTATAACAACTAAAGGTTTAAAAGTTTCTACTTTTTCAAGAGCTTCCTCTCCACATTCAGCTTCTTCAATTATAAATTCATTTCTTGAAAGATTTATAGCTATAAATTTTCTTATAGAAAGTTCGTCTTCAACTATTAAAGCTTTAATTTTTTCGCTCATATTACCACCTCTTTTATAATATTAAAAGTTATTCCCTAATATAGGGAATAACTAAAATTTAGGCTCACCAGGAGTGGCTTTAATATCTTCATATATATATTCATGTATATGATTAGTTGTTTCAGGTATATCTATCCATAGTGACCATTGGTTATTAACAGTTTTTTTATCACAGTATCCATCAAGAGGGAATCTATACCAGTCTATTGTAGTTAAACCTTTAGTAATACAATCAGTAGCTATAGTAAGAATTTCTTTTGTAGAAAGACTTGTTTCAGCATAAGGTAAAAGCTTAGATATAAGACTTGGGTATTTAGTTACACCTTGTTCTTGAATTTTTTTAGCAATCTCAATTAAAACATTTTTTTGTCTTTCTGTTCTGTCAAAATCCCCATTTCCTACTTTTCTAATTCTTGCATAAGCTGTAGCTTGATGACCATTTAAAGTTTGTATACCTGGTTTTTCAATAGGTGTATATTTTTCATGCATAATTTGTGCAATTTCTTTTCCGTATTTGTTTATTTGGTCAATTTCTTTTTCTTTAACATCAATAGTTACTCCATCTAGTGAGTCAATTATTTCAGTAAGACCAGAAAAATCTACTGTAATATAATCTTGAATATTTAAATTAAAGTTTTGATTAATAGTTTTAACTGAAAGTTCAGGACCTCCATATGCATATGCATGTGTTATTTTAGTTTCCCCATGACCATCTACTTTAACTAAACTATCTCTTAATATAGAAGAAAGTTTAATTTTATTATGCTTTTTATCTATTGATAAAATCATCATAGAATCAGAGTGAGATACATCTCCTTCTTTAGCATGTCTTGAGTCTACACCGAATAAAGCTATATTTGTAATATCATCACTATAATCTTTGTATTTATTAACAACATTGTCCTTTGAATTAAAATTTATTCCTATATTATCGAGATTAAGATCTAATTGTTTTAATTTACTAATTTGATAGGCAAAATAGCTTCCACAAAATACAATACCTATAATAATTAAAACAAATATAGATATTAAAATCTTTTTCAAAGCACTTTTTTTTCTTTTCCTTTTTTTTCTCATATTATTATCCTTTCAAAGCCTTAAATATATTAATAATAGTTATTTAAGGTGTCAAATTTATATCCCTGGGATTTTAAGTATTCTATAACTTGTCCAAGAGATTCAGCTGTAGTCATTTTAGAAGAAGAATCATGCATTAAAATAACAATTTCATTTTTACCTTTAGATGTTTTTATAACTCCATCTACTAATTGTTGATGAGTTTTTTTACCACCTTCAGCATCCCCATTTAAACAATTCCAATCAACATAATAATAACCGTTTTTTACAGCTGCTTCTCTATATGCTTTACGACTTTCATAAAATCCACCACCAGGAAATCTTATATAATCTACATTTATATCTTCACCTAAAACCTTTTTTATAGTAGATTCAGATTTTTTCATATCCGCTATAAAATTATCAGGAGTTGAGTAAAGGTAATTATAATCATGTGAATATGAGTGGTTTGCTATAAAATGTCCTTCGTTATATGTTCTTTTTAAAACATCAGGATGGGTTTCTACCATTTTTCCAAGTACAAAAAATGTAGCTTTAACATTATACTTTTTTAAAGTATCTAAAACAGCAGGAGTTACATTGTTAGTAGGACCATCATCAAATGTTAAATATGCAACTTTTTCTTTAGAAGGTTGTCTAGGAGGTAGTTTTCCAGACTGAGTTACATTAATAGATTCTGTTCCCTCAAGCTCTTTACCATCTTGAAAGGCTAAACTTACATTTTGTTTTTTAGAGTCATTAGGTTTTACAGCTTGTACATCTTTTTCGCTGCTTATAGTTTCAATTTTAGGAGAAGTATATTCTGGCACAGATAAGTAGGCATAAACCTTTACCCCTAAAAAACAAAACCCTATTACTAAGGTAAGTATAAGTAGAGATAAAATATATGCTTTCTTTCTATCTTTCATTTTGTTTTTATTTCTATTTCTAAATTTAAATCTCATGTTTATTAAACTCCTCTTATTTTTTAATATATACTTAATAATAAAAAATTTTAAAGATATTTTATTTACAAATTAATTAAAATTGTTAGGGATCTATGTAGTTTATTTAATTTGGTGTAGAATAAAATAAAAATATAGGGAAAAATAAATTTCTTTAAGCATAATTATAACATAGTAAGTATGAAGGTTTGACATTTAAAGTGTAAAAATTATATTATAACTCCTAAGAGATAAAATACAAGGGATGTGATATTTTGAAATTATTATTAAAAAATGCAGATATAATTACTGTAAATAATAAAAAAGAAGTTTTAAAAAATACTAATATAGGAATAGAAAATGATTTAATAAAGTTTATAGGAGAAGTTCCAAAGGATTTTGAACCTAATAATATTATTGACTGTAAAGGAAAGGTAGTTATGCCAGGGCTTTGCAACTCTCATACACATGTTTCTATGTCACTGCTTAGAAATTATGCAAATGATCTTCCTTTATTTCAGTGGTTATCTGAAAAAATTTGGCCAATAGAAGACAAGTTTAATGAAAACCATGTTTACTGGGGAAGTATGTTAAGTATTGCTGAAATGATTAAAAGTGGTACAACATCTTTTAGTGATATGTACTTTTTCATGGAAGAGGTAGCGAAAGCAGTTGATGAAACAGGAGTAAGAGGAGTTTTATCAAGAGGAATGATGGGAGAAAGTGCAAAGGGAGATCAAAGATTTGATGAGCTTAGAAGTCTTTATAAAAATTATAATGGTGCAGCAAATGGAAGAATAACTGTTATGGCAGGACCACATGCACCTTATACATGTAGTGATGAATATTTAAAATCTGTTATGGATATAGCAAGTGAATTAAATGTTCCTATACATATACATTTATCTGAAAGTAGAGGAGAAGTTGAAGAGAGTATAAAAAAATACGGAAAATCTCCAATAGAGCATATGGAGGAGCTTGGATTATTTAAATTTAAAACTTTAGCTGCACATTGTGTACATTTATCAGACAATGATATTAATATTTTAAAAAGTAATAATGTTTCAGTAGCTAACAACCCAGGAAGTAACTTGAAACTTGGAAATGGGTTTGCCCCTGTTAAAAAGTTATTAGATAAAGGTGTAAATGTTGCACTAGGTACAGATGGTGCTTCAAGTAATAATAATCAAAATATGTTTGAAGAAATGAATTTAGCATCTATTATAAACAAAGCAGTTTGTGAAGATACAACAGTTGTTCCTGCTATTAAAGCTATTGAAATGGGAACAGTAAATGGAGCTTTAGCAATGAATTTAAATAATGTAGGTGCTGTAGAAGCTGGGAAAAAAGCAGATCTTATAGTTGTAGATTTTAATAAGCCACATTTATATCCAAATCTTGATATGGTATCATCAATTGTTTATTCAGCACAGGGAAGTGATGTTTCCCACGTTATAGTAAATGGAAAAGTGTTAATGGATAATTATGAACTAAAAACAATAGACATTGAAAAGGTTATATATAATGTAGAAAAAATAACAAAAGATTTATACTAAAATATTTGGAGGTAAATTATGGACAAAAATAATTATGGTATAGATACCAAAGCTATACACGGAGGATGTGAGGGATATAATCCTAATTACTCTTTAAATCCTCCAATATTTCAAACATCAACTTTTGTATTTAAAGATCTTGATCATGTAGAGGATGTAATGTCATTTAAAAGTGATGATTATGTTTATACTAGAGGAAACAATCCTACTTTAAGACTTCTTGAAAAAAGAGTTTCAGAACTTGAAGGTGGAAAAAGCGCAGTAGCATTTGCTTCAGGTATGGCAGCTATAAGCTCAGTTATTTTTTCCCTAGTTAAGCCAGGGGATACTATAATAACTCATAGAACATTATACGGTTCTAGTTATAATGTAGCTGCAAAACTTGCACCAAAATTTAATGTTATATCAAAAATGATTGATTTAACTAATACAGATAATTTAGAAAAAGAAATAGATGAAAGTGTAAAGGTTATATATTTTGAAACACCTTCAAATCCTAATCTTGAAATTATAGATATAGAAAAAGTAGCAAGTATTGCTAGTAAGTATAATATAAAGGTTGTGGTAGATAATACTTTTGCATCACCTTATTTTCAAAATCCTTTAAAACTTGGTGCAGATGTTGTTGTTCACTCTGCTACTAAATATATATGTGGTCACGGAGATGTAGTAGGAGGTATTGCTATATCTAAAGATGATAACTATATAAATGAACTTAAATTTGATTATATGTGTGAATTTGGTGGAGTAATGTCTCCTTTTAATGCTTGGCTTTTACTAAGAGGATTAAAAACATTAGGACTTAGAATGAAAAAGCATGAGGAAAATGCTATTTGTGTTGCTAATTTCTTAGAATCACATGAAAAAGTAGAAAAAGTAATGTATCCAGGACTTAAATCTTTTAAAGGACATGAGATATGTAAAAAGCAAATGTCAGGTTTTGGAGGAATATTAAGTTTTGAGCTTAAAGATGAATACAATAACCTAGATAAGTTTTTTAAAAAATTAAATCTTTTATCTTTAGCAGTAAGTCTTGGAGATTGTGAAAGCTTAATTCAACATCCAGCATCTATGACTCACAGAGGTTATCCAAATGAAACATTAGAGGATTTTGGATTTTCTAAAAAAACTATTAGAATTTCATGTGGAATTGAAAATGTTGAGGATATAATAGAAGACATAAAAAATGCTTTAAATTCTTTATAGACTTTATGTATAAAAAACGACATAATTATAGACGAAAATCCTGTATTATATTAATACAGGATTTTTTTACATAAAAACAACATAAATTGTAAAAAAAGTAAAATTAATATATAATGTTATAAGAATTTTGGCGGGAGAAGTGATAAAAGGTGAAGACATACAAAATACATATATATGCGTTTATATTTTCTATTGTGATTTTTATTGTTGGAAATATTACCGTTGATCTGTATAAAGATAATGAAATACAGAAAAATAAAAATGATTTAACAATAAAAAGTCATTTAGTAGCAAGTTATATAGATAATTATATAAATGGCGCAATAGGTATAAATAAAACAATATCCTATATCACATCTCAAAATAATAATTTAGAATATGTAAAATCAATTATAAAAGATAATATACAATATGAACAATCAGAATTTATTGTAGATATTGCATTAAATGGTAAGGTAGAAAGATTATATCCTAATAAAGAATATGAAGACAGCTATAAAATAGATTTTTCAGACTTGTTAAAAGATAAAAACAATGAATTTGCCACTAGTGTAACATTTTCAAATGGAGAAAAAGGATTTTTAATAAAGTCTTCAATTTATAATGATCAAAAAAAATATATAGGTTTTATAAGTTGTATTGTTAAACAGTCTGAAATTAAAAAAATGGTAGATGATTTATTAGAGAATAAATATAAATATAAAGTATATTATATAAATGAAAGTAATAAAAAAACTATAGATATAGTTAAAAATACAAGCGATGAAATAAGGGAAGTAGAAAATATATATATTAATTTTGAAAGTGAAAATTGGATTGTAGAAGTAGGTAGAGATACATTAATAGATAATTCTAGTCTTATAAAAATGTATAGAGCTATGGTTGCTTTTATATCTTTTATATCTTATATAACTTTATATCTTTTAACAAAATATCCTTTAATATTAAGAGAGCAAGTTTATGAAATAAAAGAAGCTAATATAAAAGCAAGTAGAAGTGAACAAAAGTATAGAAGCTTTTTTGATATGTCACCAGACTATGTATTTGTTATTAATATGGAAACAGGAAAAATTATCGAAGCTAATAAAAAATTTAGAGAAATTACATCCTTTGAGGATATTGAAAATATATCAGTGTTTTCTTTGTTTTCTAAAGAAAGTAGCATTTTAATAAATAATATGTTTAAAAGTAATGAATTAAAAGAAATAAACTTAAAGGTTTTAAGTGAAAAAGAATGTATTGAATTAGAAGTAAATTCTATAATACTAAAATCTAAAAATTTTCCTAATAAAATTTTATGTGTAGGTAGAGATTTAAGTGAAAAAAGAAAGCTTGAAAAAATAGAAAAAGAAAAAATAGAAAAAGAAAAATTATTAGAAGAAGCAATTGAATATAATAAAATAAAAACAGAGTTTTTTGCCAATATGTCACATGAACTTAGAACACCTTTAAATGTAATACTTGGTTCAGTTCAACTTATGGATTTTAATTTAAATAAAAAGAATATAAAAGATATAGTAAAAAGAAATAATAAAATAATAAAGCAAAATTGTTATAGGCTTTTAAGAATTATAAGTAATATTATAGATATAACAAAATATGAATCAGATTACTTACATATGAATTTAACGAATATTAATATAGTAGAATTAATAGAAAACATAACAATGTCTGTTGTTGAATATGCTAAAAGCAAAAATATAGATATTGAATTTGATACAAACGCAGAGGAAGTTTATATAAATTGTGATGAGGAAAAAATAGAAAGAATAATATTAAACCTACTTTCTAATGCTATTAAATTTACAAATAAAAATGATAAAATTTACGTTAATATAAATAACTTTGAAGATAAAATAAAAATATGTGTAAAAGATACTGGAATAGGAATACCTAAAGAAAGTCTAAAAGTTATTTTTGAAAGATTTAGACAAGTTAATAAATCTTTTGTAAGAAGTCATGAAGGAAGTGGAATAGGACTTTCATTAGTTAAATCTTTAGTTGAAGTACATGGGGGAAAAATATGGGCAGAAAGTGAAGTTGGTAAAGGAAGCAAATTTTATATTGAATTGCCTAAAAATTATTTTTCATATAAAGAAAATGAAATTGCAGTAGATAAAGTTCAAATTTCAGAGGAAGAATTAGGAGAAAAAGTAAGTATAGAGTTTTCAGATATATATTTTAATTAAAAAAAACCACCTAAAATTAAAAAAATTTTTAGGTGGTTTTTTTTCCTTATATTACAAAGTTGAAATTTTTTGTATTGTTTAATTATTTTTATTTATTCGGGCATACTAGATATTGTAAACCCAATAAAAATATTGTTAGCCAATAGATTTGTAATATTTCCAAATAAAAATGCTAATAATATTTCAATGGTTATTGAATATTTATGATTTGGTATGAAATATAAAAAAATATTGAATGTAAATATATGCAATAACAGATATATAAAATAAAGGAATATTGTTGTTTCCATGGCAAGTATTTCTTTTGATTTTATTTTTTTATGGGTATATACTAAAACCCTGCAAGTGACATATGAACAAAGTATGAATAACTTGCAGAAAAAATATGAATAATTTTGCTGCAGTAAAAAAATAAATTACAACGGAGGATTTTCGATGAGCTATATTAATCTATACTCAGAAATAGGTAAGCTTAATAAAGTTATGCTTCATAGACCAGGTGAGGAAGTAGAAAACTTAATACCTGAGTATCTTGGAAGACTATTATTTGATGATATTCCTTATTTAAAAGTTGCAAGAGAAGAACATGATGCTTTTGCTAAAATTCTTAAAGAAAACGGAACAGAAGTTTTATATCTAGAAGAACTTTCAGCTGAAGCTTTAAGTGATGAAAAGGCTAAAGAAGAATTCTTAAAAGAATTCATACGTGAAAGTGGTATATCATCTCCAGCTCTTACAGAAGCTTTAATGCAATATCTACTAAGCATGGAAACTAGACAAATGGTAGATAAAGTTATGGCTGGTGTTAGAAAAGAAGAAATAAACTTTGCTGGAGGAACTTCTTTAATAGAGATGATTACAGATGATTATCCTTTCTATTTAGATCCAATGCCAAACCTTTACTTCACACGTGATCCAGGTGCGGCAGCGGCAAATGGAATCATTCTTAACGTAATGAGAACAGAAGCAAGAAGAAGAGAAACATTATTCCTTAAATATGTTCATAAATATCATAAAAACTTTAAAAACGACAATATTCCACTATGGTACAACAGAACAGACCTGTTCCCATCAGAAGGTGGAGATGAACTTATTCTTTCAGATAAAGTAGCTGCTATAGGAATTTCAGATAGAACTTCAGCAGAAGCTGTAGAAACTATTGCTAAAAACCTATTTAATGCAAACACTACTTTTGAAAAAGTTCTTGCATTTGATATACCAAAATGTAGAGCATTCATGCATTTAGATACAGTATTTACAATGGTTGATTATGACAAATTTACTATACATCCAGGAATCGAAGGTCCACTAAGTGTTTATGAATTAACAAAAGGTGCTAATGGATCAATAAACATTGCACATAACACTAACCCACTAGAAAAAACACTTGCTAGTGCATTAGGAATTGATAAAGTTGATCTTATCAGATGTGGTGGCGGAGACGTTATTATAGCTGGTAGAGAGCAATGGAACGACGGTTCAAACACTTTAGCAATTGCTCCAGGAGTTGTTGTTACTTATGAAAGAAACTATGTAAGTAATGAACTACTTGATAAAGCAGGAGTAAAAGTTCTAACTATGCCAAGTGCTGAACTTTCAAGAGGTAGAGGTGGCCCAAGATGTATGAGTATGCCACTACACAGAGATAACATTACATTTTAATTAAACAATTTATAATATAAGAACTTAATACAGGAATTTAAGGAGGGTATTTATATGCCAGTTAATTTAAAAGGAAGAAGTTTCTTAACTCTTATGGATTTTACTCCACAAGAAATTAGATATATGTTAGATTTAGGACACAATCTTAAAGCTAAAAAAAGATCAGGAGTTAAAGGAAACCTATTAGAAAGAAAAAATATCGTACTTCTTTTTGAAAAAACTTCTACAAGAACAAGATGTGCTTTTGAAGTTGCAACTTACGATGAAGGTGGAAATATTACTTTCCTAGATTCAAAAAGCTCACAAATGGGTAAAAAAGAATCTCTAGAAGATACAGCTAAAGTTCTTGGAAGATTCTTTGATGGTATAGAGTATAGAGGATATGATCAAGAAGTTGTTGAGCTTCTTGCAAAACACTCAGGAGTTCCAGTATACAATGGACTAACTGACGCAGATCACCCAACTCAAATACTAGCTGACATGATGACAATTGAAGAGCATGTAGCAAAACCATTAAACAAATGTAAAGTTGTTTTTGTTGGTGACACAAGAAACAACATGTCATATGCTTGGATGTACGGATGTGCAAAAATGGGAATGCACTTTGTAGCATATGGACCAAAAGAACTTGAACCACATGCAGAGGTTATGGAAAAAGTTCAAAAAGTTGCTGCTGAAACAGGAGCAGTTATAGAATACTCATCTGATATAAGCTCAATAAAAGATGCTGACGTTATATACTCAGATATTTGGGCATCAATGGGAGAAGAACACTTAATGGCTGAAAGAGTTGCTCTTCTTAAAGATTACCAAGTAACTATGGATATGCTTAAAGCAACAGGAAATCCTGACGTTATATTTATGCACTGCTTACCTTCATTCCATGACCTTGAAACAGTTGTGGCTAAAAATGCAAAGGATGAGCTAGGAGTAGATATTAGAGAAGTTACTGATGAAGTATTCAGAAGTAAACACTCTGTAGTATTTGATGAAGCTGAAAATAGAATGCACTCTATTAAAGCTGTATTAGTTGCTACTTTAGCATAAATTTAAATAGGGTAGCTTTGCTACCCTATTTTTATTAAAAATTTTGTAATAAGAGGTATAAAATTATGAGTAAGGATAAAAAAATGGGTCTTGGACTTCTAGTTGCACTAGGAATAGGCTCCATGATTGGTGGAGGAATATTTAACAGTCCAACAGACCTTATATCAAGCGCAAACCCACAAGCTACACTTATAGCTTGGGCAATTGGTGGATTTGGAGTTATAATGTTAGCACTTGTATTCCAATTACTTGCTAACAAAAGACCAGATTTAACTGGTGGTATATATTCATATGCAAGAGAAGGATTTGGTGAATTTATTGGATTTAACTCTGCATGGGGATACTGGCTAAGTGCTTGGATTGGAAACGTTGCGTTTTTCATACTTATGTTTAAAACAATAAACAGTCTTCTACCAGGAAACTTACAACTTAGCCCACTATTTAACTTTGTTATAGCATCTGCTCTTTTATGGTGTGTACATTACATCATTACAAAAGGTATTCAAGGTGCAAGTTTTATCAATAGTATAGTAACTATTGCTAAATTATTACCAATATTACTTGTTATCATATTTGGACTTTTCGTATTTTCAGGACAAAATTTCTTTGTTGAAAATTGGCAAAATACTTTAGCTTCTACAGGAGCACCTTCAAGTGTAATGTCACAGGTTGGAGGAGCTATGGGTACTATTTTATGGTGCTTTATAGGTGTTGAAGCAGCTACTGTTCTTTCAGAAAAAGCTGAATCACAAGCTATTGTTGGAAAAGCAACAGTATTAAGTATTGTAATAACACTTTCTATATATGTTTTAATTTCTGTAATTGCAATGGGAGTGCTACCAGCAGATCAACTTGTAAATTCAACTACACCTCTTGCTGATGTTTTAAGCTTAACAGCTTTAGGAAAAGCTGGGGAAATAATTGTTAAAGTTGGAATTATACTTTCTTTATTAGGAGCACTTTTAAGCTGGGTATTACTAGCAGCAGAAATACCATACCTTGCAGCTAAAGATAAGGTTATGCCAAAATGGTTTGCTGTGCAAAACGATGCAGGAGTTCCAATTAACTCACTTATAATTACAAACGTAGTTACACAAATTCTTCTACTTGCTTTATTATCAGAAGGATTACAGTCTATGTATTATTCAGTAACATTTATTGCTACTGCAACAATACTTGTACCTTACCTATTCTCTTCATTATTTGCTGTTAAAACATGTAATGCAGATAAAAATACAACAACAGGAAACAAAATAGTAGCGATTCTTGCTACAATTTACTCAATTTATGTTCTTTATGCTGTTGGAGTACTTTACCTAGGTCTTGCATGTATTCTATATGTAACAGGATTAATTCCTTACTACTATGGAAAGAAGGAAAAAGGAGAGAAATTTACTTCATCAGAAAAAATAGGTTCTATAATTTTAATTGCTATAGCAATACTAATGATAGTACTTTTAGCAATGGGAGTTATTAGTTTCTAATATATTTTAGTTTTACAATAAGGAGGAAATATTATGGCAAGAGTAGTAGTAGCATTAGGTGGTAATGCTCTTCAAGCAGATACAAAAGACACATCAGCAAAATCACAAATAGTAGCTTGTGAAGCTACAGCAAAACCAATAGCTGATTTAATAGAAGATGGTCATGAAGTAATAATAGCACATGGAAATGGACCACAAGTTGGGCAAATAGTTGCAACTTATGAAGCATCAGCTGCAGCTAACCCATCAAATCCAGTTATGCCGTTCCCAGAGTGTGGAGCTATGAGTCAAGGGTATATAGGATATCATCTTCAACAAGCAATAAGAGATGAACTAAACAGAAGAAACATTAAAAAACAAGTAGCTTCAGTTGTTACTCAAGTTATTGTTGATAAAAATGACCCAGGATTCCAAAATCCAACTAAACCAGTAGGTTCATTTGTATCAGAAGAAGAAGCTAAGGTTTTAGAAGCTGAAAAAGGATATGTTATGAAAGAAGACTCAGGAAGAGGATTTAGAAGAGTAGTAGCATCTCCAGTACCAGTATCTGTAGTTGAAGAAGGAATTGTAAAAACTTTAGTAGATGCAGGTCATGTAGTAATTACAGTTGGAGGAGGAGGAATTCCAGTTATAGAAAAAGAAGATGGAACTTTAGAAGGAATTCCAGCTGTTATTGATAAAGATCTAGCTTCAGAAAAAATAGCAGAACTTTTAGATGCAGATGAATTAGTTATTCTTACTGCTGTAGAGCAAGTTGCAATTAACTTTAATACTCCGCAGCAAGAAAACCTTTCAAATATTACAGTAGCAGATGCTGAAAAATATATGGCAGAAGGACATTTTGCACCAGGATCAATGCTTCCAAAGGTTAAAGCAGCAGTTATGTTTGCAGAATCAAAACCAGGAAGAAAAGCTATAATAACTTCTCTAGAAAAAGCTCGTAATGCTTTAAAAGGTGAAACAGGAACTATAATTAGTTGTTAATAAAAAAGCTGCTAGAATATCTAGCAGCTTTTTAACTATGTATAGCTATTAACATTGACATAGTTATATGTTAAATTTATAATATAACATAATGCAATAAAAACAGTGATCAGAAGAGTAGGTATAGTTTTGATTTTAAGCGAGTGAATGATGGTGGAAGTTTCACATGATGGCTATATTGAAGAACATCTGGGAGTTTCTATCTGAACCTAAAATTTTAGTAGTAGGACTAGACGGTTAAGGTCGTTATTACCTTTATAAGCTTTGCTTATACTAAGTGGTCGAAAGACTATTTGGGTGGCACCACGGAGATAACCCTTCGTCCCATTATAAGGACAAAGGGATTTTTTATTTTTTGAATATATTAAAGGAGGATAAAGAATGGAAAATGTTTTAGTACGTAGCTTGTACAGAGAAACAAAAGAATATTCAGGGAAAAAAGTTAAAGTAACAGGATGGGTTAGAACAATTAGAGATTCTAAAAACTTTGGATTCGTAGAAATTAATGATGGAAGTTTCTTTAAAAATGTTCAAGTTGTTATAGATGATACACTTGAAAACTTTAAAGAAATAACTAAGTTTCCTATAAGTTCATCTATAGAAGTTACTGGAGAATTAGTAGAAACACCAGGAACAAAACAAGATTTTGAAATTAAAGCTGAAAGCGTTGTTTTACTTGGTAAATCAAATTCAGATTATCCATTACAAAAGAAAAGACATACAGTTGAATATTTAAGATCAATTGCTCACTTAAGACCAAGAAGTAATTTATTCTCAGCTGTATTTAGAGTAAGATCATTAGCAGCTTATGCTGTACATAAATTCTTTAACGAAAAAAACTTTGTATATGTTCATACACCAATTATTACAGGAAGCGACTGTGAAGGTGCAGGAGAAATGTTTAGACTAACAACATTAGATCTTTTAAATGCTCCTAAAACAGAAGAAGGTAAAGTAGATTATACACAAGACTTTTTTGGAAAAGAAGCAAATCTTACAGTTAGTGGACAGCTAAATGGAGAGGCTTATGCTTTAGCATTTAGAAATATTTATACTTTTGGACCAACTTTTAGAGCTGAAAACTCAAATACAGCAAGACATGCTGCAGAGTTTTGGATGATAGAGCCTGAAATATCATTTGCTGACTTAAATGATAATATGGAACTTGCAGAAGAAATGATTAAATATATTATTAACTACTGTTTAGAAAATGCTCCAGAAGAAATGGCATTTTTCAATTCATTTGTAGATAAAGGATTATTTGAAAGACTTGAAAATGTAGTTTCATCAGACTTTGGAAAAATAACATATACAGAAGCTATAGATATACTTTTAAAATCAGGAGAGAAATTTGATTATCCAGTAGAGTGGGGAATAGATCTTCAAACTGAACATGAAAGATATATTACAGAAAAGGTATTTAAAAAACCTGTATTTGTAACTGATTATCCAAAGGATATAAAAGCATTTTATATGAGAATAAATGAGGACAATAAAACTGTAGCTGCTATGGACCTTTTAGTTCCAGGAGTTGGAGAGATAATTGGCGGAAGTCAAAGAGAAGAAAGACTTGACGTATTAGAAGAAAGAATTAAAGAATTAGGCCTAAACAAAGAAGATTACTGGTGGTATTTAGAACTAAGAAAATACGGTGAAACAATGCACTCAGGATTTGGTTTAGGATTTGAAAGAATAATTATGTATATGACAGGAGTTTCAAATATTAGAGACGTAATTCCTTTCCCACGTACAACAGGGCAAGCAGAATTTTAGTATATGTTTTACAAAAAGAGTATCTTTAAGATACTCTTTTTTATATATACATATTGTAAAATGAGAAAAGCAATATAAAAACTATACAAAATACATTTGTAATAATTGAAAAAATATATATTTATTTTGTAAAAGTATTGATTTAAACTATGATACTAGTTATAATTATATTAAACAATTACATCAATCACATAACCGATATCCCCATATCGACTAAAAAAAGAGTAACAGAACAGCTGTAGCTCTTTTTTTTATCTATTTTTTTAATAAAAAGTATAGATTAGTTAATAATAGTAATAGTATTATTGTTAAGGAGTTTATATATGGGTTACATAAATTTTAAAGAAGAAAAAGATGTAGCATTAAAGCAGCTACAAAATAGGAAGGTTAATAACAAAGAAATATATGAAAAACTAATAAAAGATAAATCTTTAGCTAAAAATTATAGTCCATATGAAAAATTAAGTTATAAAACCTTTACAAAAGAATCATTTGGTAAAGGTGGAGTAGAAGATGAAGAAAACTTTTTAGTAATAGAAAAAAAGGATATTATATGTTCTATATTTAAAGATTGTAGTTTTAATAATATTAAATTTAAAAATTGTAATATTATAGGGTGCACTTTTGAAAATTCCAGGTTTTTAGGAGGAGGAGTTTTATTTGAAAGTTGTAACTTTATTAAAACAGATACTATAAGTAAGCCTTCTTTAAATAAAAATGATAATTTTTCTTGTAGTTTTATAAACTGTAATATGTATCCTAAATTTTTAAATTCTAATATTTCCCATGTTATATTTGAAAATTGTAATTTAAAAAATTCTATGTTTCAAGATACTGTTATGACTAATTCAACATTTTATATGTCAAACTTAAAGAAAATAACTATACAAGATTGTGATATGTCAGGAATAAAAATATTTGATTCTGTTATTTCAGATTTAGATTTTACTGATAAAAATAAAACTAAATTAGACGAAAAAAGTTTTATTGACAAAATACCTATAAGGGAAAACTCAAAAGCTCAGTATGAAGGTGTATATATGACATATGAGACTATAGCAAATAAATTTAAAGATAATACACTTAATAATAATTTTGGAGAGTATTATTTTTTAGGAAAAAAAACCCAACGTAAAACCCTGGGATTTTGGCCAAAGGTTCAATCATACCTTTATTATTTAAGCTGTGGTTATGGTGAGCGTCCTGAGTATGCTCTTTTATTTTCACTAGGTGTAATTTTTCTTTTTGCTATTATATATCTTTTTACGGGAATTACAATGGATGGAGAGTATGTAACTATTTTTACAGGACATATAAATACTCCGAGAAGGTTTTTTTCATACTTAAATGAAACAATAAATTTAAGTGTAGGAATGTTTGCTGGAGTAGGTTCTAATAATTCAGAGCCTCATCCTACAAGTTATATGATTGCTAATATTGAAATTATAATAGGTGTTATAATGATGGGGGTAGGTATTGGTACATTAACTAGGAAATTAGTAAGATAACCATACTATTATTGCTTAATATATGGTATAATTAATAAAAATTTTATACATATAAGGGGGATATCTTATGATATTATACGCAGCGTTTTTAGAAACAGTTGACAAAGAAAAAGATGCAGAGGTTTTAGATGAGCATTTAAAATACCTTTATGGACTTCTAGATGCAGGTAAAGTAGCTGCTAAAGGACCTTTTACAGATCATAGTGGAGGGCTTATTGTATATAAAGCTGAATCTATGGAAGAAGCAGTTAAAATGCTTGAAGAAGATCCAGTTGTAAAATATGGCTCAAGAAAATATATTATGAAAGAGTGGAAAAGCACTCTTGAAGTTTAATTAAATTTAAATACCATTGCTTAAAAGCAATGGTATTTTTTATTGAAAAATATGTTGACTTAATAAAATTAAATGCATATAATGTAATTAAACATATGAGGATATGTTCATATGTTAAAGGGGGATATAAATGAAAAACGAAATAGAAGTATGTAAATGTACCACTATACATGAGAATGTAGTGGACAAGGTTAAAAAAGAAATTACTAGTGATGAAAAATTAAAGGACTTATCAGCTTTTTTTAAAGCTTTTGCAGATGATACAAGAATAAAAATAATAAACGCTTTATTAATTTCAGAAATGTGTGTATGTGATATAGCAGCACTTTTAAATGTTTCTCAATCAGCAGTATCACATCAGCTTAAAACACTTAAGCAATTAAGGCTAGTTAAGTACAGAAGAGAAGGAAAAGTTGTTTACTACTCTTTAGATGATATTCATATAAAAGATATTTTTAGTGAGGCACTTGACCATATAAATGAGTAACTATAGGAGGGGTAGCTATGAATGTAAAGCTTATACTTGAAGGCCTTAACTGTGCAAACTGTGCAGGAAAAATAGAAAGATACTCAAATGAAATAGAAGGGGTAGAAGCTAGATTAAATTTTACAACTAAAGAATTATCACTAGATATACAAGGTGATAGTGAAGAAGTTATAAAAAAAGTTAAAAAAATAGTAAAAGAACTTGAACCAGATGTAGAAGTAAAGCTAAAAAATAGTAAAGAAAAAAATATAAAGAAGAAATCAAACTTTAAAGAAGAACTTAAAAAACCTAAAAATGTACAAGTTATTATAGGTATAGCATTTTTTATCTCAGGTCTTTTATATTCTACTTTAAAACCTGTTGGGCTTATATTATTTATTATTGCTTATATACTAATAGGAAGAGATGTTGTTACTAAAGCCTTTAAAAATTTACTAGGCGGTAGAGTATTTGATGAAAACTTTTTAATGACAATAGCAACACTTGGAGCTTTTGTAATAGGTGAGTATCCAGAAGCTGTAGCAGTTATGCTTTTTTATAAAGTAGGAGAAGCAATGCAAGGCATTGCAGTTAATAAGTCTAGAAGCTCAATTGCTGATTTAATGGATATAAAGCCAGAGTTTGCAAATATATTTATAAGCGGAATAGAGAAGAAAGTATCACCTGAAAAGGTTAAAGTAGGAGATATTATAATAATAAAACCAGGTGAAAAAATCCCTTTAGATGGTATAATAATAGAAGGAAAAAGTTCACTTAATACTGTAGCTTTAACAGGAGAGTCTATTCCAAGAGATGTTTTTGAAAATGATAAAGTTCTTTCAGGTTTTATAAATCAAACTGGGGTTTTAAAAGTAAAAGTAGAAAAAGAGTTTGGAGAATCTACAGTTTCTAAAATATTAGATCTAGTAGAAAATGCTAGTAGCAAAAAATCTAAAGCAGAAAACTTTATAACTAAGTTTGCAAGATATTATACACCAGTAGTTGTTTTAATTGCATTTTTAATGTGTTTAGTGCCACCTTTTATAACAGGAGAAGAGTTTTCTGTTTGGATATATAAAGGATTAAGCTTTTTAGTTGTATCTTGTCCTTGTGCACTTGTTATATCTATTCCTTTAAGTTACTTTGGAGGAATTGGTGGTGCATCAAGAAAAGGTATATTAGTAAAAGGTGCTAATTATTTAGATGTATTAAAAGATGTAGATACAGTTGTTTTTGATAAAACTGGAACACTAACAAAAGGAAATTTTAAAGTAACAAATGTAAAAGCATATGGAAAATACAGTGAAAAAGAAGTTTTAATGTACTGTGCATATGGTGAAAGTAGTTCAAATCACCCTATAGCTAAATCTATATTAGAGCATTTTAAAGAAGATATTAATAAGGAAAAAGTAAAATCTTATAAAGAAATATCTGGAAAAGGAATAAGCGCTAAAATAGATGGACAAGATGTTTTATTAGGAAATTCAAAGCTTATGAAAGATAATAATATAGAGTTTATTGAGCAGGAAAGTATAGGTACTAATATTTACATTGCTATTAATAATGAATTTGCAGGATGTATTGTTATTTCAGATGAAATAAAAGAAGATGCTATAAGTGGCATTAATAAAATAAAATCTATTGGAATAAAAGAAACTGTAATGCTTACAGGAGACAATAAAGAAGTAGCTAATAACATAGCTGGAAAACTAAAAATAGATTCTGTTTATGCAGATCTTTTACCACAAAATAAGGTTGAAATATTTGAGGAAATATGTAAAAATAAAAAAGCTGCATTTGTTGGTGACGGTATAAATGATGCTCCAGTACTAGCAAGAGCAGATGTTGGTATTGCAATGGGAGGTTTAGGATCTGATGCTGCTATAGAAGCTGCTGATGTAGTAATAATGACAGATGAAATTAGTAAAATATCTGAAGCTGTAAAAATATCTAAATTTACATTTAAAATTGTTATTGAAAATATAGTTTTAGCTCTTGGAATAAAGTTAATAGTTTTAGCTCTTGTAACTATAGGACTATCAACAATGTGGGAAGCGGTTTTCGCAGATGTAGGAGTTACTCTTTTAGCAGTTTTAAATTCAATGAGAGTCTTGAAACTAAAATAGATGTTTCAGGGATAGATTTTGTCTATCCCTTTTTATATTAATAAATTATTAAAAACATAAACATACTAAAGATTAAGAACACAATAAAAGGAGCACAAAGGTGAAAAAGAAAGATTTAATAAAAATAGGGTTTATGACCTTCGCTTTATTTTTTGGAGCGGGAAACTTAATATTTCCTCCTTTAATAGGGTATCAATCAGGACAAAACTTTATACCATCTGTATTAGGATTTGTAACTACAGGTGTATGTTTACCTCTTTTAGGAGCAATTGCAGGTTCTATGGTTTATGGCAGGATAGAGCTTTTAGGTAAAAAGGTTGGAAAATGGTTTTATACTATATTTCCTACAATAATTTATTTAGCAATAGGTCCTATATTTATAGTTCCAAGGTCTGCATCTGTAACTTATACAATAGGTATAGAACCACTTTTACAAAAACATTCTTCTGTAATTATGTTTTTTGTAACACTTATTTACTTTGTAATTAGTTATTATTTTGTTATGAACTCTCATAAAATGGTAGATTTTATAGGGAAGATTATAACTCCTTTATTATTTATAGTTATAGGCATAATGGTTATATTTGTTATGGTAAATCCAGCAGGTCCTATTGGAACTCCTACAGGTGATTATGTTCATACACCGTATTTTAAAGGATTTGTAGAAGGGTTTTTAACAATGGATGCTTTAGGAGCACTTGTTGTAGCAAATATTTTAGTTGCCACATTTAAAGATTATGGAATAGAAGATAAAAAAGATATTGTAAAATATGCATCAATAGCATCTATAATAGCAGGAATTGGACTAACATTTGTATATATTGCATTAACATATGTAGGAGCAACTTCAAATGTATTTACAGGAATTACAAATGGAGCTGTTATACTAACAAATGTAATGGGATATATGTTTGGTGATTTTGGAATTGGTATTTTAGGTATTGTAATAGCATTTGCCTGTCTTTCAACTAGTATAGGAGTAACAAGTGCAAGTAGTAGATATTTTCACAGTAAGTTTCCATCACTTAGCTATAAAAAATGGGTTATAATTGTATCTTTCGTTTCATTTTTAATAGCTAATATTGGTCTTGATAAACTTATAGAAATAACAATTCCAGTTTTAAGTATTATTTATCCAGCAGTAATAATAGTAATAATTTTAGCATTTTTATATGAAAAAATTAAAGATACTAAAATTCTTTATAGTATAACTGTTATTACAGCTCTTTGTATAAGTATAATTAATACATTAGATTCTTTAAATATAAAAATACCTTTAATAACAAAGTTATTTGAAAAACTGCCACTTTATAATGTAACACTTGGATGGATAGTTCCAACTTTGATTATTGGAACAATAACATTTTTAATAGAATTTAAAAAAACAAAGACTCTTTAATTAGGGTCTTTGTTTTTTATATAAAAGTATCGATTTATAACTTTACAAATTTATCGTGGTAAAGTATAATAAGTTTGTAAATAAAACATTTAAGGGGGAATAGAGTAATGAAAAAATTAATCAGTTTAATAATACTTGCTATTTTAGCTTTTTCATTGATTTTAACAGGTTGTGGAAAAAAAGAAGAAAAACAGACTTCTTCTACACCAGCTGAAGATAAATCACTTGAGTATATAAAAGAAAAAGGAAAAATTGTTATTGGATTAGATGACGGTTTTCCACCAATGGGATTTAGAGATGAAAAAGGTAACATTGTAGGATTTGATATAGACCTTGCGAGAAAAGTTTCAGAAAAACTAGGAGTTGAAGTTGAGTTTAAGCCAATTGATTGGAACTCAAAGGAAATGGAACTTGAAACTAAAAAAATAGATGCTATATGGAATGGAATGTCAATTAATAAAGAAAGAGAAGAAAAAATGACACTTTCAAAACCATATTTAGAAAATACACAAGCTTTTGTTGTTAAAAAAGGATCAGCTATAAAAACAATAGCAGATATGAAGGATAAAAAAATAGGATTCCAAGATAAAAGTAGTAGTAGTGCAGCTTTTGAAAAACATAAAGAACTTTCAACATCTGTAGCATCAAACCAAGCATATCCTAAAAATAAAGATGTTTTAGTAGACATAAAAGTTGGTAGAATTGATGTAGCTTTAATGGATGAAGTTGTTTCAAAATATTACGTAGCAAAAGAAAAAGATAAATATGAATTTTTAGCTGAAGACTTAGGAAAAGAATACTATGCAATAGGATTTAGAAAAGGTGATATTAAGCTTAAAGAGGCAGTAGATAAAGCTATTGATGAGTTAAAAGCTAATGGAACAACAGCTGAAATATCAAAAAAATGGTTTGGAGAAGATATTGTAATTAAATAGAATTTTAGGAGGAATAGCAGTGGAATACATTTTACAATCAACAAAATACATTTTAACAGAAGGTTTAACACTAACGACTGTAATATTTGCTGTTACAATAATTACATCTATTCCACTAGGGCTATTAGTTGCTATAGGCAAAGTTTTTGGTAAAGGTCCTATAAAGCCTTTACTTGAAGTTTATACATGGGTTTTTAGAGGAACTCCACTTCTTCTACAATTATTCTTTGCATATTATGGACTGGCTCTTTTAGAAATAGATTTCCTTGTTTTAAGCCCATTTCAGGCAGCTGCTATAACATTTGCCTTAAACTATGGTGCATATCTTGGGGAAATATTTAGAGCAGGAATAGAGTCTATTGATAAAGGACAATATGAAGCAGCACAGGTTCTCGGAATGAGTAAAACTCAAACTATTATTAGAATAATACTTCCTCAAACTATAAAAAGAACATTACCTCCACTTTGTAACGAAACAATAACGCTTATAAAAGATACTGCCCTACTTGCGGTTATAGCCCTAGGAGATATACTAAGAGCTACTAATCAATTAGCAAATAGAGATGCAAGTATAACTCCATATATAATTGCATCAGCAATTTATCTTATATTAACTTACATAGTAGTTGTTGTATTTAGAAAGTTTGAAAAGAAACTTTCTGTGTATGAGTAGAGGTGTTAGATTATGATAAAAGTAGAAAATATAAATAAGTGTTTTAAAGATTTAAACGTATTAAAAGATGTAAGTTTAAATGTTAATAAAGGTGAGGTAGTATCTATAATAGGACCATCAGGAAGTGGAAAAAGTACATTTTTAAGATGTATAGCATTTCTTGAAACAATAGATAGTGGAAAAATATTAATAGAAGATATTCAAACTTCAGGCATAAAAGAAAATGGTGCTAAAGTTAAGCTTAAAGAGGCAAAAGAAGGGCTTAAAAAAGTTGGTATGGTTTTTCAAGGATTTAATTTATTTCCTCATAAAACTGTTATAGAAAATATAATAGAAGCTCCTTTAGTAGTTGGAAAAGTTAATAAGGCAAAGGCAATAGAAGAAGGCAAAAAACTATTAGATAAAGTAGGTCTTTTAGATAAAGTAGATTTTTATCCTTGTCAATTATCTGGAGGTCAAAAACAAAGAGTTGCTATAGCAAGAGCACTTGCTATGAAACCGGATATTATGTTGTTTGATGAGCCAACATCTGCACTTGACCCAGAGCTTGTAGGTGAGGTTTTAAAGGTTATAAAGGATCTTGCTGAAGAGAAAATGACAATGCTTATAGTTACACATGAAATGGGATTTGCAAAGGAAGTATCTGATAAAGTCGTGTTTTTCGATGAAGGAAAAATACTTGAAAACTCATGTCCTAAGGATATATTTGAAAACCCAAAACATCCTAGAATAAAACAATTTATCAATAAAATGTTATAATACAGCTAGAGAGAGTTCTCTCTAGCTGTTTTTATATAAAGTTTCTAGTTTACTAAGGAGGGGCAAAATGTTATTTTTGAATTTTATGTATAATAATAAAAAACAAATAGGAATTTTAAAAGATAATTTAGTATATCCTTTAAGTAATATATTAGGGAGAGAGTTTTCAGGAATATTAGATTTTATAGACAATTTTTCAGATAGTTATATAAATGATATAAATAAATATGAGTATTCTAATGGAATAAGTATTAATGATGTTAAAATATTGTCTCCAATACCTGAGCCTAAAAGAAACATTATATGTGTAGGAAAAAACTATAAAGAACATATAAAAGAGGTTGCTAAGGTAATAGATGCAGAACATGAAACTCCAGAATATCCAGTATTTTTTACAAAAATGGTGGATAAAACTGTAGGGCCTAATGAAAGTATAGAACTACATAAAGATATAACAGATAGTTTAGACTATGAAGCAGAATTAGCAGTTATAATAGGAAAAACAGGAAGTAATATTCCAAAGGAAAAGGTACATAAGTATATTTTTGGATATACTATTTTAAATGATATTTCAGCAAGAGATATACAAAGAAAACATAAACAGTGGTTTAGAGGTAAAAGCTTAGACAATACTTGTCCAATAGGACCTTATATACTACATAAAAGTTCAATTTCTTATCCACCAGAGCTTAATATTAAATGCAGTGTAAATGGGGAAGTTAGACAAAATTCAAATACAAAGCATTTTATTTTTAATATAGATAGTATTATAAGTGAGTTATCTAAAGGAATAACACTTAAAAGAGGGGATATTATATCAACAGGTACTCCATCAGGAGTTGGTATGGGAATGGAGCCTAAAGGATATTTAAAATCAGGTGACGTTGTTGAATGCTGTATAGAAAGCATTGGATGCTTAAAAAACATAGTAAAGTAAATATTATTTTAAAGTGGTGCAATACAATATGTGCCACTTTTTTTAATTTAACAAAAAAAGTTATAAAATTTTTAATATAGGTATAAATACAATAAAAAAATATATAAATCTTTAAAATTCTACTAATGTATTCTAGCATATTTTAGACAGCAATATTTATGAAAATCTATATTACATAACTAATTTGATGATACCTAAAATAACTTGTAATTTATAATTATTACATGTATTAATAGGTCTAACGAATTAAGTTATAATTTAATATTTATTAATATATAATTATATTTACTAAAGATTACTAAAAGGGGTGGGGAACAATAAAAGATAAAAAGAAAGTTATAATAACATCTTTAAGTGCTATTTCAATACTTACTGTATTGCCCTTATCATATAGCTATGCAAAAGAATCTATAGGTGAAATTTTTGATTTTAAAAAAATCAGTGTAAATAGTATTGATAATATTAAAATTAAAAAGTTAAGTAGTAGTATAGAAAATAACGTTAATAAGGTTGCTACAAAAAAAGATAAAAATGAAAAAGATGAAATAGGTGTAGATGAGGCAAAGCAAATTACCAAAGATCTACTTAAGGAGTTTTTTAAAGTAGATTTAAGTAATGTAAAGCTAAGGTGCAGCGAAGAGCTTAATAATATATTTGAGGTATTTGGAGATGTTAATGGTGAAAATAAATATGTAGTTAAAATAAATAAAAAAGGCATTGTATTATATGCTTATTTAAAAGATGAGTTAAAAGCAAATAGTAAATCAAAGTTAAATGTAGATGAATCTAAAAAATTAGTTGAAAAGTTTATAGAAGAATATTTATCACATCAAAAATCAGATATAAAATTAGTTTTAACAAATCGTAGTAACAATTCAAACAATCTTCACTATAAAATTCAAAGAACTTTTAATAATATACCTGTTTTAGAAGAAGGTGGCGAAATAGTATTAGATCAAACTGGAGAAAGATTTTTATCTTTAAATATTAACTGGTCTAATATTAATTTTGAAAAAGAGCTAACTAATAAGCTAACTAAAAATGAGGCAATAAATATATTATCTAAAAGCAAGGAAGTTAGCCCTTACTATGTGAAAAAGAAAAATGAATATGTTTTAGATTTTGTTGTTGAAAAGGGAAAAGAATATCTTATAGATGTAAATGCAAATAAAATTAAAAGTTTATTTGAAAGTGAATACATAGTTGAAAAAAATAATACTAAAAGCTTAAAAGATATTAATAAAAAATCTAAGTCAAATGAAGAGATTAAAAAGTTAGCAGAGGAAATAGTTTATTCACTTACAGAAAAAAAAGGAAAAGCTATATCAGCTAAATTAATAAATGAAAATAATAAAAAGTTTATAAAGTGCGTTGTTTTAAGTAAAAAGGAAAAATACTTTATTGAATATGATGAAAAAGGTAATAAAGTTTTAAATATATATAAAGATGGAGATATAGAAACTAAAATAAAAAATAAAGATATAGATTTTGAAACTGCTTATAAAACTGCTATAAAAAGCGTAGGTTTAATTTATAATGATAAAGTGAAAAATTTAAATTTTACTCAAGCAGAAAAAGAAATTTTAAATGGAGCATCTTATAATTTTGTTTTTAACAGAATATATGATGATATAGACGTTAAAGATCAATATGTTTCTGTTAATATTAATGGAAAAACAGGAGAAGTAGATTCTATGTTTATTGAGTGGGATGATAATAGTAAGTTTAATAATTCTAAAATAAACAATATAGAAAATATAAAGAAAGAGTATTTACAAAATCTTAAGGGAAATTATATTTATATAAATGAATATGGAACTGGAAGGTTATATTATTCACTTAAGGATAGTATAACTCAGTAACAATTTTAACCTTCACTGAATATTATAGAAAATGAGATTAAGTGGAGGTATTTTTTATGGGGGTTAATGAAGATATGTATCCACATTTTATATACCCTAAGTATGGCTTTTGTAATGAAGACACAGAGTATATAAGTGGAGAAAGTGTAATGAATAAGGTAAGGGGAGGAAAGGGAGAAGGATATTTTAAAGTAGATTTAGATATTGAATCAAAGGATCTTTTAAGAGCTTCATCAAGTGATGTAAATAAAATATTAATGGAAATTGAAAAGTCGGATCCTGATATATATGAAGAGTTTAAAAAATATAATGTAAATAAAGTAGCTGCAAGATATATTCTATCTTTAATGGTAAGTTATGCATTAGATAATAAATCTAGGTACTCAGGAGATGATACTAAAAAGGCTAAAGATTTATCAAGAGATTTTTATAATGCATATAATCAAGTTCTTTTAGTAAGTATGATATCTGGTATACCTGCAAATGTTATAAGAAACATATTAGAGAAAGTAATGTATAAAACAATAATCTCTAGTATTCCTAATAACAAAAATAATAGGGAAAGATGGTCTAGATGGGAAGACTTAGGAGGAATTCTTACAAGTGGACCTTCTGCATGTAGCTGGGGTAAAAATAGAATAGATGTTTTTGTTCGAGGCGAAGATAAAGCTATGTACCATAAATATTATAATGGAAGATGGTCAGGATGGGAAAGTTTAGGTGGTATACTAGAATCAGCACCAAGTTGTTGTAGCTGGGGATATAATAGAATAGATACCTTTGTAAGAGGAACTGATAATGCAATGTATCATAAGTGGTGGGACGGAGCTAAATGGTCAGGATGGGAGAACCTAGGAGGGGTTTTAACTTCTGCTCCAGCTAGTTGTAGTTGGGGATATAATAGAATAGATACCTTCGCAAGAGGAACTGATGGGGCTATGTGGCATAAATGGTGGGACGGAGCTAAATGGTCTGATTGGGAAAACCTAGGGGGAGTATTAACCTCATCACCAAGTTGTTGTAGCTGGGGACCTAATAGAATAGATACTTTTGTAAAAGGTAGTGATAATGCAATGTGGCATAAATGGTGGGATGGAGCTAGATGGTCTGATTGGGAAAGCCTAGGAGGAGTTTTAACATCTGCTCCTACTGCAACCTCTACAGAAGCTAATAAAATAGATTGCTTTGCAAGAGGAAAAAATAATGAACTTATATGGAAAAATTGGGACGGACAAAGATGGAGTGAATGGAAAAGTATTGGAGGATTTTTAAAATCTGAACCTTCAGCCTGTAGTTGGGGTAGAAGAAGAATAGATGTATTTACAAAAGGTGGAAATGATCACCTTTGGCATATATACAAAGATTAGTAATTTTAAAGAGCTATTAAAAAGTAGCTCTTTTTTATATATAAATTTTCGACATAAAGCTACTCTTATTTTAATAAAATTGTATTATATGGAATTAAAAATTCCTATATATGTAATTGAATGTTAAAAGTAGTAAAAAACAAGAATAATATTCCAAATATAAGTAGTAAAATGTCTAAAATAATAGAAAATCAATCCCTATATTATTACATAATTATCTATAGTTAAGGTGGTAAAATCATAAATGTATTAGATGTTTGTTACTAGGGGGAGAGATTATGGTGAAAATCGAAGTTGAAAATGTAATATGTAGTGATTTAGATGGAAATGAATATGTATATTCATATTTTCTAACTAAAAAAAGAGATGTAGTAGAATTCGACAAAAAAGCAGACATATATGGTATAGAAGTAGTTAGTACAAATAAAGATACTAATTACTATGAAAAAACTTCTACACTAGACTTTACAACATCAAAGGAATATGCATTAGAGACTATAAAGTATCTTGCAGATAACACAGTATCTCCAATTCACTTTTATGATGTGTTATCAGATAACTTAAATAAAAGTTGTATCTAAGCTTTAAATAATAGGGTTTTATTAAAAGAAATGTTTTATTATAATAATACTAAATAGCATAGAGTAATCTATGCTATTTTTAATTTATTTACCTTGAGGTGTTAGCTTATGATATATGGAACAGGTATAGATATAATAAAAGTAAATAGAGTAGAGAGGCTTTCAAGTAAGGAAAGATTTATGGATAAGTTTTTCACAGAAAGGGAAAGAGAATATTTAAAAAATAAAAGAAGTGAAAGTGTTGCAGGCTATTTTTCAGCTAAAGAGGCTATAGTAAAATCTATGGGAACAGGATTTACAGGTTTTAAATTTAAGGATATTGAAGTTTTAAGAGATGAAAATGAACCTTATGTTGTTTTACATGGAAAGGCTAAAGAAATATGTGAGGATAAAGGAATAGACTATATAAAATTAAGTATATCCCACGAAAAAGAATATGCAGTAGCCAATGCAATTGCTATAAAAAAAAGTAATAAAAATATAAATAGCTATCCTTTAAATATTTTAAAGAAAAGAGATGCTAATTCTCATAAAGGAGATTATGGCAAAGTATCTATTATAGGTGGAAGCTATACTATGTCTGGTGCTGTAATTTTAGCAGCTATAGCAGCAATTAGAACAGGCTCTGGTCTTGTTAATTGTGCAATACCAAAGTGTATAATAGATAGAGTTGCAACAAGTGTTTATGAGGCCACTTATACTCCTTTAAATCACAACAATGGAACTGTTAATTTAGATGAAAAAGATATAAACTTAATAATAGAAAAATCAGATGCTTTAGCTTTTGGTGTAGGTATTGGATTTGAAGGAGATCTTTTAAAGTCTTTAGAGAAAATAATAAAAAAATCTAATATACCTATAGTTATAGATGCAGATGGACTTAATATATTGTCTTTAAATACAGAAATATTAAAATCTAAAAGAGAGTGTGAGATTATTTTAACTCCACATCCTTTAGAAATGAGTAGATTAACAGGACTTAGTGTTGAACATATAAATTCTAATAGAGAAAAAGTAGCAAAGGATTTTGCAAATAATTATAACTGCACTGTTATTTTAAAGGGACATGAAACAGTTGTAGCTTATAAGGATAATGTGTATATAAATAAAACAGGTAACCCTTCAATGGCAACAGGGGGAAGTGGTGATGTTTTAACAGGAATGATTTGCTCTCTTTTAGGTCAAGGATATGCTCCCTATGACTCAGCAGTTTTAGGAAGTCATATACATGGGCTTTCAGGAGATAGAGCATATGAAACTTATGGATATGGAGTAAAGGCTTTAGATTTAACAAACTATATAGGAGAGTATATAAGATAGTAATACCTAAAAGAATTTTAGAATATGTATACAGTATAAATATTTTTAAAGGTGGTACTGTGAAGTATTTAAAGCTATATTTTTTTATTTTATTAAGTGTCTTTTTAATTTCTTGTAAATCATCACAAATTATTGATAGTAATGATGAAAAAATTGTAACAATGAAATCTTATACATCAGATGCAGTAATTAAAGTACATGGAAATAAATCTTCTACTATATATAAGGTAAAGCAAACCTTAAAAAGTCCTTCAAGTATAAAGGTAGAAACTATAGAACCAAAAGAATTAAGTGGGAAAAAAACTGTTTTTAAAAATGGAGAGTACAGTATACATCATCCTGCTATAGGAAAAACAGTAAAGTTTAATAATATTGATAAAACAAATGAAAATATGTGTACAGGAATAATTAAAAAAGAGTTTTTTGAATCAAAGGACTTAAAGAAAAGTACGGTAAGTAAAAATAATAAAAAGTGTATAGAATATAAAGCATCATTAAAAAATCCAAGTGACAATAGAAGTTATGGAAAGTTATATGTTGATGAAAAAAGTTTTATACCTATTTTATTTGAAATATATGATGAAAACGATAAAGTTGTAGTTGAGATAAGTTATTTTAACTTTAAGTATAATCCAACTATTGACGATAAAGAGTTTATTTTAAATTAAAATACAAATTACATACTAACGAGGGTGAAAATATGCTAGATCATTTAAGACCATGTTATGCAGAAATTAATTTAGATAATTTAAGGCATAATTTTAGGGAAATAAAAAAAGTAGTTAAAGATAAAAAAATATTTGGTGTTATAAAAGCTGATGCTTATGGTCATGGAGCCTTAGAAGTTGCAAGAGTACTAAAAGAAGAAGGTGTAGATTATTTTGCAGTAGCAGTTGTTACAGAAGCTATGGAGCTTAGAAGAAATGGATTTGAAGATCCAATACTTGTTTTAGGTTATAGTCCTGAAACATTTTCAGATACTATAGTAGAAAATAATATTACACAAACTGTATTTAGTTATAGTACTGCAAAATCTATATCTAATGAAGCTGTTAAACAAAATAAAATAGCTAAAATCCATATAAAAGTAGATACTGGTATGGGAAGACTAGGATACACTGAAAATGATAATATTGTAGAAGAAATAAAAAATATAATAAACTTGCCTAACATATGTGTTGAAGGACTATTTACTCATTTTTCAACTTCTGATGAAGCAGATAAAGAGTTTTCAAATCTTCAACTTAAAAGATTTAAAAATATAATAAATTCTATTGAAAAAGAAGGAATAAATATAGAAATTAAGCATATAGCAAATAGTGGGGCAATATTAGATATTGAAGAGGCTTATTTTGATGCTGTAAGACCGGGAATAATACTTTATGGATATTATCCATCTAGTGAAGTAAATCAAAATAAATTAAATCTAAAACCTGTAATGACATTAAAGTCTAATATTGTTTATATTAAAGAAGTTGAAAAAGGAACATCTATTAGTTACGGAAGAAAATTTACTGCAGATAAAAAAATGAAAATAGCTACTATACCTATAGGATATGCTGATGGATTTACAAGACTTTTATTTGGTAAGGCAAGTGTAATTATAGGAAATAAACTTTGCCCAGTAGTAGGCAAAATATGTATGGATCAGTGTATGGTAGATGTTTCAGAATGTGAGGATGTAAAAGTATCAGATGAAGTTATAATCATGGGAAAAACATCTGATTTCAATATAAGTGCAGATGTTATAGCAAGTAAAATAGATACTATATCTTATGAGGTTTTATGTATGGTTTCTAAAAGGGTGCCAAGAGTATATACTGAAAATAATAAAGTTGTTAGAATAAAAAACTTTGTTTAAGCATACTTTAATATATAAGGATATAACATTAATCTCTAAACCAGTATATGTATACACTATGACAATTTTGACACCCTAGATATACATAAAGTATAATTATATACATAGGTGAATTTAGGGGGTAAATAATAATGAAAAAGATAAAAAAACTACTAAATCTCCCAGATGGTTTGCTTGAAGAGTTTAATACGGCACATAAAAGCAAATCGGATAAAGAAAAAAATTATGTTATAAGAAAAACTGTAGTATATTATATTAATGAAAGAAAAAGAAAAGGTTTAAAAGAGCTTATGAAAAAGGGATACCAAGAAATGGGCAATATTAATTGTGAAATTTCAGAGTGTGGTATCAACATAGATTGTTTAGAACTTGCTAAATATGAAGTAGGATTAGCGGAGTGTGATTGTGATAATGGCACAGGTGGTAAAAAGAGGAGATATATACTATGCTGATTTAAGCCCTGTTATAGGTTCTGAACAAGGAGGAATAAGGCCTGTTCTCATAGTTCAAAACGATGTTGGCAATAAGTATAGCCCTACGATTATAGTAGCAGCAATAACTTCTCAAATTAATAAAGCAAAACTACCAACACACATAGAGATAAATTCTAAGGATTACGATGGTTTAAACAAAGATTCAGTTATATTGTTAGAACAAATTAGAACGATAGATAAAAAAAGACTTAAGGAGAAAGTTGGAAGTTTATCTTCTAATTTAATTCCGAAAGTTGATGAGGCACTAACAATAAGTTTAGGATTAATAGATTTATAAGACTTAGCAATTTGCTAAGTCTTTTTATATTTTCATCATATAATATTGAAAAATGACAAATTATATAGCACTTTTACTTAAAATTGGTTTAATAATTATTTAAAAGTTGTTATAATATAAAATAGTATATAAGAATAAAAAGATTTGTATATCATAAAGGAGGGCGAAAATGGTGACAAGAGATTTTAATAAGTTAAAAGAAGTTGCAACTACTATTAGAAAAGATATAATAACAATGCTTACAGAATCTGCTTCAGGACATCCAGGAGGATCTTTATCAGCAGCTGATATTGTAACAGCATTATACTTTGGTGAAATGAATATTGATCCTAAAAACCCAAAAATGGAGAATAGAGATAGATTCGTACTATCAAAAGGTCATGCTGCACCTGTTTTATATGCAGCATTAGCTGAAAAAGGATATTTCCCAAAAGAAGAGCTTATGACACTTAGAAAAATAAACTCAAATCTACAAGGACATCCAAATATGAATGATACACTAGGTGTTGATATGTCTACTGGTTCTTTAGGTCAAGGTTTATCAGCAGCTAATGGAATGGCTCTTGCAGGAAAACTAGATGGTAAGACTTTTAGAGTTTATGCATATCTTGGAGATGGAGAACTTCAAGAAGGGCAAGTTTGGGAAGCTGCTATGACTTCAGCACACTACAAACTAGATAACTTAACTGCATTTGTTGACTATAACGGCCTTCAAATTGATGGAGATACAGAAAAGGTTATGAATGTTAATCCTATAGCAAATAAATTTGAAGCATTTGGATGGAATGTTATATCAATAGATGGACATTCATTTGAAGAAATATTTAAAGCTATTGACGAGGCAAAAGCTGTTAAAGGAAAGCCAACAATGATAGTTGCAAAAACTGTTAAAGGAAAAGGCGTTTCATTTATGGAAAATCAAGCAGGATGGCATGGAAGTGCCCCAAGCAAAGAGCAATGTGAAGAAGCTCTTAAAGAACTTGGAGGTGTTATTAATGGCTAATTTAGCAACAAGAGAAGCATACGGTAAAGCACTAGCTAAGCTAGGAAGTGAAAATAAAAATATAGTTGTTTTAGATGCTGACCTTTCAAAATCAACAAAAACAGCAGACTTTTTAAAGGAGCATCCAGAAAGATTTTTTAATATAGGAATTGCAGAAGGAGATTTAGTTGTAACAGCAGCTGGACTTTCAACATGCGGGAAAATACCTTTTGCAAGTACATTTGCTATGTTTGCAGCAGGTAGAGCTTTTGAGCAAATAAGAAACTCTATTTGCTATCCAAAGCTAAATGTAAAAATAGCAGCAACACATGCTGGACTTACAGTTGGAGAAGATGGTGCATCTCATCAAGCTATAGAAGATATTTCAATTATGAGAAGTATTCCTAACATGACAGTTATTTGCCCAGCAGATGATGTTGAAACAGAAGCAGCAGTTAGAGCAGCAGCTGAATATAATGGTCCTGTTTATATAAGACTTGGAAGATCAGCAGTACCTACTATTAATGACGAAAACGGATATAAATATGAAATCGGAAAAGCAGTTAAATTAAAAGAAGGAAAAGATGTTACTATTGTAGCTACTGGTATAATGGTAAGTAAAGCACTAGATGCTGCAAATCTTCTTAAAGAAGAAGGTATAGATGCAGAGGTTATAAACATACATACTATAAAGCCAATAGACTCTCAAAGTTTAATAGAATCTGCTAAAAAAACAGGTGCTGTTATAACATGTGAAGAGCACAATATTATAGGTGGTCTAGGAAGTGCTGTATGTGAAGTTTTATCTGAAAATGTAGCTGTTCCAGTTAAAAGAATTGGAGTAAATGATACATTTGGTGAGTCTGGTAAACCAGCTCAGCTTCTTGAAAAATACGGACTAACAGCAGAGAATATTGTAAACTCAGCAAAAGAAATTATAAAAAGAAAATAATATAAGTGATTTAAAGCAAGTCGAATAATTTTAAGTATTATTCGACTTGTATTGCTTAATAATGCAAAAATATATTATATAGTACAAACTTTTTAAAAATTATAAATTATATTGGTAATTTTTAAGTATTGTTAAGTAATACTGTATTAATGAATAATAATATGTTATCATATTTTTGTGTGTAAAATAGGTAATTAAAAAGGAGGGATTATTAGTTGATTAAGTTAAAAAATGTTTCAAAGGTTTATAATAATAATCATATAGCCCTTTCAAATATAAACATAGATATAGAAAAAGGTGAGTTTGTATTTTTAGTTGGGCCAAGTGGAGCTGGAAAATCAACTTTTATTAAACTTTTATTAAAAGAAGTAGATATAACTAGTGGACAAATTGTTGTTAATGGACAAGAAGTAAATACACTTAAAAGAAAAGAAGTTCCACATTATAGAAGAAGCTTAGGAGTAGTTTTTCAAGACTTTAGACTTTTAACAGAAAAAACTGTTTATGAAAATGTTGCTTTTGCAATGAAAATAATAGAAGCAAACCCTAAAGATATTAAAAAAAGAGTTTTACAAGTATTATCATTAGTAGGACTTTCAAGTAAAGCAAATCAATATCCTAATCAACTGTCAGGTGGAGAGCAACAAAGAATAGCACTTGCTAGAGCACTTGCTAATAATCCAAAGATTTTAATATGTGACGAGCCAACAGGTAACCTAGATCCAGAAACATCTTGGGAAATAATGGAACTTTTAAAGGAAATTAATAAAAGTGGTACTACTATTGTTATGGCAACTCATGCTAAGGAAATAGTAAATAGAATGAAAAAAAGAGTTATTGCTATTGAAAAAGGAGTAGTAGTTAGAGACCAGCAAAGGGGTGTATACGGCTATGAAGATTAGAACCATGAAACAATTCTTTTTTGATAGCTTAAAGGGAATTGCAAGAAATAGAGTTATGAGTATTGCATCAATTGGAACAGTAACTGCAACAATTTTTATTTTTGGTGCAATTATGATGATGGCTCTAAATATTAATAATATGATAGAGTCAGTTGGAGATCAAATAGAGATTAAGGTTTTTTTAGATAAAAAGTTAAAAGATGAAGATAAAAAAGCAATAGAGCCAATTATAAAGAAAATACCAAATGTTACAGAAATAAAGTATGAAACAAAAGAACAGGCTCTTGAAAAAATGAAAGACCAATTAGGAGAAAAAGCAGATCTTGCTAGTGGATTAGAAAAAAATAATCCTCTTCCAGAATCTTATATAGTTAGAGTTACTAGTCCAGAAAATGTAGGACAAGTTTCTCAATCTTTAGCAAAAATAAAAGGTGTTTCAGAAGTTAAAGATGGAAAAAGTCAAGTAGATAAAATACTACATATAAATAAGGTAGTTAAAACGTCAAGTATGGTTTTAATGGCGATATTTGCTGTTGTAGCATTATTTTTAATAGCAAATACAATAAAATTAACTGTTTATGCAAGAAAGAAAGAAATAGGAATAATGAAGTATATTGGAGCTACAGACTGGTTTATTAGATGGCCTTTTATAATAGAAGGTATTATTCTAGGCCTTGTAGGAGTTATAATAGCTTTAATATTACTTGCAATTTCATATAAATATATGGCAGGAGTAATAAATGATTTACTTATGATGTTTAATCCAGTTCCTTTTGGAGAAATGATATGGGGATTAAGCTGGAAGTTTATTTTATTAGGAATTGCTATAGGAGGAGCAGGAAGTGCTATCTCTTTAAGAAAGTTCCTTCAAGTATAGTAAAGTCAAAAGGTACTTATACACTATGTATAAGTACCTTTATTTATGTTAAAATTATAAAGTAATAAATGATTTAGTGGTATGTTATATGATTTAATATAATAAAATAACATATAAAACTATATATTGAGGTGTTTAAATGAGCAATAAAAATAATAAAAAAACCTCCATTAGAAAGATTGTTTTGTGGGTAGTTATTACAAACATAATTACAGTAATATTATTAACCACAGTTCCGATTCCTTTCATTGGAAGAAAATTAGTATCTCAAAGTGATTATGAATTTTTATTTGATTACAGAAAACTTGTAAGAGTACATAATGTTTTAGAGAAAAAGTATGTAGATAGTATAACTCCACAGCAAGAAGAAAAAATGATTGATGGAGCTATAAAGGGAATGACAGCAGGAATTGGAGATCCATATACAGGATACATGAATAAAGAAGAGTATAAGGCCTTTGTTGAGCAAACAATACACTCATCATATGCAGGTGTTGGCCTTTATTTAACAGAAAAAGATAATAAAATAGTTGTAACTGAGCCTATAGAAGGAGGACCTGCAATAAAAGCTGGTATTAAGCCAGGAGATGCTATAGTAAAAGTAAATGGAACGTCAGTTAATGCAAAAGAAAGTGATAAAGCTGTTGCTATGATGAAAGGTGAAGAAGGAACAGAAGTTACACTTACAATAGAAAGAAGTGGAGAAGAAAATAAAGATATAAAACTTAAAAGAGCTGTTATAGATATAAAAACTGTTAAAAGTGAAGTAGTAGACAACATAGGGTATATTAGAATATCTAGTTTTGACGATACTACAGGAGAGCAGTTTAAACAACATGCTGAAGCTTTAAATAGTAAAGGTGTAAAAGGAATTGTAATTGATCTAAGAGGAAACCCAGGTGGTATTTTAGATGAAGCTGTAAAGGTTTTAGATGTTCTTTTAGATGAAGAAGTTGTAGTTACTACAGTAGACAATGGTGGAAAGAAAACAGAATATAAAACACAAAATGGTAAAATTGATCTTCCGCTAACTGTACTTGTTGATGGAAATAGTGCAAGTGCAAGTGAAATAGTTTCAGGAACTTTAAAAGACTTAAATAGAGCTACACTAATAGGAAGCAAAACCTATGGAAAACAATTAGTTCAAGCAACTATAGATCTTCAAGACAAAACAGGACTTAAATTTACAATATCAAGATATTACACTCCTTCGAAAATAGAGTTTCAAGGAAAAGGAATAGAGCCTAACATAAAACTTAATATGCCTGAGGTAACTAAAATAGAAAAAAATATATCTCAGGATTCAGTATTTAAAGAAGCTGTAAAAGTTTTAGAATCTAAATAAAATAAAACCGATATCAAAATGATATCGGTTTTTTATTTTAGGCTACTTTTTTATTTTTATCTGAGTAAACTACTTTAAGAAGTAGTGGAGTTACTATTGTAGTAATTATAATAACAACAAGTAGTGTTGGATACATACTTTCAGATATAATACCTTTGCTAAGTCCAAGTGATGCAGTAATTATTGCAACTTCACCACGTGAAATCATACCTACACCTATTTGCATAGATTCTTTGTTTGAAATTTTACAAAGCTTAGCAGAACCAGCACATCCAATTAATTTACCAGCAACTGCAGCTATAGATATTACTATTATAGGAAGAATTACTTCTCCACCTAATGTTTTTAAGTCTATTGTAAGTCCTATACTACTAAAGAAAATAGGTGATACTAAATAAGTAGAAACACCTGTAATATTTTTTTCAACAGTATGTTTGTATTTAGTAAGTGCAATTACAAGACCTGAAACATAAGCTCCAGTGATTGCAGCTATTCCTAATGCTTCTTCAACAAAAATTGAGAATATAATTGTAAGTCCTGCAGTTATAACAATTAAAGATTCTGTTTTCTTTTTAGGGTCACCTTTTTCCATTACTTTCTCAACTATTTTTGGTAAGAATTTAATAGCAAGACCTGAAATAATTAGGAAGAAAATAATTTTAGCAACAATCATTAGTATTCCAGCAGCACCAGCAGTGTCAGCTGCACCAGGTGCAACAAGCATTATAGCAACTGAAAGAATAATAATACCTAAAATATCATCTATTATAGCAGCACCTATAATATTAACACTTGATTTAGTATTTAACTTACCAAGTTCACTAAGAGTTTGAACAGTTATAGCAACACTTGTAGCTGTTAAAATTACCCCTACAAATATACTTTCTGTCATATTTCCAGTAAACATATAAGTGGCTACTGCTCCAAATAAAAATGGAACTACTATACCACCTACTGCAATTATAAAAGATGAAACACCAGCTGTTTTGAATTTTTCAATGTCTGTTTCAACACCAGCCATAAACATAAGAAAAATAACACCAATTTGAGCCATAACTTGAATAGGTTCACTTTCATGTACTAAACCTAAAAGAGATGGACCAATTACAATACCAGAAAGTAAAAAACCTAGTACCTTAGGCATTTTAAGCTTTTGACTTATGATACCAAGTATTTCACCTACTACAAGTATAATACCTACTTGTAAAATAAATTCAATAATACCGTGCATAATAAAACCTCCTTAAATAATTAAAACAAAAAAGGGAGAAAAGAGTTCACCAAAGGTGAACTTTCCCCCCTAAAAGTTCTTTGTTCTTGAAAATCTAAAATTAGATCCAACCGGAAATTAAAAAATATAACAACAAGGTTTTAAGCTTGTTTGTTTTTCGATTACATTTTATCAGAATATAAATCATAACTCAAGATATTTTTGAAAATAATGAATATTATGAAAAATAATCTATTTTTATCAAAAATACTAAAAAAGTCTGATAATAATTACTATTATTATAACAAAATTTATAATTATATACAATAGATTTACTAAAATATATCGATTCTATATATTATGTGAAAAAAATAAAGAAATTATAACTTAAAAGAGGAGATTTACATTATTTATATAATTTATATATTATAAAGTATTTTAGAAATTAATGGTAGGTGAGATCATGTTAAAGCCAAAAGAGGAAGCACAAAGTATAAAAAGAGTAGAGACAATTAATATTGGAGACATAAAAAAGATTACAACCTGTGATGATATTATTCAAGTTTGTATAGATATAATTGAAAACATAAATATAAATGTGGCAGATTTTATAGTTAAAAATAAGATTTACGGTTATAGTCAAAAAATAGATTTAAATAAGTCACTTGAAAATATTATTTACTTAAAACAAAATATTATAAAAAAGCGTGTAGTAACAAATGATTTAGAAAGCGTAGGAGATATAATATTAGATTTTAATAAAGAAAATGAACTAGCAAATGTTATTGCACTACTTGGAACTTACTATATGTATAAAGGTAATTTTTCATATGCTCTTTCTTTAATAAGTTATGCAAGATCTATTAGTAGTGTGGAAATTAACATAGTAACTGATATAGAATATTTAAATGAATTTATTTTTAAATATAATTTATCAATAGATATAACAAAACTTGGTAACTATAAAGAAGCTTGTAGTAATTTACAAAGTTACTACGATAAAAATATAAGAATAGATAGAGGAGATCAGCTTTTAATTATTATATATGAGTACTTAAATAAAACTAATAAAAGCGAAAAAATATTAGATTCTATTTATAATATATGTAATAATGCATTGTTTCACTATGAACTTAGAAATAGAGGGATTTTTTCAAGAAATAAAACCCATTTTATAATAGGAATGTCTATTCTTACAGCAGTTATAATAGGGATTGTTTTTGTGCCTAAAATATCTTTTAATTTTGGTAAAGTTGAACAAGCAAGTGTAGAGAAAGTGGATAAAACTTTAAGTGACAATTCTTTAAAACAAACTGGATCTAAAGAAGTAGAAACCTCTAAAAAAGAAGAGCCTGTAAAGCAGGAGACTATAAAAGAAGAACCTAAAAAAGAAATTGAGCCTGAAAAAAGTGAAGTAAAGGCTTTAGATATATCTTCTTTAGAAAATATGATAAATAATTTAAGTGTAGATAATACAAAAACTATAGAAGAGCAATTTAAAATGGTAAATTTAAATGATAAAGATATTAAAAAATATGAGGATTTAAAGAAAAAATATTCTTCTAAAAAACAAAAGCTATATTATGATTTAGGTAGAGAAAAATATAAAAATGGAAATGTAGATGAATCAATAGAGTACTTAACCTTAGCATATAATGAAAAAACAGAAGAGTATGTAGAACCACATGTTATTTACCATTTAGCAAGTGCAGTTAGTAAAAAAGAACCAGAAAAATCTATTAAGTATTTTAAAGAATATCTAAAAAAGTATAAAGATAAAGATGGTTCTTATACAGAAGAGGCAATATATAATATTGCAAATATTTATTGGAATTTAAATAATAAAAAAGAAGCTAAAAAATATGCTAGTAAATTAAAATATGATTATTCAAAGTCAATTTATAATAATAAAAAAATAAGTGAAATATTGTCGTAAAAAATGCATCCTAATTTAGGATGCATTTTTTCTACTTTATTTCCCAGGAAATGATATATTTTTTATTTCGTTGTATGAAGGGACATTATGTAACATATTTGCTGATTTAACACCTTTTATTATAGCTTTCTCTAAACATTTTCTAGCTAAAACTCCTATAAGATTAATATCTGCATTAATATTTCCAGTTGATAATGTAAATATAGTATCTCCATCAAACATAGTATGACAAGGAAATATGCTTCTAGCATATGCGTTATGTGACATAGAAGATATTTTTTTACATTGTGCTTTAGTTAAATTAGCATTAGTTGCTACACATGCTATAGTTGTATTTCCCTTAAATGTGTTTTCAAGATTAAAACTGTTAATCATAATTTCCTCAGTATTTAAAATTTTTGAATCTTTAACAGGACCTGCAATAACTTCTCCTGTTTCAGGACAAACTATATCTCCCATAGCATTAACTACAACACAAGCACCAACTTCAAGACCATTAAGATTTATTGCATAACTTCCAAAGCCACCTTTCATACATGAGATAGGACCAAGAATTTTTCCAACAGTTGCACCACATCCTGCTCCTATATTTCCTTGAATATTATCATTATAGTTTTCAGAGTTTAAACATGCACTGTATCCCATTTCAAGATTTGGTCTTATATTTGATTTACCTATTTCAAGGTCAAATATAACAGCTCCAGAAACAATTGGGACAACTGAAGAGCCTACCTTAAACCCAATATTTTTTTCTTCAAGATATTTCATAACGCCACTACAACTGTCAAGCCCATATGCACTTCCACCTGAAAGCACAACGCTATGAACTTTTTCTATCATTTCACAAGGGTCTAAAAGATCTGTTTCACGGGTACCAGGTGCACCACCTCTAACATCTACTCCACATACTGCTCCTTGTTTAGCAAGTATAACTGTACACCCTGTAGCAGCAGTTGTATCTTCATAGTGACCTAGATTTATTCCACTTATATTACAAAAATTTATCTCTTTCATAAGTTATCCTCCAATATATAAATAAAAAGCCTAAGAAAACTTAGGCTCTTGAAATTACCTTTTTAATTTTTTTATTGCAATAACAACAGGAATGGTTACAAGGGTAGAGATAATTATCTCAGGTATACCATTTGTTGTACCAATTCCAGCTAATACACCTGCTATAGCAGTACTTGAAACCTCAAATGCAGAGGCTAATCTTTCACCATAAAGTATGTATGCAAAATACAATACTAAAAAAGTATTTGTAAATGTTCCAATAGCTGCAGAAAATCCTATTCCAATTTTATTAAATTTTTTTGATATTAAAAGGTAAGTATAATATGAGGTTATACCTATTAATATTCTAGGCAAAAGTGCAATAATTGGATTTAGAAAAATAAATGATACTACAGTAGGCGTAGTTACTGCTTGATACATACTAAATAAGCCAAAAATAAGTCCTACAATAGCTCCTACAATAGGACCTTCTAGTATAGCGGCTATTATTACAGGTATGTGCATAATAGTAGCATTTACAGGAGGTATTTTTATAAAACCTAATCCTGTAAGGCCTAAAAAAATAGAAATAGATGAAAACATAGCTGAAATAACTAGTTTTCTAGTTGAAAAATGTGTTTTGCTTAAACTTTGCATAAGCTCTCCTCCGTTCTTATTCCTTTTAGGATATAATTCGGATTTTTAAATTATAAAATCCTTTTGTTCAGTTTCAATAGAATACCGACAAAAATATTTTACCAAAAAAATGAAGTAAAGACTATCAAAAAATTGATAGTCTTTAAAATATTAAAGATTTAAAGTGCTATCAATAGCAGCTTTATCAAATCCTACAATTATTTTTCCATCTATATTAACAACTGGTACACCAGATTGACCAGATAGTTCTAGCATTTCATTTCTTTCTTTTATATCATCGGCAACATTTACATCAATAAAGTCAATGTTTTTTGATTGAAGATATGATTTTACCTTAGTACACCAAGGACATGTTGGTGTTGAATAAATTTTTATCATAATTAATTCCTCCTTAAGTTTAGAATGTATTTTTCTGCCATTAAAGATGCTATAGTTCCGTCGGATACCGCAGTAGTTAATTGTCTAAATTCTTTTTTTCTAACATCTCCTGCTGCAAAAACACCTTTTACATTTGTAGAAGTAGTTTCATCAGAGTTAATATAACCATTATCAGTTAATTCTATGTCATTTTTAAAAAGTTCTGTTTTAGGAACCATTCCAACATAAGCAAATACTCCATCAACGCTGTACTGATACTCTTCATTAGATTTATTATTTTTAAGTATAATACCTTTAAACTCAGTATCTCCCAAAGCTGATACAGCTTCAGTATTGTAAAGAATATTTATTTTTTCATTTTTTAAAGCATCTTCAACAATAGATTTTTCAGCTTTAAAAGAATCTCTTCTATGGATTAAAGTTATTTTTGAAGCATATTTTGAAAGATAAATTGATGCTTCAACAGCAGAGTTTCCTCCACCTACTACTAAAACATGTTTGCCTTTATACATTTCTCCATCACAAAGCTCACAGTAGTGAATTCCTTTTCCGTGAAACTTTTCTTCTTCAGGAACTGGAAGAGGCTTGTATTTTGCTCCAGTTGCTATAATAACAGTAGTTGGTTTGTATATTTTTCCGGAGGTTTCTATAATTTTTTCTTTATCTGTAAGTTTTACAGATACAATAGGGTCGTATTCATCAATTACTGCTCCTGATTTTATTGCTTGTTCTGTCATTTTTTGTGCAAGTTCAGTACCACTTATAGCATTAAATCCAGGATAGTTTTCAACAAGATATGTACCTGTTATTTGTCCACCAACAATTTCATTTTCAAGAATTAAAGTGTCAAGTCGACTTCTTCCAGCATAAATTCCAGCTGTTAAACCAGAAGGCCCAGAACCTATAATTATAAGGTCTTTATTTATAGTTTCCTTAGACATAAACTCACCTTCTTTCTTAAATAATATTTTACTAATAGTATTTAATATATATATAAAAACTATTCATAAAAAAATAGACCTTAAAAAAGGTCTATTTTTTTATGAATTTTTTAATTACTTTTCCATTTGAGTCTATACCTTCAACTAAGTAGTAGTAGGTTTTTTTAAGATCTACTGAATTATCTTTATAGCTTAAATATGTGCTATTATTTTTTCTTTTAAAAGTAGTTATTAAATCTTTATCTAAAGTACTTTCAGGATCTATTAAAGAAGTAGATCTATAAATTTTGTAGTTTACACAAGTTTTATCACTATCAGTCCAAACTAACCTATTTCCAAGTCCTAATTTATAAAAGTTTAAATTAGAAATAGTATATTCAGGAGTAGTTTCAACTTCAGAATCTGATGTTTTAGATGTATAAAATTTAGAAACTAAGTTTGTTTTAAAATTCGCTACATTACTATTTAAATCACGTAAACTAAAAAATGAACTTCCCTTTACATTAGGATTTTTTCTATTATATTCTATTTGATTTAGAATCTCAGATGGATTTTTCCAATGTGCAGCTTCGTAGCTATTAGCCTGTCCATCTTTGTATTTGTAAACAGCATGTCCTATATAAAGGTTGCAATTTGTACCTTTTACAACATTTGCCCACCAATCAACTAAAACTTTGTAAGGGGCTACGTTATTATCACAAGACCAATAAAGTTGAGGAGTAATATAATCTATCCATCCTTGTTTAACCCATTTTCTAGTGTCTGCAAATATATCATCATAACTAGACATTGAAGTTTTTGAAACAGCAGCTCCTTCTCCCTCGGAACTACCAGATGGATGTTTTGCATTATTTCCCCATATACCAAATGGACTTATTCCAAATTTAACATTTGATTTTGACTTTTTAATTTCAGTATTTAGATTTTTTATTAATGTGTCAGTGTTATTTCTTCTCCAAGATTCAATTGATGAAAAGCCACTTCCGTACTTTTTATATGTAGCCATATCAGGGTTTGTTTGTTTAAATGAAGCACCATAAGGATAGAAGTAATCGTCAAATTGAACACCATCAATATCATATTTATTAACAACTTCCATAACAGTATCAATAATAAATTGTTGTACCTTAGGTTCTCCAGGGTTTAAATATAATTTTCCAGAGTCTAAAAATACAAGATCAGGATTTTTTCTTGCAAAATTATTACTACTTAAAGTTGAAAGAATTTGTTCTTTTGTTTTGCCAGTGTATGTAGATTCTGTTATAAGATAGGGATTAAACCAGGCATAATATTTCATTCCTCTTTTATGAGTTTCAGAAACCATATATGAAAGTGGATCAAATCCAGCCTCTGGAGCTTTTCCCTGTGTACCTGTTAGTCTATGTGACCAAGGGTTTAAATTAGATGGATAAAATGCATCGCCACGTGGTCTAATTTGAAAGGTAACAACATTCATGTTCATTTTATCAAAAGAATCTAAAACCTTATTGTATTGGGTTTTAAATTCACTAGCTTTTCCATTTGTTTGAGGAAAGTCTAGATTCCAAACTGTTGAAACCCAAGCAGATCTAAATTCATTTGAACTAGCATAAACTACTTGCTGTGGTTTTAAGTTTTTAGAAAATAAGTAAACTGATGAAACAGAAAATAATGTTATTAACAAACATAAAAAACATGAAAGTTTATTTTTAAATGTTTTAGTCAATTATATACCTCCTTTATATATTAATATACAAATTATACCATAAATTCATAAAAACATATAAATGTTTTGTGATTTACCATAAGTATCGACAAATATTAAATAATCTTAATTTAATGCAAAAACTATATTAAATTTAATTACATTTTTATGTTATTATAAAAGCTAAGGAGGGATTGTATGTCAGGACAAAATATTTCGGTAATGATATTAATAGGAGTTTTATGTGCACTTTTTATTATAAGAATAGTGAAAAATAGAAAAATATATGATATTACTATACTTTTAATATTAATAATGTGTATTTTAGTAAGACTTCCTATAGGTCAGGCTATACCAAAACCTTTAATTGTTACTGTTTCTTTAGGACTTGCTTTAGTTGCTGTTTTATTTTATTTAAAGGATAAAAATGATACTTTAAAAAAACAAATTGAGAAAAGTAAATCTCAAAATACTAATGATAATTAGAAGCTAAAATTAATAGCTTCTTTTTTATATAATTAAAACTATAAGTAGGAACAGAAAATTTATAAAATACATACTATATTTATAAAGGCATTTATAAGTAATAGGTGGAGGAATTTTATGAAAAACTGTACATCATATATGGCAGCTGCTAATACATGTGAAGGATTTGTTTCTTATTTTGATGATTTATTAAAATCAGGAGAAAGAATATTTATATTAAAAGGGGGACCAGGATGCGGAAAGTCTACCTTTATGAAAAAAGTAGCTAAAGAAATAGTGAATAAAGGATATAAGTTAGATTTAATTTATTGTTCTTCTGATAAGGATTCACTAGATGCTATTTTTATTCACGACATAAAAGTAATAATACTTGATGGTACAGCACCCCATGTAATTGATCCTAAGTATCCAGGTGTAGTTGATAGTATTGTAAATTTTGGTGAGTATTTTAATGAGTATAAGCTAAGGGAAAGTAAAAATAAAATAAAAGAAATAATTGATAAAAAAGCTGAAAAATATAAAGAATTATATTCTGTATTAAAAAGCGCTAAAATAATACATGATAAAATAGAAAAAGAATATTTAATAGGTATGAATTTTGAAAAGGCAAATCAAATATCAACATTTCTATCTAATGAAATCATAAAAGAAAATAAAGGTGTAGAAGGAAAAGAAATTCATAGATTTTCAGGTGCATTAACTCCACAAGGACAAGTAAGTTATTATGATGAATTAACATTTGATATTGAAAGCAGATATATAGTAAAAGGTAGAGCAGGCTCTGGAAAATCAACTTTAATGAATAAAATAGCAACAAATGCTATTAATAATGGATATGAAGTTGAATTTTATCATTGTGGATTAGACCCTAAAAGTTTAGATATGGTTATTATAAGAGAATTATCAGTAGCTATATTAGATGGCACATATCCTCATATAGTAGATCCTACAGGAAGTGATAAAGTTATTGATATGTTTGAAGAGTGTATTGATAAGGAAATTGTTAATGAAGAAGATGAAATACTTATATCAAAAAATAAAGAATATAAAGATGAAATAGAAAAAGCTAAAAATATATTTGATGAAATAAAAAATCTTCATGAAATATTAGAGAATATATATTCAAGTACTGTAGATTTTTCTAAAGTAGACGATGTATATAAGAAAATAGTCAATGAAATACTAAATATGAAATAGTTTAAAAACCTCTTTAAAGAAAATACATGCTTTAAAGGGGTTTAACAATTTTAAAGTAAATGATATAATTTTATAAGAACAAATGTTCTTGAGGTGATTTTTATGAATAAATTTGAAATAGTTTCTAAGTTTAAGCCTACAGGTGATCAACCTCAGGCTATAGATAAAATAGTAAAAGGTATAGAAAAAGGAAATAAAGCAGAAATTCTTTTAGGTGTAACAGGCTCTGGAAAAACATTTACTATGGCTAATATTATAGAAAAGTGCCAAAAACCTGCACTAATACTAGCTCATAATAAAACATTAGCTGCTCAGTTATGTAGTGAGTTTAAAGAGTTTTTTCCTAACAATGCTGTAGAATATTTTGTAAGTTATTACGATTATTATCAGCCAGAGGCTTATGTTCCTCATACAGATACATATATAGAAAAAGATGCATCTATAAATGATGAAATTGATAAATTAAGACACTCTGCTACATCAGCTCTTTTAGAGAGAAAAGATGTTATAGTTGTAGCTAGTGTTTCTTGTATATATGGTCTTGGTAATCCTAATGAGTATAAAAGTCTTATGTTATCTTTAAGAGAGGGAATGGAAAAAGATAGAGGTGAGATTCTTAAAAGACTTGTAGATATACAATATGAAAGAAATGATATTAACTTTACAAGAGGAACATTTAGAGTAAGAGGAGATGTTGTTGAAATATTTCCAGCCTCATCTTCTGATAAAGCTATTAGAGTAGAATTATTTGGAGATGAAATAGACAGAATATGTGAAATAGATGTTTTAACTGGAGAGGTTTTAGGTAGAAGAAGTCATATTGTAATATTTCCTGCATCTCACTATGCAGCATCTAAGGAGAAAATTGAAAATACAATAAAAATTATTGAACAGGAGCTTGAACATAGATATAAAGAATTAGTAGAAGAAGATAAATTACTTGAAGCTCAAAGAATAAAACAAAGAACTAATTATGATATTGAAATGTTAAAAGAGGTTGGATACTGTTCAGGAGTTGAAAACTATTCTAGATTATTTGATGGAAGAAGTGCTGGAGAGCCTCCATATACATTAATTGATTATTTCCCTGATGATTATTTACTATTTATTGATGAGTCTCATGTAACTTTACCACAGGTAAAGGCTATGTATGGAGGAGACAAGTCAAGAAAAGATAATCTAATTGATTTTGGGTTTAGATTAAAAAGTGCATATGATAATAGACCTTTAACATTTGAAGAGTTTGAGAAGAAAATGGGGCAAACTATATTTGTTAGTGCAACTCCAGCTAAATATGAAATTGAACATGCTGATGAAATAGCAGAGCAGGTTATAAGACCAACAGGTCTTTTAGATCCAGTAATTAAGGTAAAACCTATAAAAGGACAAATAGATGATTTAATAGGGGAAATTAGAAAAACTACTGAAAATGGATTTAGAACACTAGTTACAACACTAACTAAAAAAATGGCAGAGGATTTAACAGACTATTTAAAAGATATAAATATAAAAGTTAAATATATGCACTCAGATATAGATACTATTGAAAGAATGAAAATAATTAAAGAGTTAAGACTAGGTGAAATTGACGTTTTAATAGGTATAAACCTTTTAAGAGAAGGTCTTGATATACCAGAGGTTGCTTTAGTTGCTATTTTAGATGCGGATAAAGAAGGATTTTTAAGGTCAGAAACTTCTCTTATACAAACAGTTGGAAGAGCTGCGAGAAATTCTGAAAGTAAAGTTATTATGTATGCTGATACAGTTACAAGATCTATGAAAACAGCAATAGATGAAACAAAAAGAAGAAGAAAAATACAATCAGAATATAATGAAAAACATGGAATAGTACCTACTACAATTATAAAACCTATACATGATGTAATAGAAGTAAGTAAGGAAATAGATGAAGAGGATGTAAGCGCTATAGAAAATGATAACTTAGAGGAAGTTATCTCTATTTTAGAAAAAGAAATGATAAGTGCTGCTAAAGAATTAGATTTTGAAAAAGCTGCAAAGCTTCGTGATAAGATAAAGACACTTAAAGGTGAATAATGAGGTGAAAAATGGAAAAGGATAAAATAATTATAAAAGGAGCAAGGGAAAATAACTTAAAAAATATAGATGTACAAATACCAAGAAATAAATTTGTTGTAATAACAGGTCTTTCAGGTTCTGGAAAGTCATCTCTTGCTTTTGACACAATATATGCTGAAGGACAAAGAAGATATGTGGAATCGCTTTCTTCATATGCTAGACAGTTTTTAGGCCAAATGGATAAACCTGATGTTGATTACATAGAAGGACTTTCACCAGCAATATCTATAGATCAAAAAACAACAAATAAAAATCCACGTTCAACTGTTGGAACTGTTACAGAAATATATGATTACCTAAGACTTTTATATGCTAGAGTAGGTACTGTTTACTGTCCATCATGTGGAAAAGAAATTAAAAAACAAAGTATTGATCAAATAGTAGATAAGGTAATGACTCTTCCAGAAAGAACAAAACTACAGGTTTTATCTCCAGTTGTTAGAGGAAGAAAAGGAGAGCATGTAAAGCTTTTAGAAAAAATAAAAAAAGATGGCTTTGTAAGAGTTAGAGTAGATGGTGAGATTTATGAGCTTGAAGAAGATATAAAGCTTGAAAAAAATATAAAACACAATATAGAAATAATTGTTGATAGAATTATTATAAAAGAGGGAATAGAAGGTAGATTATCTGATTCAATAGAAACCGCTTTAAAGCTTGGAGAAGGTCTTGTTATTATACAACAATTAGAGGGAGAAGAAACACTTTATAGTGAAAACTTTGCTTGTCCAGATTGCAACATTAATATAGAAGAAATAACACCTAGAATGTTTTCATTTAACAGCCCATATGGAAAATGTGAAAAATGTGATGGACTTGGAACTTTAATGGAAATATCTAAAGATTTAGTTGTAGATACTAATTTATCTATAAATCAAGGTGCTATAAAGGTTTGGAAAAGCCTAAAAGAAGATTCTTGGAGTAGAGCTTTAATAGAAGGACTTAGTAAAAAATATAAATTTGATTTAGATACTCCACTAAAGGATTTAGGAGAAAATATAATAGATATTATTTTATATGGTAATAAAGGTGAAAAGTATCAAGTTGAGTTTACAAGAGACGGTGAAAAAGCCACAATGATGTATCATTTTGAAGGTATTATACCTAATCTTCAAAGAAGATACCTTGAAACAAATTCAGATTATATGAGAAATGAAATAGAGTCATATATGTCTGATAAAAAGTGTCCTAAGTGCAAAGGAGCAAGACTTAGAAAAGAAAGTTTATCTGTAAAAGTTGGAGATTATACAATAGATAAAGTGTGTAACATGGCTATAAGAGATGAGCTAGATTTTTTTGAAAGCTTAAATCTAAGTGAAAAGGATAAAAAAGTATCAGAGCAAATACTTAAAGAAATAAAGGAAAGGCTTTCTTTTTTAAAAGATGTAGGACTTGATTACTTAACTCTTTCAAGATCAGCATCAACTTTATCAGGAGGAGAGTCACAAAGAATAAGACTTGCAACACAAATAGGTTCAAGTTTAGTGGGAGTTTTATATATACTAGATGAACCAAGTATTGGGCTTCATCAAAGAGATAACGACAGGCTTTTAGCAACATTAAAAAATCTTCGTGACTTAGGAAACACACTTATAGTAGTAGAGCATGATGAAGATACTATGAGAGAAGCAGACTATATTATAGATATAGGGCCAGGTGCTGGATATCATGGAGGAGAAGTTGTTGCAGCAGGAACACCTAAGGAAATTATGGTAAATGAAAATTCATTAACAGGACAATATCTTTCAGGAGTTAAAAAAATAGAAGTTCCAACTACAAGAAGACCTCACGAAAAAGGGTATCTAGAAATAAAAGGTGCAAATGAAAATAACCTTAAAAATGTTAATGTAAAAATACCTTTAGGAGTTATAACATGTGTAACCGGTGTATCAGGTTCTGGAAAAAGTACACTTATAAATCAAGTATTATATAAAGCAGTAGCTAAAAAAATTAATAGAAGTAAAGTAGAGCCAGGAGAATTTAAGGAGATTTTAGGAATTGAAAATATAGATAAAATAGTAGATATTGATCAATCTCCAATAGGAAGAACACCAAGATCTAATCCTGCAACATACACAGGGGTTTTTGATTATATTAGAGAAATATTTTCTCAAACAGTTGAAGCAAAAATGAAAGGGTATAAACCAGGAAGATTTAGCTTTAATGTTAAAGGTGGAAGATGTGAGTCATGCTCAGGTGATGGAATTATAAAAATTGAAATGCAGTTTTTATCAGATGTATATATTCCATGTGAAGTTTGTAAAGGTAGTAGGTATAATAGGGAAACGTTAGAGGTTAAGTATAAAGGAAAAACAATAGCAGATGTTTTGGATATGACTGTAGAAGAAGCTTTAGAGTTTTTTGAAAATATACCAAAAATTAAAAATAAACTTCAAACACTTTATGATGTAGGACTTTCCTATGTAAAACTTGGTCAGCCTTCAACTCAATTATCAGGAGGAGAGGCTCAAAGAGTTAAGCTTTCAACAGAACTTTCAAAACGAAGTACAGGAAAAACACTTTATATATTAGATGAACCAACAACAGGACTTCATATTGAAGATGTTAAAAGACTTATATCTATAATACAAAGGCTTGCTGAAAATGGTAA